>JAMDDD010000045.1 GCA_023489275.1 Actinomycetota bacterium
TAAAATCTCATCATGCCAATCATCGTCCAGAAATATGGCGGCACCTCTGTCGGCGGCACCAAGCGCATCAGGAACGTGGCGCGGCGGATCGTCGCAGCTGAGAACGACGGCAACGAGGTGGTAGCCGTAGTGAGCGCCATGGGCAACTCCACCGACGATCTGCTGAAGATGGCTCACGAAATCTCCGCTGACCCGCCGGAGCGGGAGCTTGACATGCTGCTTTCCACCGGCGAGCGCGTCAGCGTCGCCCTGCTGGCGATGGCGATCCATGAACTGGGCAGTACCGCCATCTCTCTGTCCGGCAACCAGGCGGGTATTCAAACCAACACAGTTCATACCAAAGCGCGGATAACCGGCATCGAGACACGGCGCTTAATCGAAGAGCTCGAAAGTGGTAAGATTGTGCTCGTTGCCGGTTTTCAAGGCGTGTCGCCGGAGGAGGACGTTACCACCCTGGGCCGGGGCGGTTCCGACACCACGGCGGTGGCGCTGGCCGCGGCGCTGGCCGCCCGCGAGTGCGAAATCTACACCGACGTGGACGGCGTCTACAGCGCCGACCCCCGGATAGTGCCCGGCGCCCGCAAGCTCGACGAAATCTCTTACGGCGAAATGCTGGAGATGGCAGCCACCGGTGCGGCGGTGCTCATGCTGCGGTCGGTTGAGTATGCACAAAAGTATGGCGTGCCGCTGCACGTGCGCAGCAGCTTCAGCGACAAGCCTGGAACCTGGGTCAGAAAGGAAGATGAAGACATGGAAAAAGCCGTCGTCAGCGCGGTAACACACAAGACAGACGAGTCGAAGCTGACGCTGCTGAGGGTTCCCGACCGGCCGGGAGTAGCAGCGACTGTGTTTGGCGCCCTTGCCGAACAGAATGTCAACGTGGACATGATCATCCAGAACGTCAGCGAGCAGGGCACAACGGATATATCATTTACGGTCAACCAGCCGGACCTGCCGGCGGCGCAGAAGGCGCTCGACGCCATCTCCGGTGACATGGGCGTTGCATATCTTATTGGCGAGCAGATGGGAAAGGTCTCCATCATCGGCGCCGGCATGAAGAGCTATCCGGGCGTCGCCGCGAAGATGTTCCGGACGCTGGCGGACGCCGGCATCAACATCGAGATGATCAGCACTTCGTCGATCAAGGTCTCATGCGTGATTGAACGGGCCAAAGTTGAACAAGCCGTCAAGGTGTTGCACGCGGCATTTAATCTGGGGCAAACCGGTTAAAAACAGTTTCAAGATGCCGGTTGCTGGTTTCTGGTTAAAACCTTCGTAACTCAGAACTGGAAACCGGAAACCGGAAACCTGTTTTAGAGGATTTTTCTTGGCCGAAGATTTTAACATAGCGGTGGCGGGCGCCACCGGCGCCGTCGGCGCCGTCATGCTGAAGCTGCTGGAGGAGCGGGGGTTCCCGATCGCCTCCATCAGGCCGCTCGCTTCGGCGCGATCCGCGGGCCAGCCGGTGACATTCGCCGGCGAAGAAGTCGAGGTCCAGGAGCTGACCGCTGCCAGCTTTGAGGGCATCGACATCGCCCTTTTCTCCGCCGGCGGCGCCCGCAGCAAGGAGTTCGCCCCGGCGGCCGTGGAAGCCGGCGCTGTTGTCATCGATAACTCAAGCGCCTTCCGGATGGAGTCAAATGTGCCACTCATCGTCCCGGAGGTAAACCCCGAAGACGTCAAATGGCACGAGGGCATTATCGCCAACCCGAACTGTTCCACGATTCAGATGGTTGTGGCGCTCAGACCAATTTATGAAGCTGTTGGCATTGAGCGAATTGTTGTCACAACCTTTCAGTCTGTTTCCGGCACCGGAAAATCCGCGATCGAGGAGCTGTTCGACCAGTCTGAGGCCATGCTGGAGTCCGGCGAGATCGTCGCAAACGTCTACCCCCACCAGATTGCCTTTAACGTGCTGCCACATATCGAGCATTTTCACGGCGATGGTTACACGAACGAAGAAATGAAGATGATTAACGAGACGCGCAAGATCTTTGGCGATCCGGGACTCCGCGTCACCGCCACCTGCGCCCGCGTTCCCGTCTTCACCGGTCACAGCGAATCGGTAAACATCAAGACATGCCGGCCTGTCAGCGTGGAAGAGGTCCGCCGCCTGCTGCTGGATGCGCCCGGCATCGCGCTTGTTGACGATCCGGAACATCTCGAATACCCGATGCCGTTGACCGCCGCCGGCCGCGACGAGGTAATGGTGGGGCGGATCAGAGCCGACGCTTCCGAGGAGAATTCACTTAACCTCTGGGTAGTTAGCGATAATCTCCGCAAGGGCGCCGCCACCAACGCCATCCAGATCGCGGAGTTGCTGGTTAGCACAGGCGTGCTGGAATAGCCTGCCAACGCAGCGCCCGTTTACGGGAAATGCCCTGTTTTAAAGGCGGTAAAGGGCTATTTTATGAAGCGTTCCCAGCGGCATGAAAATATCCCTCCGCCGCTTAAGTTGAAAGCAGGGTTTCAGCCCGCTTGGATGAATTCTCCGTTCGCCGTTATTGAAGCTTTCCGCCCATCCCCCACTGATCCCTGGGAACGTCACGGAATACGATCCAGACATGCTCTTTGGGGGTGCCGGCAATCTCCACGAACGCCTCCGTGATTCTGTTGACGAGCTCCTGCTTCTGCTCCTGACTGCGCCCCTCGTAGAGTTTAACTTCAATAAAAGGCATCAGGAGCCCAGCCAGGGACCCAGCTCATCGAGAAGCTTTTTCTTCGGCAACGCTCCAATCAGGCGTTTCCTGACTTCGCCGCCCTCAAACAGGAACAGAGTCGGAATGCTGAGAACTTCGTACTTGGCCGCCGTGGCCTGGTTGTCATCGACATTGAGCCTCATTACCTTCAGGCTGTCGTATTCGCCCGCAATCTCTTCCAGAATCGGCGCCATTGTCCGGCAAGGACCGCACCAGGGAGCCCAGAAATCCACCAGCACCGGACCGGGGGATTTCAATACCTCTTCATCCCACGCAGCATCGCCAACATCGGAAAATTTGTCGCTCACACTTCCTCCTTTGAAGAACGGCAAAACCCAAAATGAAGCGATACCATTATAAAACAGGGGAAAACAAAAGCAACTAGGCGGTTTCTTCTACATACTTCTCGGCTTGAACCGCCGCCAGAGCGCCCTCTCCGACCGCCACCGCCACCTGCTTGAGCAGGTTGGCGCGGCAGTCTCCGCAGGCAAAAATTCCGGGCACACTCGTCTGCAGCGACTCATCGGTCAGGATATATTCCCGCCCGTCCAGCTTGATCAGCCCTTCGCAGAACTCGGTATTCGGCACCGTGCCGATATAGAAGAAAACTCCGTCAACGGCATACTCGTTCCGGTCGTGGCTGTTCTTGTTTTCAACGACCATCTGTTCAACCTTGCCGTTGCCAACGATTTTTTTCAGGTGGGAATCCCAGATAATTTCGATCTTGTTGTTGTCGATAGCCCGCTCCCGGAGGATCTTGTCGGCGCGGAGCTCGTCGCGACGGTGAATTATGTAAACCTTCGAGGCAAACCGGGTCAGGAACAGCGCCTCCTCCACAGCTGAGTTGCCGCCGCCGACGACCGCCACGACCCTGTCACGGTAAAAAGCGCCGTCGCAGGTGGCGCAATAAGAGACGCCCTTGCCGTGGAATTCTTCGACGCCGGGGACTTCCAGCTTTCGGGACTCAGCCCCGGTCGCGATGATTACCGACCGGCTCCGGAAGAAACCATCTTCGATAGTAACTACTTTCTGCTCTCCATCAACATCAAGTCCCTCGACCGACTTGATCTCCTGAATATCGGCGCCAAACTCAACCGCCTGCTGCTTCATTTTTTCGGTCAGTTCAAAGCCGCCAATGCCGGCCGGAAATCCCGGATAATTCTCGATTCTGTCTGTTGTCGCCGCCTGGCCGCCGGCTGTCGCTTTCTCCAGCAGCAACGTTTTCATCCGGGCGCGGCCGCTGTATAGCGCCGCGGTAAGGCCGGCCGGTCCGCCGCCGATAATGATCACGTCGTAAATCTCAGCCATGAAATAGACCTCCACTGATTATCTGCGCATTCTATCAAAAACCCGGGGAATACAAGTTAAGACAACGACGACGGCCCGGCGATTCAAAAAAATGCGCAACCCGTTATGGCAACCGGTAATATATTTATATCCAAATTTCCACGGCAAGACTCAACGCGCCGGTTTCCGGGCAGATTTATTTAATCGATATCTGACCCAACTATGCTTAGCCGATGCAATCTGCCCGAGGCTGGCCCCGAGGAGATGATCAGCAATTGATATTTAGTCGATCAATCAATGCAGAACTTCATCGAAAAAATTCTGCCTGACATTGGCATCTGGGGCTACTGGCTGGTTTTTCTCCTGACTTTCCTGGAAGCCTCGGCGTTTGTCGGCCTCCTGGTTCCCGGCGAGGTAACGCTCCTGATCGCCGGCCTGCTGGCCTCCCAGGGGGTCTTCAATCTGTACATTCTGATCGCCCTGGCTGCGGCGGCCGCCATTCTGGGCGACACCGCTGGTTACACCATCGGAAAATACGGCGGTCTCCGCTTCCTCCGCCGTTACGGCCGCTACTTTTTCATTAAAGAGCATCACCTCGAGCTGGCGCGGAAGTACTTTAAAAAACATGGCGGCAAGACCATCCTCCTGGGGCGCTTTGTCGGGATTCTCCGGTCGCTGGCGCCGGTTATGGCCGGCATCAGCAATATGCCGTATCACTTATTTGCCATCTATAACGTCATCGGCGGCATTGTCTCGGTGACGGCGCTCCTGCTGCTGGGTTATTTTTTTGGCGAGAGCTGGGAGTTGATTGACAAGGTGCTGGGCTGGGGCGGGCTTGCCGCCTTTATAATGGTATTGACGGTTGCGGTGGCATGGCTGCTGATCCGGCGCCACAAAAGAAGCTGCTAGTTTCTATTTGCCGGTTTCAAGTTGCCGGTCTCGTTACTAATGACTGGGAACCCGAAACTTTTCTTTTATAAAGCCAGCGATTCTCCATCTTCCATGATGTAAGTATCCGGGAAAATACTCCGGGCGGAAGCGAGCATCTGGCGATGATACGCCGGGGAGCGCACGGGACTTAAGTGGCACATGACCAGCCGGCCGGCATGCGCGTCTTTCGCCAGCCCCGCCGCCTGCCGCGCCGATGTATGGGCCAAGTAGGCTTCGCGGGCGATTTGCTCGGTGGCGGGATCCTCCTCTTCGATGCCGTCGATCCAGGCTTCGTGGACCAGCAGGCGGACATCCTCGGCAAAAACCGCCGTGCCCAGGTCGGCGGCGGTGTCCGTGGCAAAGACAATCAAATCGTCAACTCGCCAGGCGGCTGAGGCGTCGGCGTGAATTTGCTTGCGGGCCCGGACCTGTGTGCCGGCGATGTCATGGCATCCTTCCCCTAAAGGCTCAACCGTTATGTCAACGGGCATCTCCTCCAGGGAAGTCGGGTTGAAGGGCTTGCGGACCAGCTCCGCTACGGTTGCGCCCGGGTCTATCCCGGTGATATCGGCTGCCGGCGGATGGAGATGCACGCGGCGTCCCTTCAACATGGCGGGCAGGTAGACGAGTCCGGCGACGTGATCGAGATGGTAATGGCTGAGAAAGATGTGAATCTCACGCTCCGGCTCCAGCTCCCGCCGGAATTTTTCCTCCAGCAGCAGCGACAGGCCCGTGCCCGCATCGAAGATGAACAGCGCCTGCGGCAGGCTGAGGAGGGCGCAGGTGGTTTCACGCCGCGGTGTCGGTATCCAGCCGCCGCTGCCAAGCAGGGTGAAAGCACTCACGGTAACTCCTTTTCATGTTGGACCGGGCCGGCCGATGCCCTTTCATTTAAAATCAAGGTTGCTTGCCACATTCCGCCGGCAAGAGCCGGTCTGTCTGCCAGATTTCCTATGATATAAAATATATGAAACCGAATCTGGATTTTGAATATTGGCTACTGGTTTAATGAACCTGCCGACAGGCTTTAACTGCTTTTTTCCGATCGGAGCGCAATGAAAACCTTGCTCAAACAGCTGTCGCTCGGCGACAGGATCACGGATTATTTTGTCTGCGCCGTCAAGAACTTGCGAATTGACAAGAATGGCAACAAGTTCCTGCAACTCCGGCTTACCGACGCCGGCGGCAATATCGGCGCCGTGATGTGGGATGTCAGTGATTCCGTTGCCGAATCCTTCGCCCAGGGAGACGTAGTCAAGGTCCAGGGCGCCGTTACCACCGATCACCGGGGCCAGCCGCAGATCAAGTTGGAAAGGATTAGAGCGGCCGGAGCCGCCGATGACTTTGACCTCGCCAGCCTGCTGCCTGCGAGCGCCCGCCCGCTCGCAGAAATGCAAGCCGAACTGGCAGATATCAGAGAAAACATCAAAGACGCCGATCTCCGGTCGCTGCTGGATGAAATTTTCGCGGACCCGGCCGTCTACCAGGCATTTTGTGATTCACCGGCGGCCAAGGGTTTCCATCACAATTATATTCACGGGCTGCTGGAGCACACCGTCTCGGTCTGCCGGGTCGCCGGCGCGATTGGGGCAGAGTACGCGCAGGATATCAACTCTGATCTTCTCATAACCGGCGCCATCCTGCATGACATTGGCAAAACTATCGAATTTGAATATAAAGCCCTGATAGATTATTCCGATAGCGGCCGCTTGCTGGGTCACATTATTCTCGGTGAGAAAATGGTCAGTGAGGCCATCAACCGGGTGGAGGGATTTCCCCCGGACCTGGAGCTGCAACTGCTGCATCTGATTATCTCGCATCACGGCGAATACGAGTACGGTTCCCCCCGGCGGCCAAAAACGCTGGAGGCATTTGTCCTGCACCATGCCGACGACATCGACGCCAAAGCCAATGTATTTCAGCGCCTGCGGGCGGAAACGGGGGGAACGGGCGCATCCTGGAGCGAATATAACCGGGTTCTGGAACGTTTCCTCTATTTAAAAAAACCGGGGGATTAAGGCGGCATGCGAAATTCTGGCAGCCGCCTGCAGGCTTGGCGCGAGGCAGGCTTTATCTTCCTGCTCACCCGCGGGGCGCTGTTTTTGCTGGCGCCCCTCGCTTACCTGACACTGCCGCGGGTTGACCCCGCATACCTGTCGGTGCCGCCAAAGATTGACACGGCGCTGACAAACACCATGACCGGCTTCGGCCATTACCTGTTTGATATCTGGGCCAGATGGGACTCCGTCTGGTACCTGGAAATAGCACATCACGGATACTCGGCAACTAACGGCTCGGCCGCTTTCTTTCCGCTCTATCCCTTGCTAATCGCGGTGTTTAAGCCCGCCTTCGGAGGTAACGGCGTTGTCGCGGGGATCCTGATTTCGCTGGCTTCATGCCTGGTTGCCTTCTACCTGCTCTTCCGGCTCGTCGAGATCGACTTTGGCGCCGGCGTGGCGCGCCGGGCGGTTCTTTACCTGGCCGTTTTCCCCACCTCGTTTTACTTTCAGGCCATTTACAGCGAGTCGCTGTTTCTGGCACTCACCATCGGCTGCATTTACCTGGCGCGGCGGCGCCAGTATCTGTTTGCCGGCGCGCTGGGCTTGCTGGCGACGCTTACCCGCAGCGCCGGCCTCGTCCTGATCCTGCCCCTGGCCTTGATGTACATGCATGACCGGGGATGGAACTGGCGGCGCATCAAAGGGAACTGGATTTTCATCATGCTTGTGCCGCTTGGCCTGGGAATATGGATGCTCTACCTGTATGTCAAATTCGGCGATCCGTGGCTTTTTTCGGAAGCTCAATCCAACTGGCTCCGGCAGGTGAACGCGCTTGGTCCCATTGGCGGCCTCTGGAACGGAATCGATGCCGCTTTTCAGGGAATAAAGACAATCCTGTCAAGCAGCGACATCAACTACAGCCCCATCGATCTCGACCCCCGCCTGTGGCCCGCCAACAACGTCATGAATCTGGCGTTCACGCTTCCGTTTCTGGGGCTGGCGGTAGCCGCCTTCCGGCGACTGTCACCGGCTTACGCCGCATACGGGCTGGCTTCCCTGCTGCTGCCGCTGTCGTTGCCCTCAGCCTTCGTGCCGCTGCTGTCGATGCCGCGTTTCGTGCTGGCCGCGTTCCCGCTGTTCATTCTCCTGGCCCTCTGGGGAGAAGAGAAGCCATGGTTTGACCGGCTGCTGATGGTGCTGTCGCTAACCTTCCTGGGACTGCTGACCGCGAAGTTCGTCGTCTGGACGTGGGTGGCGTAAGCCCGGATACGAAGAATGGACAGCGGACAAGCCGGTAAGCGCCGTTGCGCGGATGACGCTTGACCATGAATATCTCCGCAAAAGATTTCCGGGAGCCGCGTCGCGGCTGAACGACCTCTCCCTTTCTTGAAAGATAATGTCCGCGTTTTACGGGCCCGCCGGGCTTGCAGGCGCTTCCAGGCGGCGATATATTTCCGGCGCCGCCAGCATGTACATTTGCAAGCCCCAGAGAAGAAGCAGGCCCCAGCTTCCAAGGTGGGCCCACCAGCCCCAGCTCTCCATTCCGGAGAGGTTCCAAACCCGCCAGAAATCCACCTCGATAAGAACAAAAGAAAAGCCCAGTACCGCTATCAGTGGCAAGAGCAGACTCTGTCTGAGTCCGGACAGCGGACCCGCCAACATCGTCAGAATGACGCTCAGCGGAATCAGCAGTTGAATCAGGTGATGATCGAAAAGTAAGTTTGGTATCAGCAAAGCCGCGGTGATAAACAGCGCGAACTGAAGCTGATCGGTTCCGCCGCCGCCGCGGCGGCGCCACATGACAAGCAGCGTCGCGGCAGCGATAACAGCGCCGGTAACAAGAGTCACGGGCGAGGCCCAGGCCGACCCTTGCCCCAGCGGCCGCGCCAGCATGGCGGGCAGCGCCATGTTATCCCAGTAAAAGAGCATACTCGAGGCATGGTTGAGCAGCGATGCCGGGAGTCCCAGGTCAAGAAAGCTGCCAAAATATATCCAGGAGACGGCTTCCAGAGCGGCGCCGGTTATGGCGGCACCGGCCAGCGCCCGCCAGCGGCGCCGGCAAACGAAATAAAGCAGCAGCAGTATTGGTGGAAACTTGATGGCGACCGCGCCCGCCAGCGCCGCCCCCGCCCGGAAGTCGTGGCGCCTGGAGTTAAAGTAGAAGCAGACCGACAGCAGCAGCAGAATGATGCCGTTGGCTTGGGTCAGGGCGATGTTGGACCAGAAAGGGGTGAACCAGACCAGCAGCGCCACGGGAACCCACAGTGGCAGGCGGCGAGGCGCCCTTAAGTTGACCGAGCGCCAGATCAGGAGAGTCGAGGCCGCCACGGCCAGATAAGTTGCCAGCTCGAAAACGCGGTGCGCGTTGCGGATGCCCATTGACACCAGCGGCTGAAGGAAAACGAGGAACGAAGAGGAGTATAGATACTCTTCCATGCCGGCGCCAGCGCCGATCCTGGACAGCTCGCCGCCAACCGCCGAGCGGCTGTACGGGTCGCCGCCGTCCGCGGCTACCTTGGCTGCGGCGAAATAGACTGCGAAGTCACTGTCGCGTCCCGGATTGGAAAAAACAAAAGCCTCGTGAAAGCAGACCGCCGCCCCCAGAATGATGAGCAGCACAGGCAGAACGGCTTTCATTCGGCCTTTCTACCCCATTTTCGGAATTCTTGACATTGACTCCTTGATCTTCTCTTCCGGATAGGCGTAATCGGACAGATTTCCGGAAAGATACTGATCGTAAGCGCTCATGTCAAAGTGGCCGTGGCCGCTCAGATTGAACAGGATGATCTTGCCCTCACCCCTGTCGCGGCACTCAACCGCAGCGTCGATCGCAGCTTTGATCGCATGGCAGGATTCCGGCGCCGGGATGATGCCTTCGGCTCGCGCAAACATGATACCGGCGTCAAATATCTCCGTCTGGCCGTAGGCAACCGCCCGCATGTGTCCCAGGTCAACCAGAGCGCTGATCAGCGGCGCCATGGCGTGATAGCGGAGACCGCCGGCGTGGATCCCCGGCGGGATAAAATCGTGGCCGAGGGTGTGCATCATAAACAGGGGCGTAGAGCAGAGGGTGTCGCCGTAATCATACGTGTAGGAGCCTTTCGTAACCGTCGGGCAGGCGGCCGGCTCAGCCGCGATAAACTCGATCTCCCGGCTGCCGGCAAGCTTGTCTCGCATGAAGGGAAATGCCAGCCCGGCGTAATTGCTGCCACCGCCGATGCAGCCGATGACTACGTCAGGATAGACTCCCGCCATCTCCATCTGCAGGCGGCATTCTTCGCCGATGACCGTCTGGTGCATCAGGACATGGTTCAGGACGCTGCCAAGGGAATAATTGCAATCATCATGGGTTGCCGCGTCCTCGCTGGCTTCGCTAATGGCGATGCCGAGGCTGCCCAGGGACTCCGGATCCTGCTCCAGAATGGCGCGCCCGGAGTTGGTGCGGTCCGTCGGGCTGGCCAGCACGTCCGCTCCCCAGACCTGCATCATGCTGCGGCGGTACGGCTTCTGGTCATAGCTGATCCTGACCATGTAAACCGTGCACTCAAGGCCGAACATCTGCGTTGCCAGCGCCATGGCGCTGCCCCACTGCCCGGCGCCCGTCTCGGTGGCGATTCGCTTGATCCCCGCCTCCCTGTTGTAAAAAGCTTGCGGCACCGAGGTGTTGGGCTTGTGCGATCCCGCCGGGCTGACTCCTTCGTATTTAAAGAAAATCTGCGCCGGAGTATCCAGCTCCTTTTCCAGCCGCATGGCGCGAATCAGCGGCGTCGGCCGCCACAGCTTGTAGACCTCCCTCACTTCATCCGGGATATCAATGTGCCTCTCCCCGCTGACTTCCTGCATGATAATTGACATCGGGAAGATTGACGCCAGCGCGTCCGGCCCGACCGGCTCGCCGGTGGCCGGATCAAGCGGCGGCTTGAGACTGCCCTCCGGCATATCGGCAACGATGTTGTACCACCGGGTAGGCAGTCTGTCCTCAGAAAGCAGGGTCTTGACGGTCATGGAAACCTCCGGTTACGGCTGATGTGTTAAGCATGACTCTAGCCTGCTCCCGCCGTTTTGACAAGAAGCGCCGGCGGCGGGCGGCCAGGCGGAAGGAATTTTACATTGAAACCATGGCGTTATGTTAAGCCGTCAAACTCGGAGCCGGAGGCCGTTTGATGCACCAGTTTTTTCAGCTCCGGAATATGGCCGATGAGACGCGTGTCCGCGTCTTTGGAGCAAGTAACATCATATCCGTGCTCCGGCTCGTTCAAGACCTGATAATTGTCAAAAGTAAGGCCCTGGCGCTGACAGGAGCTCTGGGCCGCATCGCCGGCGGCGGGATCGCTCTGGCTTTGTTTCCATTCGGCCTCGGCCGCCCTCGCGGCTACGTCTGATCCGTTATCGACGGCGCGGTAGGCATTAATCACGGAGATGATGTCCAGCGCCAGCAGGACAATGATTATAAACACGGCTCCCTTGACAAGAATGGAGAGCACCAGGCTGCCGTCTTCACAAAGAAAACCGGTCCGGCCGGATGGCCCTGCCATGCGCGTGTCTTTTATTGACGAAGATGCTTTCATGGTTTTATCGCCGTTTCACAATCAGGAAAACATAACCAACGCCTATCATCAGCGCTGCTCCGGCAACACCCAGCACAATCCATACCCGGCCCGAGATGGGATGGATGGTGGCGCTATCGCCGGCCAGCACCACCCCGTTCGATTTTATCGAAGCATTCAGGCGAGACCAGCCGGCATCCCGGTAAGGAAATTTCATCACTGTCAGGCCCGGTTTGAGCTGTGTCCGCTGGTCGGAGCCGCGGGGAAAATTCACTCCGCCCGCTTCTACTACTATATCGGCGGTTACCGGATAAGAGTTGCCGTTTTTAACCGTCACGTCCGCTTCGCCGCTGCCGGTTCCCTGCAGCAAGGGCAGGCTGACACCGATTGACAGCCGGGAAAACTCCGCATGGACGCTATTAATAATATCGCTCAAATATGCCAGACCCTGATTCGCCGATCCGGGATCGGCTCCGGGGCCTGTCCAGTAACCGGTTTCGGCGGCGAACATCTTCCGCGACAGCGACATCATCGGCAGCTGGTCCGAATCGACCGCTTCGCGGTAAGCCTCAAAGAGGCGATGGGCCGCCGTCAGGTTCTGATAATAGGTCTGGGAAACATATCCGGAAACGGTGTCAACATATTTAAACAAGGTTGCCGGTTCGGTACTGGGGCGGTATTTATTGTTCGCATCGGCAAGGGTCATGGTGTTCAGCCAGGGCGCTCCCTTGATGGCGGCATAGATCTGGTCCCGCTGCTGAGCCGAAAGCGCCGGCGCCAGCACCTCGGGCGCGACGATGACCGGGTTTGCCTGACCGCCGGCGGCATAATCGTTGGCAAGGGCGGCAAAGAAAGCTTGCGGGTCCGGCTGGCTGCCCAGCAGCGCCGCCGAGGCGTCATCGGCGGCAAAAAAAGCCGTGATTCGCTCCCCGCTTAAATCGCGGAGGCGATAGGAGACGGCGCCGGCCAGATCAGGGCCGGCCTGGATCGATCCCCGGAACGAACCGGGCAACACCGTATAATTGCTG
Organism: Actinomycetota bacterium; assembly: GCA_023489275.1. Lineage (GTDB taxonomy): Bacteria > Actinomycetota > Thermoleophilia > BMS3ABIN01 > BMS3ABIN01 > JACWAD01. Next base: position 12,492 of record JAMDDD010000045.1, read on the forward strand.
CCGGTATCGGCCAGGTAGTGCAGCGAGTCCGTCGTTACCATCAGACCGGGCGCGAAGCCGCCCTGGGGGTCCTGGCCAAGGCCAAGGAGACCGGACTCAACATCCCGGCCGATGCGAAACTGCCCGTTGCCGTCCTCCCAGCCATCCTTGGCCAGCAACGGCAAACTGGCAAATGTATACGGAGTCGCAAGGATTTCGCTGTTGCCGGAGGCCGCCAGCTGCTTGAGGCTGTCCAGGCACCCGCCGGCTGCCGTTGCTTCCGGCGAGTTAGCGGCAAGAGTCCGGACCCCGCTGCCTTCCTGAAGCTGAAATCCGCGGCTCATGACGTCAAGCTGGTCCAGCAGGGAAGGCTCGATTGCGTACGTTGTTTTAATTTGTGGGTACTTTTGTGATAAATCCCAGTTCTGCAGGATGGAATCGGGCGCCTCGGGAGAAGCCTGGCAGCGGGTGACAAGAGCGGTGTTTTCAAACTGTCCGGCCGGATTGCGCTCCGGCGGCGAGCTGACCGGCCAGACGATGACAAGATCAAGCGGAGCATGCGCGCCCGCGTCCACCACCGCCAGCCAGGCGGTGGCGCCGGCCTGTTCCCCGCCGGGGCCCATCAGGCTCACCCGCACCGGATAGCCGCCCGCACTGACGCCCAGGCTGTCAAGCGAAGTGCCGAACTGAAGGCTCTCCTTTCCGGAAGTCTTGAAATTGTTTCTAATGCTCAGCTGGGTCAGCGGCTGGCCGCCAACGGGGTTGGCCGACGCCGGCGACACCGGCGGATAAACTTTTAAAACCAGATCACCGGAAATGGCCTGCCCCCCGGAATCAACCGTTATATTAAAAGTTGCGGTATCCCCCGGGTGATATACCAGCTTATCGGTGACAGCAGAGACAGATGCCTGGGCCGCGGCCAGGGGGGCCGGCCGGTCCCAGGCTCCGAGAACAGCAAAACCGGCTAAAAAAATGAGCGCCATCGCCACCGGCGCGTTTCGGCACAACCGTAATTTACATGCTTGCAGAAATTTGGTTTTCACATCAGGAGCCCTCGACGCTGGACGCTGCTTTTTACCCCTGGGCGCATTCTTGACAGAACGCCGCATTTTATTCATTTGCTGCCCACCGCCGCGTGCATATGATAGCATAGGCCAGCAACTGTGGCAGACGCGGGTTTTGAGCCGGACGGAGCAGGATACACCCACTGTGACAGGCTCAAATATAATTTCTACCAGATGACCCACAAGTCCTTGAAAGAAAAAAGGCCGGTGGCCAGCACGCTCGATCACATCCAGGAGGCTCTTGAGCCCCTGGTGAATGACCCCGGCGCCGCCGTCATTTTTCTCGACCTTGATGGCACGCTGGCTCCGATTACCCTGAAGCCTGCGGATGCGGCGGTGCCACCCGAGATCTCGAGGCTGGTCCGAAAGCTGGAACACCGGTTCCTGGCGGTGGCCATAGTCAGCGGACGGCCTGCGACCGAGGCCAAGCGGATTACGGGCAATTCCGAGCTCACCTACATCGGGAACCACGGCTTTGAAACAATGCTCCCCGGCCGCGCCGTGGTCGTCTGCGATGAAGCCACCCCGTTCATCCCCAAGATCAGAGAGCTGCTGGAATTCGTGCGCAACGTTCCCGACACGGTGGATTCAGGCATCATCGTGGAAGACAAGTCGGCAACCCTGTCGTTCCATTTCCGCCGGGCGGCCAACCAGGATGAGGCGCTGTCGTTTATCCATCGCAAATTCTTTCCCATGATCGAAAAGCTGGGCCTGGCCGTCGATGAAGGACGGAAGGTCGTCGAGGTCAAGCCGCCGGTGGAGGTCAACAAAGGCGTTGCCGTCGGCCGCCTGCTGGACCGCCTCGGCGCAAAGAAGTCTCTCTATGCCGGAGACGATACCACCGATATCGATGCCCTCAAGGAGCTGCGCAAACGCAAGCGGCGGAAGAACACGGTGGCCGTGGGCGTCGGCGTCATCTCCAATGAGATGCCGCCGGACCTGCCTCGCTACGCCGATCTGCTCGTGGAGCGCAGCAGCGGAATGGAGATGGTCCTGCAGATCATGGCCGGGGAAGAACCGTAAGCCGGAATTCAAAGTTTAAAGTTCAATCCAAGCGTTTGCGCTGCCCGGGCAAACTGGTCGAATTTTCCCCGTGAGTAATATTCATACGCCAGCCTGCCGGCGTGCGGGCGCTTGCTGAAATTGCGGCCGGCGGGAACGGGCCTGTATGGCTCGCCCCCCAGGTGCAGCAGGGCCGGCCCGCCCCGCAGCGCCAGCAGGGGAGACAGAATGAGGCGCTGGCTGGCGAAAACCCGCACCAGCTTTTGCTTGAGCAGGAGGTCTTTCAGCTTTAGCCTTGTGCGCGACTCGGGAGACGCGGCTGGTAAAAATTTCCCCACTGTCAGCACCGGTCCGGACCGGTGATACAGGGGGAATTCATAGAGCACCGGCTGCCCGGCATCCCCGGAAATCTTTTCAAGCGCAATCGCCGCCGCCAGCTGAGTCGTATCGTGATCCAGGTGCCCACCCTCAAACGCCGGCACGAAAATAGCAGCGGGCCGCAGACGCAAGATCAAAGCGGCAAGCCTGTCAACGATATCATCAAGGAAATCCAGAGCGTGGTGATCCGGCAAAGCCAGAAACAAGAGGTTTTTTGCCGGCACTCCCAACAGCCTCGCCGCCTGCACGGATTCGGCCCGCCGTCTCGCGCCATGCAGGCCACCGCTAGTCAGCCAGGCAATCCTGACCTCTCCCCGGCGGGCCGCTTCCCGGATAGTCGCGGCAATAAAAAACTCGTCATCGTGATGGGCGAAAATGAAAAGGACGGGCGTTTGCGGCGGTTCTGACAGCAAGCTTCGGCGCCGGCGGGGGATCACATTCCCTTCGTGGAGCCGGGCGGATTTTCCATGGCGCCGAAAAACGCCAGTGGTGAGTAACTGCGGCCCTGCTGGCCGGCATCCCCGCGAATGACCGAGAGCGGTTGCCACCAGTTGAGCAATTCGGCGTAGCTGGCGAAAAAGCTGTCGAAGACCTTGTGCCAGGTACGGGACTGAGCCGACCTGGTCGCCTCTCGCGACATGGCGGCGCGCGCTTCCTCGTCGTCCAGGAGCCGCTCGATCTGCCGCCGGAAGCCGGCCAGGCTGCGGTTGGGCGCTGTGAGCCCGCTAATGCCCGGCACAATGTTCTCGCAGGCGCCGCTTTCCGCACACACTATTGCCGGCAGGCCCGAGGCCTGTGCCTCCAGAACCACCTGGCCGGAAGTGTCGACGCTGCTGGGGAAAACAAACAAATCGGCCGACGCGAACGCCGCGGCGAGGTCCTGCCCGTTGAGCCACCCGGTAAACGTGGCGCTGCCTCCAAGAAGCTGCTCCAGCTGGCCGCGGTCCGGACCGTCTCCGACGATCGCCAGATGGACGTCATCCCGGCGATCCAGGATGTCAAGGTAACAATCGGCCAGGAAATGCAGGTCCTTTTCCTGCGAAAGCCGGCCCACAAACAAAATGATCTTTTCGCCATCGCCGCCGCCGAGCCGCCGCCGCCAGTCATCCGAACGGAGCTCCGGCGAAAACCGGTCTGTGTCGATTCCCTGATACTGGACCACCATCTGCCGGCGATCCAAACCATGAGCGTCAAGGTCGTTAACGGTGAACATCGATGGCACAAATATCATATCAGCGCGCTGGTAAAACCAGCGGGTAAAGGTCCAGGCCACCTCTTCATTCAGTTTGTCATCGGTAATGCGGCCGATGCAGCGGGGAACATCAGTGTGATAGCTGGTTACCAGCGGCACCTGCAGAATTTTCGCCGCCAGAAAAGCGGCAAAACCCATCGGTCCCGGGGTGGCGGCGTGGATGACGTCATACTGCCTCTCCTCGCAATGTTTGACAATCTCCAGCAGCGGCGGCACGCCCAGGTTCAATTCGCCATAATCAGGCAGGTTGACCGACGCCACCGCCGGAAACCGGAAAACCCGGCCTTCCCGGATGGCGCGTTCTCCAAAGCAGATAATGTCAAGCGGCCGGCTTCTGTTATCGCAATGCTCTTCCAGGCGCCGGAGGATGCTCGTCACCCCGTTTACCTCATCAAACGTGTCGGTGAACAGGCCCACCTTGAGCGGGCGCAAGTCGGCGTCCTCAGGCTCATCCGCAAAGATCTCCTTGTTTAGCCGGATCAGAAAATGCCGCTGCCGGCTATGATAATTCGCGGCCAGCGAATGCGGCAGCAGCAGCGTCTGCAACGCCACAATCTTACCAATTTTATCGAAGTTATCAACCAGGTTGAAAAGCGACAGCTCCGAGAGGCCGCCCAGGGTTGAGCGCACGCCCGAAGCCCACGCGGCGCTTACCAGGGAGAACAGGCGATTGTGATAGGTTTCTCCTCCGGCGCTGCCGCCCTTCGCTGACTCCGCGATCACGGGAATGAGAGCGTTGCGAAGGTCCGCGTCTTCCCAGGCTGCTTTAAGGACCCCGGCGGCCCGGCCGTCCCCCACCGCGAGCGCCAGCAGGCCCGTCCATTTGCGCGCGCTGGCGAAAGAGCCCTTCAGACCCAGCGTTGCCAGACTGGCGAGGCTTTCCCCCCAACGGCGTTTTTCTTTTTTGTTCATGTCTTCAACACTTTGAGCCAGCAGGCCCAGCATTGTGTGCGCTAGCTTGAGCGTGCTCCCGTGCGCCCCCCGGGCATGCATGCGGCCTGCCTTCACCTCGGCAAGAAAATCGGCGATGGAATTTACCGGACCGGTTTCGGTCCAGGCGCTAGCCAGGTCATAACCCGCATGATCGTCCGATCCCGCGGTAAAGCTTATCCGGTCCGTGGTGACCGGCTCCAGGTTGTGTTTCTCGGCCAGCTCCATCAGGAGCTCCGGGGAGCACCGTTCCGCCAGCCGCCGGGACATCGAGTTCTCCCGCTCCAGCGTGGAGCCGTTATGGACCTCCCAGCGCGGGAATAGCAGCATCAGCCTCTCGATGTGGCCGCGGGTCAACTCGCCGCCCAGCCGCGTCAGCGGATGCGCCAGCACGTAGGTGATCTCTTCCTGGTTGAAGTACGACACCAGATCGTAAAGGTTGGGACGCAGCTCCTGAATATCCCGGTGCTGATCCTCGCTGATGCCGAGCGCCAGCGCATGCAGCTTGACATCTTCGCCCGGGAAATAAGTAGTGACTTCCTCACTGATGAAAAAATCGGAGTGATGAACCAGCCGCAGAGCGCCTTCGATGGTGTTGTGATCCGTCAGGGTAACATACGTCATCCCTGCGTCCTTGCAGACCTGGTAGGCTGTTTCGGGGTCCGTGTTGCTTTCCCCGACACCGGCCTGTCTGAGAAGCCACAGGTCCGACTCCTGGGAGAATCGTGAATGGAGATGGAGATCAACCCGGGTGACACCGGCTGTTTTGGCTGAACTTCGTACCTTGCCGGTCAGTCTCACCAGGCGCTCCGGGGCGGCCGCAAGCAGACCGCGATGGATGTAAATTTGATTTCCTTCATATTAAGGACCGCCGCCTAAGGGCACCCGAAAAGGCGATCCTCTCGGCGCCCCTCTGGCTAAACATCATACTTGAAATTCAATGCCGTGGGCAAGGCCAATTAGCGGACTTTGGATATTGGATATTGGACTTTGGATTTTTGATTAAATAGATTAAGGCTTTGGGTTTATCCAAAATCCGGTTTTCCTGGATCCACTTTTCTGTTTATCCGTTTGGGCGGCCGGTAATGTACGATACATCAAGGGTCAAAATCCGTGGAATGGAGCGTTATGTGCAACCCTGAGCTTGGCGATTCTCTGGCGAGACTGGTGCAAAAACTAAACTCCCACACAAATGAATTACGGCTCAAATACGGCGACGTCTACGAAGGATTTCGTGAAGGTAATCTCGATGGATCTTCCTTGAGCGGTTTAAACAAGGTCATCCACGAGATCGAGACGGACGTCGCCGATCTTGAGACGCTGACCGAAACTTCCTAAATGGCCTCCCCGAAAGAAAAAGCGGGCAAATCCGGGCAGGCGGCGCTCCGGTCGCTGCCATCCGTGGAGGAGCTGCTCGAGACGGAGGCGCTCAAGTCCGCGATGACGGCGTATGGCCGCGGCCTGGTGGTGCTGTCGGCGCGGGCTGTCATCGGCCGGCTTCGCCAGGACATCATTTCGGGGAAAACGGTCCCGGAGGAGATGCTGGCGCCGGAGCATCTGGGACCCCTGATCCAGGATGAATCTGCTGTTATTTATTATCCTTCGCTCAAACGGCTTGTCAATGCCACCGGCGTTGTCGTCCACACCAATCTTGGCCGCTCCGTGCTGGCGCCGGAGGCGATAGAAGCCGTCGCGGCCGTGGCGGGCTCCTATTCCAATCTCGAATACAGCCTGGAAAAAGGCGCGCGCGGCTCGCGCCACGATCACATCGAACGGATCATCACGGCGCTGACCGGCGCGGAGGCCGCACTGGTTGTCAACAACAACGCCGCCGCCGTGTTGCTGGCCCTGGCCGCGTTCGCCGCCGGCCGTGAGGTCGTTGTCTCGCGGGGAGAGCTGATCGAGATCGGCGGCTCGTTCCGCATCCCGGAAATCATGGCCGCCAGTTCCGCCCGGCTGGTGGAAGTGGGCACCACCAACAAGACCAAGCTGGCTGACTATCAGAAAGCTATCGGAACATCAACGTCAATGCTGCTGCACATCCACACCAGCAATTTTAAGATTGTCGGCTTCACGGCAGAGGTTCCCATCGCCGGGCTGTCTGCCCTCGCGCACGAACACGGGCTGATCGTGATGGATGACCTGGGCAGCGGCGTGCTTGCCGGGCCGCCGGTCCTCGCCGGCGAGCCTTCCGTCGCGGACAGCCTCGCCGCCGGCGCCGACATCGTCACTTTTAGCGGCGACAAACTGCTCGGCGGTCCGCAAGCCGGCATCGTCGTCGGCAAGGCGGGCCCCGTCAAGAAAATGAAGTCCCATCCGATGGCCCGGGCCCTCCGGGTGGACAAGATGACGCTGGCGGCGCTGCAGGCGACGCTATCCCTGTACCTGAAGCCGGAAGAAGCCATGAAACGGATCCCGACGCTGCGCATGCTCGGCGAGCCGGAAGCAGATATCGAAAACCGGGCGGCGGAGCTGGCCGCCTGTCTGGCGGCGCTTGGAAGTGATCTTGCCACACAAGTAGAGAAGGCTGCGGCCAAGGTTGGCGGCGGGGCCTTGCCCCTGCTGGAGCTTGATTCGTACGTCTGCGCTATCAGTCCGGCTCCGCTGACGGCAGAGCAGCTGGCCGGCCGCCTGCGGCGAACAGACCCGCCGGTCGTCGGCCGCATCCACAAGGGCCGGCTCCTGCTGGACGCGCGGACGATCCTGCCGGGGGAGACGGAAGAAATTGTCAGCGCCATGAAACAGGCACTCAGTCAAAAATGAAACATCGGTGATGCGCATGGAACAGATCCACCATCCATCACCTGGTTTTCCGGCGATTTGCCAGGATTGAAGCAAGCGGTTTGAAATGGAAGAAATCCATCATCCATCATCCACCTTCCACCATCTGGTTTTAGGCACCGCCGGCCACATCGACCACGGCAAAACGGCGCTCATCAAGGCGCTCACCGGTGTAGACACCGACCGCCTGCGCGAAGAGAAGGAGCGGGGCATATCCATCGAGCTTGGCTACGCGGAACTGGAGCTGCCCTCGGGGACGACGATGAGCATCGTCGACGTCCCCGGCCATGAGAAGTTTGTCCGGAACATGGTCGCGGGCGCCAGCGGCATCGACATCTTTCTGCTGGTGGTCGCGGCCGACGACGGGGTCATGCCCCAGACGCGCGAGCACATGGCGGTCATCCAGTTGCTGGGTATTCCCCAGGGTGTGGTAGCGATCACCAAAACCGATCTGGTCGATCCCGAGATGGCGGAGCTCGTGCAGGCCGAAGTGGAAGACTTCCTGGCGGAGACCCCGTACGCGGAAGCGCCGGTGGTACCCGTCAGCTCGAAAACCGGCGAAGGCCTGCCACTGCTGCTGGGCCATCTGGAAGAGGCCGCCAGCCGGGCCGGCCGCGCGCACAAAGAGTCGCCATGGGCGCGCCTGCCAATCGACCGTGTCTTTACCCTGAAGGGAATCGGCACCGTGGTCACGGGCACGCTCTGGTCCGGCCAGATCTGCGCCGACGACAGCCTGCTCGTCCTACCCGCGAGGCTGCCGGCGCGGGCCCGGTCAGTCCAGATCCATGACCGGAGCGTTCAATGCGCCGAGGCCGGTTACCGGGTGGCGGTAAACATGTCCGGGATCGACCGGGAGCAGCTGGCGCGCGGGCAGATGGTGACGAAGGGCGAAGGTCTTGAGACTACCTATATGGTTGATGCGCGCGTTCGCCTGCTGGATTCGGCGCCGGGGCTCAAATACGGAGCACAGGTCCGCTTCCACCATGGCACGGCGGACTACACGGCCAAGCTGATGTTCGCCGACCGGAGCCGGCTGGGGCCCGGAGAGAGCTGCTTTGCGCAGATCAGGCTGAAGAAAAAGATTGTGCCGGCGCCGGGTGACCGTTTCATCCTCCGGTCGCTGAGCCCGGTAAACACTATTGGTGGCGGGGTTGTCATCGACCCGGCCCCCCGGAAACACGGCCGGGGAGAAGAAATCGTCAACCGCCTTGACATTTTGGAAAAAGATGAGCCTACCCAGATCATCATGCTGCTGCTCAGGGAAGCGGGAACGGACGGCATCAGCCTCGAAGAGCTAAAGCGCCGGGGCCACCTGCAAGACGGGGAAATTGATGCGGTGCTTGCCGGCAGGGAGCTTGCCTCCACCAGAGAATCCAGCGGCATCGTTTATCTTTTTTTGCCGGAAATTGTCGCCGGGCTGGAAAAGCAGGGTATTGAGACGCTCTCCCGGCACCAGAAAAAATTCCCCGCCGAGCCCGGCATGAAGGGAGAAGAGCTTGCCCGCAGCATGGGTCTGTCTCCCGCCGGGCCCGCCTTTAACGCAGTGATCGGAGGGCTGCTCGGCCGTGAAGAGATCGCGCAAAAGCAGCAGCGCTACCTGCTCCCCAGCGCCGAGGCAAAACTGTCACCGGCGCAGCGCGGCTACCTGGAAGCGGTACGGGAACGGCTGGCCGAAGCTGGCCCGGCGCCGCCGTCGATCCCGGAGCTGAGGGCCGCCACCGGAGCCGGCGACGGGGAGTTAAAACTGGTCCTTAAGCTTCTGGAAGAGCAGGGCCAGGCGATCAGGGTGAAGCCCGATCTTTTCTTTACGCCGGCGGCAGTTGACAATGCGCGTAAAATAACTGTTGACTGGTGCCAGGAAACAGGAAGGATCACTCTGGCTGAGCTCCGGGACCGGCTGGGAGTAAGCCGCAAATTTGCCCAGGCGCTCCTGGAGTATTTCGACCGCGACGGCCTCACCCGCAGGATTGAGGATTACCGGGTTTTGCGAAAGCGGAAGCCGGAGGCTTGATCCTGGATGCCTGGTGCCGGATAAGCTAATATCATAATCCGGCCGATTTCCTTCTGACTTTGGCTTTCATTTCCTGATAAAGCAGGGGAGGGCACGGGTCTGGTGGCCCAGCCGGTCTTCAAAACCGGTAAGTGGCGGTAACCCCGTCATTGGTAGGTTCGATTCCTACGCCTTCCCGCCAAGTTTTTCATTTTCGTGGAGGTTCCCGCCGGCGCGAGGATCAAACGAGAACACCAACGGGCTCATCCGCCAGTACTTTCCCAGGAAGCACGACTTCACCACCATCACTGACGAGGAGATAGCCGCAGCCATGCACCGGCTCAGCTGTCAAGATAACGAGGCGGCGAAACTCTCTTTATTAACCCCTCCCAATCTTCCGGCTCTGGTGTTAGACTGAGGAAGGAAAATAACATCCGGGGGTGTGAGCGATGAGTCCTGATTCCGAGGGAGGGCGGCGTCCAGTTATCTTCTGGGCATCCTGCCCGGAATGTTTCACCTATATTTGGGTGGATGAGCGTGATCTTAAAGGTGAAAAAGTGGTGACATGCCCGTACTGCGACACGCTCATTTCTCTCTCCGGAGGCGCCCTGCTGTCAGAAAGCTGTAACCGGCTGCAGGCTCTTCTGGAAGACATCGAGAAACAGATCTCGGTAATGCCAACGGCAATTGACGTACACCGGTTCATTTCCGAGCAGGTTGGCCATATCGCCGGCGCTTTTAACGACCGGCTGGATGAGATCCAGGAAAGCAAGGATGAAGCCAGCAGCGAGTCCGGCCAAGTTGAATCCGGCAAAAAGCGGGCCTCGTAATCGGGTCCACCCTCCTGTTAGAATAACGCCCCGACTGTCTCCGGAAACCCACCCTGAAATCGCCGCTGTCAGCCATCAGGCGGCCAGGCGCGGCAGCTTTGCCGAAGCGCCATCCGGGCTGCCGGCGAGCGTCAGGCAGGCGCTGGCCCGCGCCGGGGTGGAGATGATTTACAGCCACCAGGCGGAAGCGCTCAGGCTGGCGCAGGAGGGCAAGAATGTGGTTGTCACCACGGCCAGCGCCAGCGGCAAATCCCTCTGTTTTAACCTGCCGGTTCTCAGTGAGCTGGCCGGAAACCGCCACTCGCGGGCGCTGTACCTTTATCCCACGAAAGCGCTCACGCAAGACCAGGTGCGCAAGCTGCAGTCCTTCCGGCTCCCGTTCGCCAAACCCGGGATTTACGATGGCGATACTCCCTCGGAGCAAAGAACACAAATCAGGAAGAAAGCCAACATTGTTCTGTCAAATCCGGATATGCTCCATGTTGGCATCCTGCCGCACCATGATTCCTGGGCGGACTTCTTTTTCAACCTGAAATACGTGATCATCGACGAAGCCCATTCTTACCGCGGCGTGTTCGGCTCTCACGTCGCCAACGTCGTTCGCCGCCTCCGGCGTATCTGCGCCCTCTACGGTAGCGAGCCGCAATTCCTGTTGACCACGGCCACCATCGCCAATCCGGAGGAGCTGGCAGTGGCGCTAACGGGTCTGGGCCATGCCCTGGTGAACCGGGACGGATCTCCCCGCGGCGAGCGGCAGATAGTTTTCTGGAACCCGCCTGTGACTGACAAGTCCCTCGGCACCCGCAAAAGCGCCTTTGGCGAAGCGTCGATGCTGCTGGCCCGGCTGCTGCGAGCGGGATCGCGCACGATCGTCTTTGCGCGGACCCGAAAAGGCGCCGAGCTCATCTTCAGCTACACCCGGAGGCTGCTGGAGGAGGAGCCGGCGCTGGCGGCGGCCATCTCGCCCTACCGGGGCGGTTACACACCAGGGCAGCGCCGCGAGATTGAAAAGGGACTGTTCGAGGGACGCCTTCTCGGCGTCGTCTCCACCAGCGCCCTGGAGCTGGGAATCGACGTGGGGGGCCTCGACGCCGTCATCTCCGTCACTTTTCCCGGGACGGTGGCAAGCCTCCGGCAGCAGTGGGGACGCGCCGGCCGCGGTGGCGAGCAGAGCCTGGCCGTCTTCATCGCCGGGCTGGACGCCCTGGACCAGTACTTTATGTCGCATCCGGACCAGCTGCTCGAGCGCGATCCGGAGGCGGCAATTCTCGATTTTACCAATGATCAGATCTTTAGCAGTCACCTGGGCGCCGCCGCTTTCGAGGCGCCGCTGACGCCGGCTGATGAGGCATACTTCGGATCGAAACTTGCGGCGGCTGCTGCTGCTCTGGTAACGGCAGGCGCTCTCCGGCAAAAAGACGGCAACTTCGTGTGGGCGCGTCCGGACTTTCCCGCCGCCTCGATCTCGCTGCGCTCTTCATCGGCTGACTCTTTCGCAATCGTCCAGGAAAACACAGGCGCGGTTATCGGCGAGGTGGAGGCGGAGCGCGCCTTCATATTTGTGCATCCGGGAGCGATCTACCTGCATATGGGCGAGACATTTCAGGTTGTCAGCCTGGATCTGGCCGCCCGGGTGGCGCTGGTGCGGCCGGTTCTGGTCGATTTCTATACCCAGCCCAAAAAGGAGACCAGTGTGGAGATCGAAGAGCCGCTGCTGGCGCGCACGGCCGGCGGCGTCAGGCTTTCTTTCGGCCGGCTCCTGGTCACCGAGCAGGTAATCGCTTATCAGAAAAAACTGCTGGCAGACAACCAGGTGCTGGAGATTGTCGATCTGGAGCTGCCCCAGCAGACATTTGTGACGGAAGGGCTCTGGTTCGCGTTGCCCGAAGAGATTTACGGCAAGATCGAGCCCCGCGAGCTGCTCGGCGCCGCGCATGCGGCCGAGCATGGGCTCATTGCACTATTGCCGTTATTTGCTATGTGCGACAGGTGGGACATCGGCGGACTTTCCACGGGAATGCATTGGCAGACCGGAGGGCCCTCGATATTCGTTTACGACGGACATCCGGGAGGCATCGGCATCACCCGCGCCGGCTTTGACGAGTTCGAAGAGCTGGCCGCCGGGGCCCTGAAGCTCATCAGCTGCTGCCCGTGCGAATCCGGATGCCCGTCGTGTATACAATCGCCCAAATGCGGGAATCTGAATGAGCCGCTAAATAAAGAGGGGGCGATTATGATATTGCAGGGGATCACGCGCAGTTTCTAGTTTCTGGTTTCTGGTAACCAATTTTTATGTTTTTCTCGGACTCGGAACCAGTATCTGGAAACCAGTAACATTGAACTTTGGAGTCCGGCGGTCCGGTGCAAGTATGAATAGGATTTAATGAAAGACTTGAAATATATTTCCGTGATCGGGGCCGGCGAGTGTGACGCAGCGACGGCCCGGATGGCGAGAGAAGTCGGCAGCCTGATCGCCCGGGCCGGCGCGGTTCTGGTTTGTGGCGGCATGGGCGGCGTCATGGAAGCGGCCTGCCGCGGCGCCAAGGTCGCGGGCGGCACCACCATCGGCATCCTGCCGGGGCTGGACCGCCGGGATGCGAATGAGTGGCTGGACTATTCTGTTTGCACCGGCATCGGGCATGCGCGCAACCTGGCTGTTGCCGCCAGCGGAGCCGCAGTCATCGCGATCGGCGGTGAATTTGGAACGCTGTCAGAAATAGGATTTGCCCGCAAATGCGGCCGGCCCGTTATCACGCTGGAAAGCTGGGAGATAAAGAAAGACGCCGGCACGCTCCCGGGTCTGACCCCGGCAGCGACGCCGGCAGAAGCCGTCAGGATGGCTCTCGATCAAAAAGTGCCAAAGTCAATTTAAGTAATACAACTATTTTACCAAGTCTATCAGAAGATTTGTCAAAAGATTGACGATATGATATGCTTCGCTTCACAGATGGAGGGGTGGGCGCCCCTGGTTTCAGGAAAACAGGCAAGCCGGGGAGGGGAGTAAAAGTGGACAAGCAGCCGAAAAAACCGTATCAGAAGCCAGAATTGGTCAAGCAGCTGAATCTGAAGGACATAACCTTTGAGTGCTCAGGCTGGTCTTGCAGCGTCACTGTGCCTCCGGCCCCCTAAACACATGCAGTAAAATGGTCCGGAAGCTCCAGAAAGGCGGCGCTCAGCCGCTTTTTTATGTCCAGTAGCCGGTCCCTTCACCTTCCTGGGCTGCGCGCACTTCAGCCAGAATCTCCTCACCACCGTTTTTTTCCATCTGCCTGGCCAGCGTCTCGCCCAGCTCTTCCGCGGAGCCCGACGGCCCCTCAATCGAGTCGCGGACGGAACGGCTGCCATCAATGGAGCCCAGATAAGCGTCGAGCCTGAGACCGCCGGAATCCGCGACGCCGTAGGCTCCGATCGGGACCTGGCAGCCTCCCTGGAGCTGCTTCATCAACGCCCGCTCGGCGCGCACGGCTATTGCCGCTGCTTCGTCATTTTCCGGCTGGACCAGCCTCCGCGTAAAACTGTCATCCCGGCGAACCTCAATCGCGATAACGCCTTGGCCTACGGCGGGAACGATCTCCTCCGTGGAGAAATAAAACCCGATATGCTCTTTCTTTTCCAGGCGCCGGACCCCGGCCGCCGCCAGAATCGCTCCCTCCAGCCCTAGCTCTTCGATCTTCCTGATCCTTGTATCAATATTACCTCGTATGTCAACGATCTCCAGGTCAGGCCGTAGCGACAGCAGTTGCGACCGCCGCCTGAGGCTGCTGGTGCCGACGCGCCCGCCGGCCGGAATCTGCCTCAGGCTACCGGCCTTGCCGATAAAGACATCCCGCGGGTCATCGCGTAACGAAAAAGCGCCAATCGCAAGCCCCTCCGGCAAAGCCGTAGGAAGATCCTTGGCGCTGTGCACCGCCAGATCAATATCGCCCCTGATCAGCGCGCTCTCGATCTCCTTGACAAACAGGCCTTTCTCGCCAATCTTCGCCAGTGGCGATTCCAGGATCCGGTCGCCGGAAGTGGAAATCTTCTCAATTTTGACGGACAGGTCGACATTGCGTTTCTGGAGCTGCCAGGCTACCAGGCGGGCCTGGAACATGGCCAGCTCGCTGCCCCGGGTTCCCAGTACCAAACGTCTGGCAGCAGCCTCAGTGCGCATCTTCGCTCCGGCCGGTCAATCGATATTCTTTTTTGTCATTTTGGAAGATTTATGACCATTTAACCTGAACAGTCGCCTCATTGATTCCACGTACAGATAGCCGCCCCGCTCATTTGACGCCCTTTTCAGCTCCACCGTGGGACCATGCAAGATCTTGTTGACGATGCCGGACGCCATGGCTTCGATCCGGTTGCGGTCATCTTCCGAGAGCTCACCATCAAATCTGGCCAGCGTTTTGGCCAACTCCGCTTCCTTGACCTCTTCGGCCATCGCCCTCAGCGCTGTTATCGTCGGCACCACATCCAGGCTGGAGAGCCAACGGGTGAAGCTTTCCACTTCCTCCTCGATAATCTTTTCCGCCTTCTTCGCTTCTTTTTGACGGGCGGCGGCGTTCGCCCCGGCCACCTCGCTCAGATCATCAATGTCATAAAGAAACGCATTGTTAACATCATTAACACCAGGCTCGATATCACGGGGAACAGCGATGTCAATAAAGAAGATTGCCCTGTGATGACGCCGGCGAATCGCCAGCTCCGCGTCATTCCTGTGCACTACGTAACGGGTCGCGCCGGTTGAGCTGATGACAATATCCGCCAGCGGCAGGTATTTGGTTAAATCATCAAACGGGATCGCGGTGCCGTTGAATTTTTCCGCCATCTGCTCGGCATGGCTGAAAGTCCGGTTGCCCACAAATATGCCGGCAATGCCATGCGAGAGAAGATGGGTGGCGGTCAGTTCTCCCATCTTGCCCGCCCCCAGCAGCAGCACTGTCTTGCCCTCCAGATCGCCGAATACTTTTTTGGCCATTTCAACCGCGACCGACGAAACCGAGACCGGGTTTTCGCCGATCGCCGTTTCGGTCCGCACCCGCTTGCCCGCCTCCAGCGCATGGCGGAAAAGGCGGTTGAGAAGGACGCTCGTGCTTTGCTGCTTGTGGGCCCGCCGGTATGCTTCCTTGATCTGGCCCATGATCTGCGCTTCCCCGACAACCATCGAATCGAGGCTGCTGGCGACAGTGTAGAGGTGGCGCACAGCGGCATCGCCCTCATGAAAATAAGAGCAGCGCTTGAGTTCCCCGGGATCGACGCCACCGATGGCAGACAGCGCCGCCACCACCTCTTTTAACCCGGTTTCTGGATGCGAGGCAACCATGTACACTTCGGTCCGGTTACAGGTAGAAAGCGGCACGACCTCAAGCACCCTGGAACCACCCAGCAGCCGCTGCGAGAGCTCGGAAGCCTGCTCCCCGCCAAGTGAAACTTTTTCCCGCAGCTCCACCGGAGCCGTCTTGTGATTTATGCCAAATACCGCGAGATGCATTTGTCGATCTCCGTCTGCGCCGCCAGATCGCCGCCGGCGTCAAGAGCGGCAACGATGTCAATCGCCGCCAGATCCGTCAGGCATTGTTTTCTTCGTTCCTGATCCTCGATCCCGGCCAGTACCCGCTGGCGCGCCTTTCCCAGCAACTCCACCGCCCGGGCCCATGCCGGCGGGAATTCTGCCTCCAGCTGAAGGCGCAGCCGTTTCGCCAGAGCCGGCAGCGCGCCGCCGGTTGACACCGTAATTAACAGGTCCCCGCGCCGGATCCGGGAGGGAATGTAGAAATTGCATTGCTCAGGCTTATCGGCGACGTTGAGAAGCATGCGCCGGGCGTGTGCTTCCTCCTCGACCGCCCTGTTGACGGTATCGTCATCCGTGGCGGCTATGGCCAGAAAGGAGCCCTCCAGGTCGCCCCAGCGATAGGAACGGGCAAGATACTCGTACCGGCCAGGGAGCTTTTCGAAACCTGCCGCGAGCGCCGGTGAAATCACCTTGACGCTGGCGCCGCAGGCAAGGAGGTTCGTGACTTTGCGCAGCGCCACCTGCCCGCCGCCGATCACCGTGCACTGGCGGCCGTCCACCTTGAGGTTGACGGGGAAGAATGCCACGACAGCTACCTAACGTAAGAGTGCAAACCGGGGAGCAGGTAATTGACTCCGATGTATGTAAACAGCACCACCATCAGACCGATAATGGCAATGATTGCCGAGTGACGTCCCCGCCAGCCCCAGGTCAGCCTGGTGTGCAGGTAGGCGCCATAAAAGAGCCAGGTGATCAGCGACCAGGTCTCCTTGGGATCCCAGCTCCACCAGCTGCCCCAGGCTTTATCGGCCCAGATGGCACCGGTGACGATGGCGATGGTAACCATGGGAAATCCGAAGGCGATGGCGCGGTAGCTAACCTCGTCAAGCACGTCAAGAGACGGGAGCCTGTTGGCGAAACTCGGCCTCGATGCTCCCTTGCCGGCCACCAGGCCCAAAAACAGCAGCCCCGCGAAGCCGATGCCGCCGGCACCGAGAATCTTGTAGACATCGCCGCTGGCATACTGGTTGTAATACTGGCCGGCGGCGTTCACGGCTTCCGACGGATTCGCCCATTCGAAGCCCATCCAGATGCCGACCGCAAGGCCGACGGCGGCAAACATGAGCGCGAAGGCAATCACCACGTTCTGGTACCTCTTTTTTAGCAGATATTCCTGGACCACGTAGAAGAACCCGGCGCCAAAGGCAAGCGCAAAAAAGCCGTATGATAGCATGGCAATGGTGACATGGATCCAGAGCCAACCGCTATTGAGGATCGGCCGGAGCGGCTCGGGCCCGTTGTTGAGCACCAGGGCGATGCTCTCGATGACAAACGCGGTCGGCACCACGATGGCGCCGGCGGCACGGATAGGGTAGATCCGCTCCGTGATCAGATAAAAAAGAACGATGCCCCAGCTAAACAGGGACAGCGACTCGTACGAATCGGTCAGCGGCGGGTGCCCGGAGTCCGCCCAGCGCATTCCCAGGGAAAGGGTGTGAGTGAACAGGCCCAGGATCAGCAGCATCGTCGCCAGGTTCGCGGCACGGCGGTTGCGGGTAATCAGAAACCAGATATAAACGCATCCCGCCACCAGATAGGTAAGCAGCGTGACTATGGCAAAAATGCTCTCGAGCTTGTCCATCTTTACCGGGCCTCCTGTCCCAGTTTGAGTCGCAGTTCTTTAACAATGCGCTCAAAATCGCGCTCAAATCCCAATTTGGCCCGGTTGGTCCGTCCTCCCACCAGCAGCTGCCCGTCTTCGCCGGTCTTGAACCAGATGCGCCGCCGGGGAAGATAAAGTGCCACCATGATTGAAAGCATCATCAGCGTGCCGCCGACGTAGACCAGCGTCTTGAAAGGCTTGTGGTTCACTTCCAGGATGGATACCGGCGCGCCGGTGGTTTGATCGTAATCGTAACTCTTCTGGTAGAAGTTGGCCCCGTCAATCTCGAGAGGGTCGCCCTCCCTGATGGATTTGCGCTTGAGCGGCCGGTTATTCTTGAAAACCTGGATGTCGCTGATAAAGGAAGATGGCTGCAGATCAAAAACCTGCGTAATCTGGCTGATGTCGCCGCCGTCCTCACGCCGCACCGTCTTCCCGTCGGCAAGCTGTTTGACCGGAACGATGCTGCCGTTCTTCAGCAGCGCTTTGCCTTCATACTCCATCTTAAACTGATAGTTGATCACCTGCAACGAAGTGTTCGGCACCGCCACCATCTGGTTATCCGGCACCGCCAGCGATTCGTCATAACCAAGCTGGCTGCTTAAGAGCGCGCCGGCGGCGATGAAGATGAAGCTGACATGAAAAAGCAGCGAGGCGAGCGGCGCAAAACGGCCTCGCTCGGCCAGCACCGATCCGGTCTTTCGCTGGTACAGCCGGTAATGATGATCGCGGATGACCTGGCGCGCCGCCTCCATCCCCGCCTCACCCGCCCCCGGAAACGCCGCCGCCTGCGGCTGGTTGGCAACAAATATATCCTTGACATCAATCATTTGCCGGAAGGTGTGCTTGAGTGTCGCGGGCAGGCGGTTGGAGATGCAGAGGATCAGGCTGAGCACCAGCGTGAACAGCAGCGCCAGGAACCATCTTGACTGGTAGACATTAAACAGGCCGAGGCTGTGATAAAAATGATAAAGCGGACTTTTAGTGATATCAGAGGTGAGGACGTCGTCCCCCTGGGGAAGGATCGTCCCGATGACCGCGACGATAGCGACCACAAACAGAAGCGTCACGGCCAGCTTCATCGAGATTAAAGTGTGAAAGACGCGCTTTCCGGAAGCCCAGAGCACCGCCAGCACGACGCCGATGTCCAGCACCGCCAGCAGCCAGTGCAGCCAGCTCAGATCGTGGACGCCGTTATCACGGTAATAGAAGACGGACAGATAGACGTCGAGAGCAAACAGCGAAAAAACGACAATCGCCGCGAACATGACATCAGACGCCTTCCTTTCGATAGAAGGCTTGTTATTTGCCGCATGTGCCATTGTTTCCGTTTCTGTTTAAACTCAAAATTATCGCCAAACGCGCAGGCGAAAGAAAAGTAAAAACGCTTTTGCGCTTGCTTATTCCAGCAGCGCAACCTGCCGGGATATTCGCTCGGTTGGTGTCGTTCTTCTGGCGAAGGCACCCCCGATAATTATGCACGACTTCCGGCGGCGGGTCCAAACCGGACCGTCAAGAGAAAAGCGTTATACCAGCTAAGAGCAGGTGGCAAGCGGCTTTGGCGATATCCCGCCGGGCAGCCCAAGGGATAACATAAGGAATTATAGTGTTGATTTTCCCGAGGTGAGTATGCGTCTGTTAGAAATGAGAAGAGGCACCCGACACTGAAGATGCCTCTCTCAAACGTTCTCTTCTACCAACCAGCCCAGCTTGGGTGGCTTTAGGGATTGTGAACTTGATCACAATCTTTGCGGCACACTTCCCTTGTTCCTGTGCCGACTGATGCCGGGGGGCGCATCTCAACACAAGATCCATCGCTCTCGCGACATTGCTTTCGGGAGCGGCCCACCAAAGGACCGCTTAAGCACAGTGCGCCTTCAACCTTCCCGTTTATGACGCTGCCCAAAAATTCCGCCGCCGTGACAGCTGCCGCTGCCGGAGCCCGCTTCAGACCGCAGCTAATACCACCCAGGGTATTACCATAAGCTTTCAGCAACGGTTTGTCAATAATTTTTGCCCGCAAAAAGAGGAATTATTCAGGACCCGCGCGGGCCCTGAATCCGCGCGGCTTTACCAGCCGGATTCCCAATTTCCCGGAGCCTGGCCAGCAGGTGATTCTGCCGGGCCAGTCCTATTCGATAAAGTACTTCATGCTTATTTTCTTGAACTCGCGGCTGCTGTACAGCAGCGAATAATTGTCGATGCCGGTCCTCCTCGCCAAACCGGCGGCCACTTTCTCGCATTCCTCCGGGCTGCCGCCATGAATCATGGCGAACACGTTAAAATCCCACTGTTCCGCCCGGGGCCGTTCATAGCAATGGCTCACTTCGGGAGCAGCCGCCAGGATGCGGCCAACCTCTTCGGAGCGGCCCTCGGGAACGTCCCAGGCGCTCATGGCATTGGCCGTGTAACCGAGGCGCTGGTGACGCACCATGGCGCCGAAACGGCGGATTGTGCCTTCCTGTTTCCAGCGGTCCACGCACGAGATCACCTCTTCCGGGCTCATCCCTGCCTGGGCGGCAATATCGACAAACGGCCGCGGCGTCAAGGGAATGCTCTCCTGGAGGAGCCGTACCAACTTTCGCTCGTGATCGTTAAAAACTTTTGAGTTCAAAGTTCAAAGTTTTCGGTTTCCAGTCTGTCAGTTAGGGTTCATGTTAAGCATTAAACGTCAGATCACGGGCAGATCAACCTGAATCTTGAACAGGCGCGTTGCCGGAAGGTCGAGGACAGGACCTACGCCCGCGGATTTCTCAATCTCCATCAGGATCTCGCCGATGCGCTCACGGCTGGGAGCAATCAGAGTAAACCAGACGTTATAGTAATGATTGCGTTCGTAATTATGCGTGACATTGTGATATGAGTTTATCGCCGCCACCGCCTTTTCCAGTTTCTCCGGCGGCACATGCAGGGCGCAGAGGGTGCTGGTGTAACCGAGCCGGCGGGAGTCAAATGACGCTCCGAGCCGCCGGATCTCACCGGATTTCATTATCTCCTCGATCCGGTTGATGACTTCCTGCTCGCTGATGCCCAACTGCCGGCCGATGGCTGCGTAGGGACGGTCTGTTATCGGAAAATCCGACTGGATCAAAGTTATCAGTTTTTTATCAGTTGCATCCATGAAAAAACCAGTTTCTGGTTTCGTGTGACATGGGTTTGACTAGAAACTATCTTTGAGCCTTTTTAGCCTTCGGCTGGTATATGCAAAACGGCTCTTCGCCGAGATAATCCCCGGTAAGTTCGTAGGCGCGAGCCCGGCAACCGCCGCAGAAACGGCGGTACTCACAGTAACCGCAGCGTCCGTGATAGCCATCCAGGTCCCGCATCTGCCGGAAAACCGGCGAGCCGGCCCAGATATCGCCAAAGCTTTGCTCATTCAGATCGCCGCATTCGACGTCCAGAAAGCCGCAAATCTGAACCTTGCCCCGGTACGAGATAAAACAAAAGCCTTGCCCGCCGAGGCAGCCTTTGGCCCGGGCGTCCATGCCGAAAGCCTTAGCCGTCACCTTCCTGCCCTCGGCGTGCGCCCGCTGCCGGAGAATGCGGTAGTAATGGGGAGCGCAGGTTGGCTTGAAACTGAGCGGCAGCCGGTCCCGCTGATCGTAAACCCATGCCAGCGTCTCCTCGTATTGCTCGGGGGAGAGCTCCTGATCGGCAAGCTCGCGGCCGCGGCCGGTGGGCACCAGCAGAAATGGATGGAACGCGACCGCGCCCAGGTCGATCGCCAGCTGGAGGATGGCGGGAAGCTCGGCAAGGTTTACTTTTGTCACAGTCGTATTAATTTGAAATTTAATGCCCGCCCTCCGGGCGGCTTCAATACCCTTGATAACGTCGGCGAAAGCTCCGGGAACCCGGCGGAAATCATCGTGGGTGGCGGCCGTGGCGCCGTCGATGCTTAAAGATATATGCTTGATGCCGGCTTCTTTCAGCCGTGCGGCGCTGACATCGTCAAGGAGGCTGCCGCAAGGCGACATCACCATCTTCAGGCCCCTTTCCGTGCCGTAGCGGGCAATGTCATAAATATCTTCGCGCATCATCGGGTCGCCTCCGGTGAGGATGACAATCGGCTGCCCCGCGGCGGCGATCTCATCGATCACCTGAAAACATTTCTCCAGGGGCAACTCTCCCGGGTAAGGGCCCTTCTCCGCGGCGGCGCGGCAATGACGGCAGGAGAGCCCGCAGCGGCGCGTGACTTCCCAAGCCACTAAACGGATGGTGGAAGGTGGACGGTGGATGGTGGATGGTGGATTAATTTTATGTTCTGTTTTGTCCATCATCATCAAACATCAAAAGTCCCATAGCCGCTCTTAGATTTCCTCATCGGTCAGGTAACAGGCCGGGTCCGGCGCCCAGGGATCGTTATGGACCAGATCGGCGCGCACCCGGAGCGCCCCGCCGCAGGCGTCGAACCATCTGCAGGTGCGGCAACGACCGTGAATATAGCTCCGCCGGTCTTTAAGGCCCGCCATCAGCGGATCAGAGGCGTCCATCCAGATCTCGCTGAACGGACGCTCATGCACGTTGCCAAAGCTGTAGTGCATCCAGAACTGATCCGGATGGACATTGCCGTCAAAGTCGATATCGCCAAAGCCGACGCCGGAGCTGTACATGCCGCCGCCGTTCCAGTTCAGCAGCCGCATTACCGACTCCGCCCGCGCCTCGTCCTCGGCCAGCAGTTTCAGATAAAGGTAGATGCCGTCCACATGATTGTCCACCGTAAGAATGTCTTTCTCCAGGCCCCGGTCGTGCAAATCCCTGGTCCGGGCCAGGATGATGTCCAGCGCATCGCGCGTCTCCTCATGAGTCAGGTCGTCGCTTTCCTTCCCGCGGCCGGAATAAACCAGATGGTAAAAACAGGCGCGGTCAATTTCTTCGGCCTCGATGAAATCAAAGATGCGGTGCAGGTCGCGGTAATTGTGCCTGGTCAGCGTCAGGCGCAGCCCCACGCGCTGCCCCGCCTGCTTGCAGTGGCGAAAACCGGCCATCGCTTTGGTAAAAGCCCCCGGCTGGCCCCGGAAGGCGTCGTTAACGCTGCCGATGCCGTCCAGGCTGATGCCAACGTAACTAAAACCGATTTTCCTGATCCTCCGGGCGGTCTCTTCGTTGATCAGCGTCCCGTTCGTCGATAGAGTCGGCCGGATTCCCAGGCTGACAGCGTGGCTGGCCAGCTCAAACAGATCTTTTCGCATCAGCGGCTCGCCGCCGGAAAACAGCAGCGCCGGAATCCGGAACCGGGCCAGGTCCTCGATCAGCGCTTTGCCTTCCCCGGTGGAAAGCTCTCCCTCGTATTTCCTGGCCTCGGAATCGGTGTAGCAATGAACGCATTTCAGGTTGCAGGTCCGGCTGACGTTCCAGGCCACCACCGGCCGCCGCTCCGCGGCCGACCGCGGCCGCCGGGGAATCACCGGGGCGCCCGCCATCGGCCGGCTCTGGCGCCCGTGCCCGTAGCGCAGTGAATCGGCCGGGGTATCACGGCCGCAGTAGAGGCGGGTGATGTCAATCATGATATTCCTTTAACAATCTTCTTGGTGGTTTAGGCGCGGCCGGCGGCGGCTTTGACCACCGCTTCCATCAGGCCGGGAATCGTAAATTTTTCCGCCACAATGTCAACACGCAGGCCTAATCCCCTGGCCGTTTCTGCGGTCACGGGACCGATGCAGGCGATGATCACACTAGCGGGAATGCCGGCAAGATCCATGCCGTTGAAGAGCGCTGCGAAATTTCGCACCGTAGAAGAACTCGTAAAAGTAATTATATCAATTTCCCCGGCCGCGAGCATGCGGCGCATCCGGCCGGCGCCAGCGTCTTCGCGGACGGTTTCGTAAGCGGTGACTACTTTCACCCGGGCGCCTGCCGCCGCCAGACTCTCGGGAAGCACTTCCCGGGCTTCCTTAGCCCTCGGAATCAGCACCCGCTTTCCTTTTATACCAAGATCGAGCAATCCATCAACAATAGATTCCGCGCGGTACTCCGCGGGAACGAAATCAGGCTTCAGCCCTCGCCGGCGCAGCGCCGCCGCCGTCGCCGGTCCAATCGCTCCCAGCTTGATGCCTTTCAAATCCCGGACATCGGCAACAAGGTCAAGCCGCGTG
This sequence comes from Actinomycetota bacterium, assembly GCA_023489275.1. GTDB lineage: Bacteria > Actinomycetota > Thermoleophilia > BMS3ABIN01 > BMS3ABIN01 > JACWAD01. The sequence continues at coordinate 35,947 of JAMDDD010000045.1, forward strand.
AAGAAATGCTCCACGCCGTTCACGCTGGTGAATATGACCCAGTCGTACGCGGTGGCGGCTTCGCCTTTCAGTTCACCGATGGCGGCATCCAGATCCGCGTAGCCGCCGGCGGGAGGAACGACCCTGATGGTGGGAAATTCCACCGGCTCGGCGCCGGCCGCGGCCAGGGCCCCGGTGAGGGCGCTGGCCTGGGCCCGGGAGCGGGTGACGACGACCCTCCGGCCAAACAGGGGCCTGTCCTCAAACCAGCGCAGTTCTTCCCGCAGCTTCACGACTTCTCCCACCACCGTGATGGCGGGCGCCTGAAAGCGGCGCTCCCTGGCCAGATCAACGATGTTTGACAAATTGCCCGTAATTGTTTCCTGCCGGGGCGTAGTTCCCCAGCGGATCAGCGCCACCGGCGTCTCGGGGGACCGGCCGTTTCTGATCAGATTTTCGACAATCAGGGAAATGTTTTTCACACCCATGAGAAAGACAAGCGTGCCGACTCCGGTTGATATTTTGTCCCATTTTATCATTGATTCCGGTTTGGCCGGATCTTCATGCCCGGTGATAAAAGCCACGTCGGCGGCGACGCCGCGATGGGTGACGGGGATGCCGGCGCAGGCAGGCACGGCGTAAGCGGAAGAAACCCCGGGGATTACTTCAAAGGGCACCCCCGCGCGCCGAAGCGCCAGCGCTTCCTCGCCGCCGCGGCCGAAGATAAAGGAGTCTCCTCCCTTCAGGCGCGCCACCGTCTTTCCGGCCAGCCCTTTGGCCACGAGCAGGTCATTGATATCTTCCTGGTTCATGGCATGGTTGCCCCCCTTCTTGCCGGCGTAAATCAGCTCCGCGCCCGCCGGCGCGTAGCCAAGCAGCTCCTTGCCGGCCAGATAATCATAGACAACGACTTGAGCAGCCCGGATACATTCCACTCCCTTGAGAGTGATCAGGCCCGGATCCCCGGGACCGGCGCCGATTAAAAAAACCTTGCCTGTGGAGCGTGTCTCACTCATTGGTTCCATCTTCCATGTTCCAAGTTCCAGGTTCCAAGTGATAACTGATCGTCCTGTGAGCCAGGGATAACGAAAAAACTGTCATTCCAGGACGGTGGAGAATCCCGGTAGACCCCATCTCCTTCAGCTTCGCCGATCTTTTTAATAAAGCCCCGGTTTCATCAGGACTGCTTCCTTCGAGTGACAGATCAACACGATAATGGATTCCATGCGGCAAGCCTGTGTAAAACTCAAATACCGGGAAACTTTGAACATTGAAACCCGGAACTTTGACCTAGTTCCTGTCAGGACAAAGCAAAAGAATTTCCTCCGGCTTGTCAAAGTAGTAATCCGGCTCCAGCTCTTTCAGCCTCACCGCCGGAAAGATGCCCCAACCTACCGCCGCCGTGGCGACCCCCGCCGCCTGACCGGCTTCGATGTCAAAGGGACTGTCCCCGATATAAACCGATTCACCGGCATCCACGTCCAGGCGGCGCATCGCCAGCATGATCGGCTGCGGATGGGGTTTGTGAAATTCGGTGTCATCTGTGGCCACTACCGTTTCAAAGAAATGCTCAACCGGAATCGTGCGGAAAGCCATTTTGACCGTATCGCGGCTCTTTGACGTGACAATGGCCAGCTGGGCGCCCCGCCGTTTCAGCTCCCCCAGAACGCTCTCGATGCCGGGAAAGGAGCGGATCAGCTGATCGTGCCGGGCGTGGTTGAATTCCCGGTAGGCATTATACATTTCCTCCGCCCTGGCCGGACTGAGCAGCCGCATCTGTGTCTTGAGCGGCTGGCCCACGTTAGCCATCAGCACCTCGTCAGGCAGCTGCTCTCCCAGCACGGCGCGGCTGGCATGACGGAAGGAATCCCTGATGAGATCTATCGTGTCAACCACGGTTCCGTCAAGATCGAAGATAAAAGCCTTGAAGCATTTTTTGACCTGGTACATAAACCCTTCTATTTCCCGGCCGGGATCAGGCGGTCCAGATTCCAGTCCCTGACGATCTCCATCCCGGAAAGGTTGGTGAGCGCAAAATGGATCGGCGTCACGGAGATCATGCTTCTGCCTACCGCGTGAAAATCCGTCCCTTCCTCCTTGTGATAGGAAGGATCATCACCATAGATCATGAAGCTCTTGCCACCGGCGCCGTTGCCGCCTTCCTCCACCAGCTGATCACGGTAGATGCGCTTGCCCAGCCGGGTCACTTCGGCGCCCCGGACCCGGTCCAGGGGCAGGTTGGGCGCATTGATATTTAGCAGGATAGTGCCAGAAAGATCCGCGTGCATGATTTTTGCCGCCACCCGGGCCGTGAACCCGGCCACCGCGTCAAAATGAAAGGCGCGCTCGCCGGCGGCTCCCCGCCAGCCGTCCGGCCGCTCGATCGATACGGCGATCGCCGGCAGCCCCAGCATATTGCCTTCGAAAGCGGCCGCAACCGTACCTGAATAGGTGATGTCGTCACCCAGATTCGGGCCGAGATTAATCCCGGAAACGACAATATCCGGCAGCCAGTCAAGAAACCCGAGCGAAGCCAGGCGAACGCAATCGACAGGCGTGCCGTCAACCGAAAATCCCCGGGAGCCGTCCGCGAAGGTGACTTCCGCCACATTGAGCGACTGTCCAATGGTGATGCTGCGGCCAATGGCGCTCCGGTTCTGATCCGGGGCGATGACCTCCACGTCCCCCTGGGTCTCCAGGGCCTTCTTGACCGCAAATAAGCCAGGGGAGTCAATGCCGTCGTCGTTGGTAACAAGTATTTTCACGAAGCAAATCTGATAACGGGAGAACCAAGGGAAAGAGCCGGCGCCGCAAGCGGCATCGGATATTTACTTGTCCGATCCGGCAGCGGCTTTTTTCTTGCTTTCTTTTTTCTTCTTGGGCTTCTCTTCCGATCTGGAGGCTGTTGTCGAGCGCTTGCCATAATCCGTGGTGTAAAAACCGCTTCCCTTAAAATGGATGGCCACCGGATGAAACAGCCGGGTGACCCGGGCGCCGCATTTTTCACATTTTTTGACAGAATGGTCAGAAATGTTCTGAAGCCTTTCAAACTGGTGCCCGCACTTGAGACACCGGTATTCATAAATGGGCAATTGGTGTCAATCCTCCTTTCGCGCTGAGGGCGCAGAACTAAAAAACCTCGGGCCGGCCCTGGGGCCGCCCGATCAAGTCAATTGGTTGCCAATCTGAATTATAACATCTATTTGACTATCCCGGCTGGAGGCTGCCGCCCGGCCGGCGCGCCCTGCCCGCGGTCCCTGATTTCGCCCATTGCTCTCACCGTTTCCCGCAGTTGGAACAGCCCCGGCCGGAACGGAAAGTTTGACCTTCGCTGTTTTGTGAAACAATTTGAGACGCGGTCCGGCGGGTCGCCAGCCAATGGGAGCAAGCGAGCCATTTTGGATTTTTGTTCTGGATCTTCGGCAGCAGGTGAAGGACATTGCTCCCCGGGAAAGAAAGCTCCAGTAGCCCGCCCTGGCAGATTGCTGGCGGCAAAGGAGCCGCAGAATTTCCCTGCCGGGACATGCTGGAAAAAAAGCGGCCCGCCGCTGGCAAGGAGCGCCTCATTTTAGTATGATTCTGTCGGGTCAGGCTCTGCCGCGAGCGGCGAGGTTAAGGCCTTAAATGTCAATCAAAAGATCTTTATTTCTAGAATGACAATATGAAAGTAGCCCTCGTTTCCGAGTATTATTACCCGCTGCTCGGGGGAATAACCGAGCACGTTCACAATCTGGCCCTCTCCCTTGACAAGCGGGGCCACGATGTGACCGTCGTTACCCATAACCTGAAGCCCCGCAAGCATCATCATTATCCCGACGGCCCCGTGAAATTCTCCGTGGTCAGGTTCGGCAAGGGCATTCCCATTTATTCAAATGGGTCCATCGCCCGGATCACCGTCGGCAAGAGGCTTGGCTCCACCCTGCAGAAATTTTTTCAGCAGGAGAAATTTGACGTCATCCACGCTCACTCCCCGCTGACGCCAATCTTGCCGGTCATCGCTCTCGAAT
>JAMDDD010000029.1 GCA_023489275.1 Actinomycetota bacterium
CAGCCGCTCCACCAGCAGCGGCTCGGCGCGCCGGTAGAGGTCGTTTTCCAGGATGACAACGGTTGAGGCCTCACCCGTCTCGATGGCCTTAACGGCGCGGCTCAGGCCACCGCCGCCGATGAGGGCGGCGCCGAGACTGTTTGCTTCCGGGAGCGTCAGGCACAGGCCGGCCGCCTGCCCCCGGCCCGCCAGCGCCCGGACAACGTTTGCGGCTGCCTGCATCACGGCTTCACTTCCGAGGCCGGCGCCGGAGATGACGAGCGGCCTCCTGGCCCCGGCCAGTGCGGCCGCACTCCGGGCGGCCAGGGAATCAGCGCCGCCCCCGAGGGTTTCCGGCCCGGGAGCGTTGCGGTCAAGCCGGTTGGCCACGGCGAATCCAAGCCGGGCGATTCCGGCGGGGGTGTCCCGGTAGGCGCCGGTGGCAACCGCGTCCAGCCTGGTCGGGGCCGGCGTCGCCAGATAAAGAGGGCCGCGTTGATCCTGAATCGCAACCCTGACGGCGGCGTCCTGCCAAAGCGGAACCCCTTCCAGTCCCTCCAGCGGCTGCCGGCGCACCGATTGCATGAGCGCCAAAGACAGCCTCGGCGCGAAATTGCTCAAATCTTCTCCAAGGACGAGGACGGCGTCGGCGGCGGCCGCATCGCTGATGGAGCAGGAGCGGGCCGGACTCTCTGAAAGGATCTGCCGGGCCACGCGGCTTAGAGCCAGGTCTACGTCGCTCTGGCCGGCGATGAACCGGTCAGGACCGGCGAGGCGCCGGAGGGCGTAGTTGGCTTCCAGCGGCGCCCGCGGGGAGCCGATGCCGGCGACTCCCCCGCCGCCGGAAAAGATATTCTCGACCTCGGCCAGCGCCGCCTCGACGGAAACAGGCTCCGGGACCGCAGTACGGCTCCGGCGCCGTAGCGGCTGGCGGAGGCGGTCAGGGCTGTTGACAAACTGGTAGCCGTAGCGGCCGCGGTCGCACAGGAAATATCCGTTCACCTCGCCGTTGTACCGGTTGCGGATCCGCCTGAGCGTGCCGTATCGCTCGCCGGGGATGATGTTGCAGCCGAGGCCGCAGTGCACGCACACCGAGGGCGCTGTCATCAGATCCCATTTGCGGGCGTAATGCTGCTTCAGGCTCTTGTCGGTAAAGACGCCGGTGGGACAGATCTCCACCAGGTTGCCGCTGAACTCGCTTTCCAGAATGCCGCTTTCGTGGCGGCCGAAATAAACCTGGTTCCGCAGGGAGAAGGATTCCAGATCGCGGCCACCGGCATAGTCGCGGTAGAAGCGGACGCACCGGTAGCACTGGATGCACCGGTTCATCTCATGGCTGACGAAAGGGCCCAGGTCCTGGTTGCGAAACGTGCGCTTGCCGCTCCGGTAACGGCGCCGGGTATGACCGGTCATCACGGTCATGTCCTGCAGGTGGCATTCGCCGCCTTCGTCGCAGACGGGACAGTCATGGGGATGATTCAGCATCAGCAATTCGATGACGGCGGCGCGGAAAGCGCGCGCCTCCGGATCCTTGATGGAGATGCGGACGCCGTCGGCAGCTGCGGTCATGCACGACATCACTATCTTGCCGCGGGCGTCATGCTCGTCTTTGAACTGCTTGACGGCGCACTGGCGACAGGCACCCACCGAATGCATCGCCGGATGCCAGCAAAAATACGGAATGTCAAAGCCGAGAGACAGGCAGGCGGCCAGCAGATTCTGCCCGTCCTCGACTTCGTAAGCGTTGTCCTCGACGTAGATCAGCGCCATTTAACTGCTCCAGGGACAGCGCTGCTCGCGGATGTGGCGCTCGAAATCCTCCCGGAAGTAACGGAGGGCGCTCCCCAGCGGCTCCGCGGCCCCAGGAGCCAGAGCGCAAAAAGTGTGCCCCGGCGCCAGCATCGCCGCCAGCGAGTCCAGGGTGTCCAGGTCTTCCATCCGGCCGGCGCCGGCCTCGATGCCGGCCAGCAGCTCCACGGCGTACTGAAGCCCTCCCCAGCAGGGCGTGCACCAGCCGCACGACTCTCGCAAGAAAAACTGCTCCAGGTTAAGTGTCATCCCCACCGGACAGGAGCGATCGTCCAGGACGATGATCGTGCCTGTTCCCAGGCGGCTGCCCGCGGCTTCCACGGAGGCAAAGTCCATCTTTACATCCAGCTGCGCCGGGGTGAGAAACTCCGTCGAGGCGCCACCGGGGATGATCCCCCTCAGCCGGTAGCCTTCCTGCATGCCGCCGGCATGCTCCTCCACGAGCTCCCGCAGCGGTGTGCCCATCGGCAGTTCCCAGGTCCCGGGCCGGCGGACGCGGCCGCTGGCCCCGTAGATCTTGGTGCCGCCCTCAGCGGTGAGGCTGAGGCTGCGAAACCAGGCGGCGCCGTTGTTGACGATATGCGGCAGGTTGCAGACGGTCTCCACGTTGTTGACAACCGTGGGGTTGCCCCACAGGCCGGAAACCTGCGGGTAGGGAGGCTTGGCCCGGGGATTGGCCCGCCGGCCCTCAATGGCGTTCAGCATCCCTGTCTCCTCCCCGCTCATGTACCGGCCGCCGCTGATGTGAAGATGTATGTCAAGGCTGTAATCGGAGCCGAGGATGCCCTGCCCGAGGCAGCCGCTGTCATACGCCTCGGCGATCGCCTGCTGAAGCAGCCGGGCCGCCAGATGGTATTCCCGGCGGAGAAAAATGTAGGCAACGTCCGCCTGGATGGCGTAGGACTCCAGCGCCGTTCCCTCGATCAGCTGGTGCGGATCTCCCTCCATCAGGAGGCGGTCCTTGAAAGCGCCCGGCTCCATCTCATCCGCATTGACGGCCACGTACTTGGGCCCGGCGGCCTTTTCTCCCATCGGCACAAAACTCCATTTGAGGCCGGCGTCAAAGCCGGCGCCGCCCCGGCCCTTGAGGTTGGCGTCCTTGACGGCCTGCGTGACTTCCTCCGGCCTCATCTTCAGGACGGCTTCGCGCAGCGCCCGGTAACCGCCGGCCTGCCGGTACGCCTTGATGTCAGGCGGCCGGCGCCCCGGTTGAATGTTGGCTGTCAGTGGCGTTTCCATAACTTTAGTTCAAAGTTCTAAGTTAAAACTTTCCAGCTTATCAAGCAGAAACCAGAAATATGCAACTTTCATCTGTATTTATCCAGTATCGTGTCAAGTTGATCCGGATCGATGTTTGTGTGCAGGTCCTCGTCGACCAGCATTACCGGCGCCCGGTCGCAGGCGCCCAGGCAAACAACGGGAAGCAGGGTGAAACGGCCGTCGGCGGTTGTCTCGCCCATGCCGGCGCCGAGCATCCGGATCAGCCGCTCGCGAAGCGGCTCGTAACCCATCAGCCAGCAGCTGACGCTGTCGCATACCTGGATCACATGGCGCCCGACCTGGCGGCGGAAGATCTGGTTGTAAAAGCTGGCGACGCCGTCCAGCTCCGCGGGCGACATGTCGAGAAAACCGGCCAGGTCGCGGACCGCTTCGTCAGAAACCCAGCCGCGCCGGTCCTGCACAATCCGCATCGCGTCGATGGCGGCGGCCTGCCGCGTCTCGTAACGGGCCGCCTCGACTTCGATTTCCTGCATTTCCTCTTTACTTAACATTATTCTGATATTTGCCTTATTGTTTTAGCGGTCCACGTCGGCAAGCACGTAGTCCATGCTTCCCAGGACCGCCAGCAGATCGGGGATCATCGATCCGCGGCAGATCAGGGGGATCATTTGCAGATGCGGGAATGATGGAGTGCGGATCCGCAGCCGGTAGGGACCGCTGCCGCCGTCGCTGATCAGGTAGTAGCTGGTGATTCCTTTGGAGGCCTCGACGCCTGTGCTCACCTCCCCCGGAGGGATCACCGGTCCCCAGCCAATCTCCAGAAAGTGATCGATCAGCGTCTCGATATCGTGCAGCATCATCTCCCGGGGCGGCGGCGCCGCCAGGGGATGGTCGGCCTTATAGGGACCGGCCGGCATGTTCCTGAGACACTGCTCGATGATTCGCAGGCTCTGATGAATCTCCGCGACCCGCACCAGGGCGCGGTCATAACAGTCGCCCCCGGCCGCGGTCGGAATCTCGAATTCAAACTGGTCGTAGCCGCTGTACGGCCTTTTCTTGCGCAGGTCCCATTCCAGGCCGCAGGCGCGCAGGCCCGGGCCGGTGACGCCCCACTCAATCGCTTCCTCCAGAGTGTAGGCGCCCACTCCCTGGGTGCGGCCCTTGAAGATGCGGTTCTGCATCACGATCCGGTCGTATTCCTTCATTCGCGGCGGCAGGTAAGCGATGAACTCGCGCACCAGCCCGTCCCACCCCTGGGGCAGGTCCTGGGCCACGCCGCCGATCCGGAACCAGTTGGGGTGCATCCGGTCGCCACAAATAGCGGCAATTATGTCAAACACCCGCTCGCGGTCGGTGAACATGTAAAAAACGGGCGACAGCGCGCCCACGTCCTGGGCAAAGGTGCCGTACCAGACCAGGTGGCTGGCGATGCGAAACAGCTCCGACAGCATCACCCGGATCACCTGGGCCCGCTCCGGAACCTCGATGCCGGCCAGCTGCTCCACCGCCATCACGTAGGGCAGGTTGTTAAGAACGCCGGCCAGATAATCGATGCGGTCAGTGTAAGGGATGTAAGTATGCCAGGTCTGCCGTTCGCCCATTTTCTCGGCGCCCCGGTGGTGATAGCCAATGTCGGGAATGGCATCAACAATCACCTCTCCGTCAAGCTCCAGCACGATGCGGAGGAGGCCGTGAGTCCCTGGGTGTTGCGGGCCTATATTGAGAAAGATGAAATCTGTGTCACCATGCGCGCGCTGGATCCCCCAGTCTTCGGGACGGAACTTAAGCGCCTCTTCCTCAGCCTCCTCCTTTGATTCCGGCAGCCGGAAGGGCCCCATCTCCGTGGCCCGGGCGGGATGCTCCTTCCGGAGCGGATGCCCTTCCCAGTCAGGCGGCATCAGGAGCCGCCGCAAATGCGGATGCCCATCGAACGTGATCCCGAACATGTCCCAGGCTTCCCGCTCGTACCAGTTGGCCGCCGGCCAGATGTCAACGATGCTGGTGACCGACGGCATCTCGCCGGTGAGGGCGCTCTTGATGCAGACATCCTCGTTACGCTCAAGGGAAAACAGGTGGTAGACCAGGGTAAAATCGCTTTGGGGCAGGCCGGGGCGATGCTGGCGGAGGCGCTCGTCAACCACCGTCAGGTCATAAAGCATCGGAAAAGGACGCCGCGCATCCTCTTTCAGACGGCGCAGCAACCGGGGGAGCAGGCCGGCCGGCGCCCAGACGGTGGGCGGCCCGGCCGTGGGCGGCTCCGGGATGATGTCCTCACCGGCGAACATTTGTCCAATGCCGGTGACGATGTCAGAGTCATTTTTCTGGTCAACGGGGCTCATCAAAGCTTCATGCTAAACCTCGGTCGGTGGTCTCAAGATACCGGCCCGCGTCCGCCGGGCCCGCTTCAGGTCGCGGTGCGATGGCAGCGCCGGCTCGCCCGTAGCCTGCGGCCCGGCGTACCAGCTCAAGGGGCGGCGCTCGCGGCCGATCTTGTCCCTTAGCATCAGCAGGCCCTCCATGAAAGCGTCCGGGCGGGGAGGGCAGCCGGGCACGTAAACGTCCACCGGCAGGAAGCTGTCGACACCCTGGACGACGCTGTAGATGTCGTACATGCCGCCCGAATTGGCGCAGGAGCCCATCGAGATGACCCAGCGCGGCTCCATCATCTGCTCGTAGAGGAGTTTGACGATCGGGGCGACTTTGATGAAGACCGTGCCGGCAATAACCATCAGGTCGGCCTCCCGCGGCGTCCCCCGGATCACTTCGGCGCCGTAGCGGGCAATATCGTATTTGCTGGTGATGCTGGTCGCCATCTCCACGAAGCAACAGGAAAGACCGAAGTTAAACGGCCAGATGGAGTTCTTGCGGCCCCAGGCCAGCATGTCCTGCAGCCGGGACAGCAGCACCACCCGCCCGGCCTCGCTCTCCGGCGGATCCCCGGGAACCGCGAACGGCGCGGCCGCGCCGCCGGCAGAAGTGAATGAAACGCTCTCCTCGCGGGCAGCCGCTTTCGCGCCGCCGTCATCCGAACCGGCACCACTTTCTTTCCGCCTCATCAAGACTTCTCCTCGCGCGTCCTGGGGGCAGGCCCCCGCTTTGTCCCCCAATCAAGCGCGCCCTGACGCCAGAGATAGGCCAGCGCCGCGCCCAGAACCGCGATGAAAATGACTATTTCCACGTATCCGGACCATCCCGCCTGGCGGATCGCGACCGCCCAGGAAATGACGAACATCGCTTCCAGGTCGAAAATGGCAAAGAAGATGGCATTTTGATAAAACTTGACGTCAAATCGCACCCGTGCTGTTCCTGTCGATATGATCCCGGATTCATAAGGCTTTCCCGTCTCGGTTTCCCGGTGCCGTTGGCCCAGGAGATATGAGACCGCCAGCAACGCCACCGTCAGCAGCACGGTGACGGCAAAAAAGACGCCAAGCGGCCAGAGCTGTACCTGGGCTAGGTCCATTCCGTGTGGAAGCTGCCCTCCCTGTCGGTGCGCTCGTACTGGTGGGCGCCAAAGTAATCCCGCTGCGCCTGGAGCAGGTTGGCCGGCAGCCGTCCGGAGCGGTAACTCTCAAAATAGGCCAGTGACGCCATCAGCGCCGGGACCGGGATGTCGATGCCGGCCGCCGTCACGGCAACGCTCTTGAGCGACTCCAGCCGGTCCGATACCCTGGCGCCAATTCCGGGGTCCAGCAGGATGTTGGGGAGATCGGGGCGGCTGCGGTAAGCCTGCCGGATGTCTTCCAGCAGCGCCGCCCGCACGATGCAGCCCCCGCGCCAGATGCGGGCGATTGCTTCCAGATCCAGGCCGTAGCCATGAGCGGCGGACGCGGACTTCAGCTGTGCCATCCCCTGGGCGTAAACAACGATCGCCGCCGCGAAAAAGGCTTCCTTGAGCCAGGCCAGCAGCTCTTTGGGATCGCCGCCAAAGGTGGGACCGTCCCTTCCGAGCAGGGCCGCCGCTTCCCGCCGCTCTTCCGCCAGCGCCGACAGGTTCCGCATCGCGACCGCGATATCAATTGTGGGAACGGGCACCCCCAGGTCCATCGCGTCCTGAGAAGTCCACATGCCGGTCCCCAACTGCCGCGCCTCATCCCGGATCATGTCGACCAAAGGGTTTCCGGTGTCATCGTCGGTCCTGGCCAGGATATCGGTGGTAATCTCCACCAGGTAGGAGGCGGAATCCCCCTCATTCCAGTCTCCGAAAACAGCGTGCATCTCGGCGGCGCTCATGCCCAGGCCGCGCCGCATGATGTCATATGCCTCGGCGATCAGCTGCATGACGGCGTACTCGATGCCGTTGTGGACCATCTTGACGTAATGGCCGGCGGCGCCGGGCCCCAGATACGCGACGCAGGGATCGCCGTTTACGTGCGCCGCGGCCGCTTCCAGCACGGGCCGCACCCGTTCGTAAGCTTCCGGTTTGCCTCCCGGCATGATGCTGGGGCCATGGCGGGCGCCGCTCTCGCCGCCCGATATCCCGACTCCCATAAACAGGATGCCTCTGTCCGTCAGTTCTTTCTCGCGGCGATCCGTATCCTGATAAAAGGAATTGCCGCAGTCGAGAATCAGGTCACCCGGCTGAAGCAGCGGCGTCAGCTCGCCGATGACGGCGTCCACCACGCGGCCCGCGGGAACCAGCATCATGACCGCCCGCGGCGAGCGCAGCGCCGCCACCAGTTCTTCCGGTTTTGCCACCGCCAGCACCGGCCGGTTGCCGGCTTCGGTTTGCAAAGCTTCCACCTGGGAGCTGACGTTGTCCATTCCGGCGACGCTAAACCCGTGATCAGCCATGTTCAGCACCAGGTTGCGCCCCATCACCCCGAGGCCGATCATGCCGATTTCGTATTTGCCGTTCATTTTGCCTCCGGTGTTCGCCGCGTCCATTAAAATCGCCCTGTCCATTTAACCCATATGATCGCCCCGCCGGTTTCTAAAACTCCGGCGTTGTCTTCTCCAGGATTTCTGCCAGCCGGGCCAGGCCCCGCCCGATATCGGCTCCCAGATGCAGGCGCGCCACGCGCCGGCCATGGCGCCGGAGCGCTTCCAGGTCACCAAGGGCCTGCGCCTGTTTAAAGGTGCTAAATCCATAACCGGCGCCCGGAATCTGGACGTCACGGGTGTCGTCGCACGTCAGCTGCAGGAACAGTCCGCTATTCGGTCCGCCCTTGTGGAACTGACCGGTGGAGTGGAGAAACCTGGGTCCGTAACCCAGCGTGGTCGCCAGCCGCAGCCGCTGACCGGCGCGGCTCCGGATCTGCGCCAGCTGCCGGCCGGCGCCCTCCGATTCGGTCAGGTACGCCATCAGCGCCAGATAGTCGCCCGGCCGGGCCTGGCTGAGAAACCGGTTCAGCGCATCTGTGATGGACCCGGCGGCAGGGATAAAGGCTTCGTGATAAAGCGAGAGCGGCTCCTCAACGATAAGCGGGCTCTCCGCCGGCAGCTCGCCGCTTCTGTCAACCTGGGCGAGCAGCAGGTTGGTGTTGTCCTTGCTTTCCTGGACATTAGGCTGGTCAAACGGGTTGATCCCGATGATGGCGCCCGCGGTCGCGGTAGCGATCTCCCAGCGGAAAAATTCCTGCCCGAGATCGTAGGGATCGTTCAGATCGATCGTGACAACCGGCTGGCCGGCGTCTTTGAGCTTGCCCACGCCCTGGTCCAGAGAATCGCCGGCGCCGAGCCGCAGGTGGACGAACAGGCGGTCGCTGCCGTAGACGCCGGGTTCGGCCAGCTCCTCGCCGGCCACCGGCAGCAGACCTTTGCCCTCTTTACCTGTACTCTCCGCCAGCAGCTGCTCCAGCCACATGGCCAGCGGCGCGATTTTATCTTCTGCCAGAAAAGTGATTTTGTCGCGGCCGTGCCGGCCCAGCTCTCCCAGGACAGCCCCCAGGACAAGCCCGGGATTTTCAGGGGCCGCCGCCTCGCCACCGCAGGCACTCTCCATCGCCAGCGCCCTGTCAAGCAGCCTGCCGGTGTCAAAGCCGGCCAGCGCCGCCGGGACCATGCCAAAAAATGACAGCGCCGAGTACCGGCCGCCAATATCGGGGAAGTTGAGAAAAATATGCCGGAACCCGTCTTCTTTCGCCGATTTTGCCAGCGGGGTCTCCGGATCGGTGATGGCAATGAAGTTCTCACCGGCCCGGTTGCCCTTTATCCGCGAGAGAGCGTGATAAAAATATTGATGGAAAGCATGGGGCTCTGCCGTCGTGCCGGACTTGCTGGCGACGATGAACAAAGTGTTTTCCAGCGGCTCGGCCTGATCGACCTTAAGCACGGTCGCCGGATCAGTAGTGTCCAGCACCGTCAGGGGCAGGCCGCGCCCGCCAGCCGGCAAGATGAGTCCCATCACCAGCGGCGCCAGGCTGCTGCCACCCATCCCCATATGAACGACGCGGACAAAGCCGGTGGCTCGTGCTTCGTGAGCCAGCATCTGCAGCAGATCCAGGTTTGCCGTCATGGCTCCGGCCACATCGAGCCAGCCCAAAGAGTTCTTGATCTCTTCCTGCCGGGAAGGGGCTTCGGTCCACAGGGAAGGATCCTTTCCCCAGAGCCGGCGGCCGAAACCGGCCTCATTCAGAGCGGCCAGCCTCGCCTCGACGCCTTCCTGAAAGTTCCCCAGTTCCAGCCGCTGCCGCCCCAGCGATGCCGCCGGCGCCGCTTCATTTTGTTTTGCCATCGGCTTCTCCCATCAGATTCCGCCGTTTTCTTCTTTTACCCCTTCCGGCTAATAACTATCGGGGCCGGGGCGCTGATTCCTGCAAGGAGAGACGTCAGTGAAAATGGCAAACTGCGCCAAACATGTAAAAAGAGGAAATTGACTAATTTAGGCTAAAGAGTTTTCCGGCGGCAGCCGACGCTCAATCCAGATTTGACGGATTACCTGACCACAATTATAATGTTTAAGGTTGACGATGATGCCATTGCGACTACAAAATGGAAACAGGGGATCAGGGGGAAGTAAAATGGATGATTTTGGCGCGACCTATGCTGAACCATGTTTGACAAAGCTTGGCAATATTATTGATATCACAGCCGATTCTGTCGGGTGGGCCTCCAGCTGGTGCGTCAATGACGAGGATGACGACGGCCAAAGCTGCGACGATTGACGGCTGCCCTTGTGTCAAGCTTAAGCCCGGGCTCCTCTGGAGCCCTTTTCATTCCCGGGGCCCGCAAGCGATGCACTCGCGCATCAGGTTGACCGGGAGCCGGGCTTTCCCTATTATTTGTCTTCCCGGACCGGGGAAATTCGATGAATTCTCCTTTCCCGGGCCCAATCAGGTAAAATGTGCCTTACGCTCCGGGGGCGTAGCTCAGTTTGGTCCAGAGCGCCGGCCTGTCACGCCGGAGGTCGCGGGTTCGAGCCCCGTCGCTCCCGCCATATATTTTGCCTGCAAAGCCGCCTATTAGGCGGCTTTTGGCTTTAGGGATTGTTAGGTGGATCATGAAATTTACCACACTATTTACCACAAGGAAATCAAGAAGTTTTAGAATTGCTGCGGCTACTTTGGTCATGATAATGCTCCTCAGAGAAAAATAGACTAGTCTTACCAGCCGCTGATCGATTTTCTCTCTAGCTTCCTGCTCGGGCGTAAGTGGCATGGGGAAACAGCAATCCTCCGGCCAGACAATCGGAATGGTAGCTAATTCTACAGCTTGAAGGGCGGCATTTGATACCGCGGCATTTTAGATAATCGTTGAAGGAGCCGAAGCGCTGTTGGAAAGGTTGGGGACGGAGAGCGCCATTGTACCCGAAGTGTGGCCACTAGAGACAACCAATGCGCTGTTGGTTGCCCAGCGAAGAGGAAGGATTACGGAGAAAGACGTTGCGCGGGCACTTGAGGATCTGGCTGCCCTGCCAATACAGGTTGATCAGGAAACTCACCGGCAAGCGCTACAGGCTACATTAACTCTGGCAACCAAATACAGGCTTTCGTCATATGACGCCGCTTATCTGGAACTAGCCCGGCGTATACGCGTTCCGCTGGCGACGCTGGATACAAAGCTGCGCTCCGCGTGCAAGTCTGCCGGGATTGAAGTTCTGTGAAGAATCCTGACTACCAACGAGATAAGCTGGTCAACCTCGGCCCCGAAACCCTGGCCGACACCCTGCTCGACCTCAGCTCGCGCAGTGATGATGCGGCGGCTGTGGTGGAGCGAATGACATCCTCTCCCAAGGAAAACCAGAAGCGCTTCAAATCAAAACTGGCCGGTCTCAAGCGGCAACGGAAATTCATCGATTGGCGGGGCGCGGCCGATTTTGCCCGCAGGCTGGAAGAGCTGCTGGCCGACCTGCGCGCCGGCGTTCAGCAGCCTCAGACCGGAGTTGAGCTGGCCGCGGCTTTCTTTGAATGCGACAAGTCTGTTTTTGAGCGATGCGACGACTCCAACGGCGCCGTCGGTGATGTCTTCCGGTTCGATGCCCGCCAGTCATTTATCCACTATGCCTCTCAGGTTGACGACAAGGAATGGCTTTGTCAGCTTTTGCTAAAGCTCTACGAGCATGATGATTACGGCGTCAGAGGCGAGCTGCTTGATTCTGCGTCTGAGTTCCTTCCCACCGATTCGCTGCGAAGCCTGGCCGAGGTGATGTGGGAACAGGCGGAACAGGAACATCAAATCGCGACCGATACCTGGCATTTCAACCGCTGGTTTTATGGGGTCAAGACTTTGGCGCGCCAGCTAAAAGACGCGCCCCTTTTTGAGAAAGCCGCCCTGACCTCGGCGCCGGAGAAGCCGTTGGCAGTCTGCATTGACATAGCCGAAGTGTACCTTGAAAGCGGCGATGCCGCGAGGGCGCTTTCAATACTGAAGGATGTGCCCAAAGACAATCCTCATTTCGAGACCGATAGAGACGCGCTACTGCTTGCAGCTTACAAGAAGCTGGGTAACAACGAAAAGGCGGCGGAAACCGCCTGGCGCATTTTCCGCCGGCAGCGCGGCGCCGCCAACCTGGATGTTCTTTTGGAGGTGGTGGGTAGCGAAAAGCGCCAGTGGATTATTGACCAGCAGGCGCAGGAGATTCATTTAGCTGAGCGGCTTGATTATGCGTCGGCACGCTTTCTAATGGAAGTGGACCAGACAGATGAGGCTGAGACTTATATCCTTCATCGCGCTGGCCAACTTAACGGCGGCCTCTACGAGCTGCTGGTGCCATTAGCAAAAAGAATGGAAGAGTCGCAGCACTTGCTGGGCGCCACGGCGATTTACCGGGCGCTGCTGGAATCGATACTGGCGCGGGCGCTCTCCAGGTATTATCACCACGGGGTACGATACCTAAGGAAGCTGGACGACCTGGCGCCCGAAGTGAGCGATTGGCGGAATCTGGCGCCGCATGCCTCTTACAAAGCCGGCCTCTTGGAAGTTCATGCCCGGAAGAAGAGTTTTTGGGCGAAGTATGAAACTTCTTCTTGACTTCGAAATCAGGATTCAATGAAATGATACAGTAATATCAATACATTGAATCCTGATATGTTAAAAGAAATTCTTCTCAATAGCTCCGCTAATAAGATTCTACAATTCCTTACTATGCATAGGGGAGCTTTTTTTATGACAAGGAAGTCTCCGAGCAAACTGGCCTTAGCCGGGGGATTACAAATCGTTTGCTCAACCGGCTTCTGAAAGCCGGAGTGGTTTCCCGGGAGCGAAAGGGGCGGATGTGGTTTTATTCACTGATCGAATCACCGCTGGTCAGTTCCTACAGGGTTTATGAGAATCTGGTGGTACTCAATGAACTTGTCATTGCCCTAACACCCTTGGCACAAAGGATCATCCTTTTTGGCGGCACGGCGAAGGGAGGTGATACAGCCGGGAGCGACATAGATCTCATTATTATTAGCGGGCACAAGGACAAGGTGCTCGCTAAAATAAGAGATGACAAAATTGATCGGGAAATCAAGCCGGTCGTCCAGACTCCTGTGGAATATGCGGTGGCACGAGTGAAAGACAAAACCTTTTACGAGCAAGTGGAAAATGGGCTGAAGTTGTATGAGGAGGAAGTGGATGAGCAGAGACTATGACTGGTGTATCAAGAAGAGGAGTGATGCCGGCCAGCCCGGTCCAGTTCTGGCTGCGTCTTAATTCGCCTGGGGCCATATGACTGCCGCGATCACCCGCAAGCAATGCCGCGTCATTTCCTTGATGAGACGGATTGAGACCGGCATGTCGGCAAGACGTTCGAGTCCCTGGTTCATCCCCCGAACGTAATTAATCACCTCGCCGACGACGAGCCGTATCTGATCGCTTGTTTATCCACCCTCGTTTGCGGGAAAAAAAGGTTGTTTTGTTCCATAGCTTTTTTAGGGAGCTTCAGGAGGACCCTCATGAGCATTTCATCGATTAAGGCAGCGAATATTCCACCGGGGAGCGGCGTCGCCGGGCAGATCGGCGACCGGCCGGTCGCCATTTACAATTCCGTTGAAGGCCTGATAGTGCTTGAGAACATCTGTACTCATATGGGCTGTGAAACTGACTGGAATCCGGCTGAAGAAACCTGGGATTGCCCCTGCCACGGATCGAGGTACCATCCGGACGGGACGGTGTTGCGCGGCCCGGCGGCGCAGGCGCTGACAAAGCTGGGCTACAGCATCCAGGATGGTGAGATCGTCCTTGACTGAAAGGGCGAAGCATGGTTCACAACCGTTACGATTACCTCATCATTGGCGGCGGCCTGGCGGCGGCAACTGCCGTCAGGGAGCTCATCCAGCTGGACCCGGAAGCAAGCAAGGGGATTCTCGCGGCTGAGCCGGAGCCGCCCTACGACCGGCCGCCGCTCTCCAAAGATTACCTGCTCGGGCGCGACGCGCGCGCGTCGCTGTTTCTGCTCAAGGAAAGCACTTACCGCCGGTACGGAATCGGCCTGCATCTGGAAACACCCGCCCTGTCGGTTGATCCGAAGGCGCATATTGTTGCTAGCCCCGCCGGCGAGATCGAGTACGGTCGTCTCCTGATCGCGTCGGGCTGTTCGCTGAAAAGCCTGGAAATTCCCGGCGCCGGCCTGGCCCGTTTTTTTTACCTGAGAGTCCTGAGCGACTCGGAGGCAATCCGGTCAGCGGCCGGGCAAAGCCGCACGGCAGTCATGATCGGCGGCGGCTTTATCGGGCTGGAGGTAGCCTCCGCCCTGGCCTCATACAATATCAATCCCACCATCGTCCAGCCGGAATCGCGGCTGCTGGCAAGATATGCCAGTGAAGAGCTGAGCGCCTGCTTCGAGGAGTTGTTTGCCGATCAGGGAGTTCATGTTATTTACGGCGACGTGGCGGCAGAGATAGCGGGAGAAGGCGCCGTCACCGCCGTGGTCACGAAAAGCGGCCGGACCCTGCCCTGTGACATGGCCTGTGCCGGTATCGGCGTGTATCCCGACACCGCCTATCTGGAGGGCAGCGGCCTGACGCTAAATGACGGCATTGCCGTCAACGAATATCTGGAGGCGGTTCCCGGCGTCTACGCGGCCGGCGACGTGGCAAATTTTCCCGACCTGATCGCCGGCAGGCGGCGGCGAATCGAGCACTGGGACAACGCCATCGCCCAGGGGCGGACGGCGGCCCGCAACATGGCGGGCCACCGGGAAGCCTTCAATCACGTTTCTTACTTCTACTCAACGATGTTTGACCTCACCTATGAATTCTTCGGGGACATGACCGGCTACGATGAAGCCGTCGTCAGAGGCAGCTTCGAGCGCCGGTCGGCCGCTGTTCTCTATCTTGGCAAGGGATCGCTCAAAGCGGCTCTTCTTTACAACAGGCCGCCCTGGGAGCGGAGCGCCGTCCAGAGGCTTATCGCCGGCGGCGCCCCGCTGGATGCGGTTCGCGACCGGCTCGCGGAAGGCAGCTTCCGGCTTGACAGCATTCTCAAAGCAGATACGGGCAGTTAGATACGGACTTTGGAAAACCAGGCTCTGCGCTTAATGGAGATCCTTTGCCTGGGCGCCGGATGATCATGGAACGTGGGAATTTGGATGTCATTTATAAATAAGTGCCAACGTCTAAAGTCCAAAAAACCGTTTTTTCTCAGCCGCAAAAAAATTGAGGCAGCCCGTCAGGTTTGCTCCCGCGGGATGATGGTGACCGGGATCCGGGTGCCATGGATGACATTGATGGCGACGCTGCCGATCACCGCCGCCGCCAGCGCCCGGTGTCCATGGGAGCCCATAACGATCTGATCGGCTCCGGAGCTGGCCGCCTCACTTAATATCTCCTCCCAGGCATTGCCCCGGGCCACCCTGGCGCTGGCATCGATTCCGGCGGCCTCTGCTTTCTGTTTCAGCTTCTCCACGGCAGCGGTCGCCGCCGCCGTAAGCTGGTTGGTCATTTCGGGAATCTCCGGGTTGAAGCTGATGTCGCTCTCGAAAGCGTAAGCAGGCAAAAAGACGTCAACCACGCTCAAGAAAATAATTGATGCCTTTACCTGGCCGGCCAGCTCGATCGCGTAGCCGGCGGCCCGCTCGGAAAGCTCCGAGCCGTCCGTTGGAACCAGAATCAGGTTAGTCATGGGGTACTCCCGTTTGGTTTGCCTTGACCGGTCGCTGCCGGCGCCGTCCGTCCCGGCGCCTGCGTGAAATATTTTTTCAGCACGCCTTCAACCTGATGGCCTTTGGCTCCCCGGCCGGGTAGCGTCCAACCGTGGTAAAAAACGCCCTGGGTACGCGGAATCACCTGCATTAAAAAAGCGGCCGCCATGCTGGCCTGCTCCTGTTCACTTAGCAGCGGCCCCTGGCGGACCAGGCCGGTGACATCATGCCTCCAGGCGCCGAAATCTCCGATCATTACGCCCTTGAGGCCGTCCCGCCTGGCCACCGCCGCCGCGCGGTCAAGCACGTCTTCGACGTACGCCGAAAATGCTTTCTGGTCAAATTTGGCGCCGCAGGGATAGATATCCAGCATCAGGTAATCATATCCATGAAAATCAAGCGCCTCGAAATCGTGGGGGACTCCGGGGGCTGGCGGCTGACCGCTTAAGTCGGGAACCACCTTGGCCACCAGCGGGCCGTGATACTTTTGCCTGATCAGCGGCAGCACCTGCTTCGACCAGTTATTGGCACCGGCCGTGCCCAGAACCAGGTTGTAATCATCCAGAGGAGCGAACAGCTCTGCCTGCTCTTTCTCCGCCGTATCGGCCCATTTAACCGCGTCATCGTTCAGCTCGCTCAGGATGGGAGCAGTTGCCTCGAAGCTGGGGCTTAAGCCGGGGCTTTTCGTCGAAGGGTCCAGAAACACAGCCAGACCGGCGGCGTGCAGCTGCCGGGTAATGTTGGGTACGTTTGCCGCTTCCCCGGTGAGGATCTCCCGGGGCAGGAGGCCTCCCCGCTGGGCGATCAGGACCGGAGGATCGATGGCAACGGCATTGATTCCATCCCCCAGAAGCTCTCGCTTGTCATTGACCATCCCCTGCCAGGATTCCGGCCGCGGCTCGGAGACGCCACGGTAGAAAGCAATCTGCCGGCGGTGATACACGGGCAATGTACTGATGGTAGCGGCCGGAGCCACCGTCGTCGTCGAGGCGGTTCCGGCCTGCCCGCAGCCGGCGAGCGCCGTTGCCGCCGGCACAGCAACCGCGGCCGCCAGCAACAGCGGCAGCAGCCGCCGGTGACGCATGATTCTTTCAGCGAGTCCGTTAATCGAATCCCTCCGGCATTAATAATGCGTATTTCTGCCACCCATTTTACAGTTTCTCGCAATCCATGTGAGGCGGGCCGGCCGCAGCGTCGTCCTGGACAGAAACAAGAAATAGTGGAATCCACCGATATTTACATTTTCCCTGTCGTCAATGGCTCGCGGCGGGTACACTTCAGATGAATAATTGGACAGGATTGGCTGTGACGGTGCGATCAAGAGGGGGCTAAAATGGAATCGGTTGCATGTCCGTATTGCGAAAAGCAGAACCATACCAGCAACCCCCGGATTATGGCGGCTTGCGCATATTGCGGCAACCGTTTTGCCGAGGCAAACACCGGTTATCTAGAGCTGGTCATCATCGACCGGGGGCTGGAGAATGCCGCGGGCGTTGTTGATGATTTGATGGCAAAATGGCGGCAGGCAGGCGAGCTGGACAGGAAAGCGATTGTTGACAGACGGGTAGAATTATCTGATTACGCGGGACCCGAGCGGAGGCTGTCGCCGGCGCTGGTGACGCCTTTGTGAAACCAGCCCGGCCGGCCCGTTCTTCAAAGGACTGCGGCCGGCCGGTCCGGCTGCGGTCCCTAGCCGAACCGGTACTGGACTCCATAGCCACCACGCGGATAGCGCATCTCGATATTTCCGTAAGGGCAACCGCCGCTGCGGCAGGTGCCGCACTCCAGACAGCCTTCAAACGCGATGGAAATGACTTTCTCCTCACTTTCCCAGCGGTAGACCTGGGCCGGGCAGGAATGTGTGCAATATTTCCGCCGGCAGGTATGGCGACAGACCTCGCCATTGATAATCCTCAGGTGCGAGTTTGAGTCCGGCTTGAATTTGACCAGCCCTAGCCGGTTTGCCACCGTCGGCGCCGGCTGGGGCCAGCCGAGCTCCTCCGGGTCGGGCAGGCAGTCCGGGCAGACTTCCGCCGGCTGCTCTTTGCCGGAGCTTCTTTCCTGTTCTGCTTCTATGCTCATTTCAAATCCCTCCAGGCCTGGTAAAAATCCTTGATCAGCGAGCGGACAGGAACCTGTGAGCGAAACAGCCTCGCCAGCAGGCGCTCCTTATCAGCCTTGCTCATATTGTCAACGGTGAGAAACTCGCGGGCCAGCGACGCCAGCAGCTCCGGATAAAGACCAAACAGGTGCTGATGCGAAGAAAGAAAATTCGTGGCGCTGCTGTACTTTCGCAGGTCCTTGAGGACGAGGCTGTTTTCCAGCATGGTGCGGTAGCGCCCCAGCGCCGCCGCGTCGAAGCGGCCCTCCTCGCGGCAGGAGAGTACGGTCTGGGCCGCCATCTGGCCCGACAGCAGCGCCAGGTTGGCGCCCTCGCTGTTGATGGCGTTGACCATGCCGGCGGCGTCGCCGGCCACGAGGACACCGTCCCCGAAAAGCCTTGGCATGTAACGGTACCCTCCTTCGGGAATCAGATGGGCCGAGTACTCGCGCAGGCCCGCTCCCTGGATCAGCCGGCGGACCTGCGGCTGCTGCTTGAAGTTGTCCAGCAGGGAATAAGCCTCGCGGGTGCTGCCGACGAGGCTGTCCAGCAGAACCCCGACGCCCACCGAGATCGTGTCGCGGTTGGTGTAGATGAAGCCGGTGCCGGGCAGCCCGCCGGTGGTCTCGCCGATGATTTCAATAGCGGCGCCGGCGCCCCGGTCCAGGTCGAAACGGTCCTCGATCCGGTCGCGGGGAAGGGCCAGCACCTCCTTTACCGCGAGCGCCATCGTCTCTGCCTTGGGCGGACCGGCAGCCAGCCCCGCGGCTTCGGCGAGGAAGTGGTTGACCCCTTCGGCAATAATGACAACATCGGCCTCCAGGTCGCCGCCGGGACGTCCGGTGCGGACGCCAACAACGCGGCCGTCCTCCCAAAGCAGGCTTTCCACGAGGGTTTCCGGGATCATCCAGGCGCCCGCCTCGGCGGCGCGCCGGGACAGCCATTTATCGAAGCGTGAGCGATAGACGGTGAATGAATTGTATGGCTCCGCGCCAAAATCAGTTGACTCAAAGGAAACCTTCATCGCCGAATCGCCGGTCGCCAGCCACATGTCGCGCCGGGTGACATGACGCTCCAGCGGGGCTTCATGCCAGAAATTTGGAAAGACTTTTGCCGTCGGCTGCGAGAAGATGAGGCCACCCATCATGTTCTTGCTCCCGCACCAGTCACCCCGCTCCAGGCAGGCGACATCCACGCCCGCGCCGGCGAGCGTGTACGTAGCGGCAAGTCCGGCCGGACCGCCGCCGACGACGATGGCGCCAAAGCGGGAAGGCGCGGGCCGCCGTTTGCCGTCTCCGCCGGCGGGGTGAACTTGAGATCCGTTCATTCTGATTCCCCCCCGGTTCCGGCTTCCATCCGCATGGCGCCGCCCTGCTTGAGCAGGGCCGGGCTCGCTGCAGCGCCGGCAGCCAGCTTTCTCTGTCTCACTTCCCCGATCATCGCCGGCATGACCTCAAAGAGATCGCCGACAATGCCGTAATCGGCCACTTCGAAGATGGGCGCTTCGGGATCGTTGTTAATCGCCACGATGACGTCAGACTCCTGCATCCCCGCCAGGTGCTGAACAGCCCCGGAAATGCCAACCGCAAAATAGAGGACAGGCCTCACCGTCTGACCGGTCTGACCGACCTGGCGGTGCTGGGATATCCAGCCGGCATCGACGGCGCCACGCGATGCTCCCACTTCCCCACCGAGCTCCGCCGCCAGCTCTTCCAGCAGCGCAAAGTTGCGCCCGGCCTTCAGGCCCCTGCCACCGGCGACAATTACCTTTGCTCCCTTGAGCGTCACCCCGGTGTCCGGATTGGGAACAAACTGAAGCTGCTTTACGGCCGTGGCGGTCGCTTTTATGTGCGGCTTCAGGACTACCGTCTCCCCCGAGACCCCTTCGACAGGCTGCGGCGCCGTAAATACTCCCGGCCTGACCGTCGCGATTTGGGGGAGATGATGGGGGGTAATTATCGTGGCCATGACGTTGCCGCCAAAGGCGGGCCGTGTTTGTCGGAGCAACTTTTTTGTGGTATCAATATCAAGCCGCGTGCAATCGGCTGTCAGCCCGGTTTCCAGCTCTGTGGCCGCAGCCGAGGCGAGATCGCGGCCGCGCGTAGTCGCCCCCAGCAGGATGATCTGGGGGGTGAATTTTTCCGCCAGTTCGACCAGGGCCTGACAGTGCGGGTCAGCGGTGTAAGGCTCCAGATCCGGATGTTCCACCAGATACGCGACTTCCGCTCCGGATGAGAAAGCAGCACTGGAAAGCTGGCGGCCGGCTGATCCAAGAATGACGGCGGCGGGCCTGGCTCCCAGCTTCCGGGCCAGCGCCGCCGCCTCTCCCATCAGCTCCCAGGATACCGGTTCAGCGCGCCCGCCTTCCTGTTCGATGACCACCCAGACCTCCCCCGGCCCAACCGGCATCCCGCTCTTCCGGCTTTGATCTGTTTGCTCGGTTGAAATATTTTTCTTCTCGCTGCCTTTAACCACGACTGCCGCCAATCGTCAGACCGCGCTCAGCCAGCTTGTCAAATAAAGCCGCGGCGATTTCATTGGGAGGCCTGTCCGGTCCGCTCAGCGTCTCCCCGCGCTCGCGCGCCGGCGGCGCAAACACTTTGCTCACCCGGGTCGGCGACCCTTTCAGACCCAGGCGATCCGGCTCCACCTCCAGGTCAGCCGCGCTCCAGACCTCAACCGGCGCTTTCGCCGCCCGGAGAAGATCCGGCAAGGCTGCATAGCGGATCGGATTGCAGGCTTCGGTGATCGTCACGGCTACCGGCAGCCGCGCCTCCAGGAGCTCCCGGCCATCCTCGCGCTGGCGCCAGGCGCGCACGGTGCGCGTTTCCGCCGCCACTTCCAGCAGCGAGCAAACGTAAGTAACCTGGCTCAAATCGAGCCGGCGCGCCAGCCCCGGACCTACCTGGCCTGTATCGCCGTCAATCGACTGCTTGCCGCAAAACACCATGTCAACTCCGGCGCCGCCGGCGGCTATGAGTTCGCCGGCGATCTTCCTGATCGCGGCGGATAGCGTGTAGGTGGTCGCCAGCGTGTCGGCGCCGGCAAAGGCCCGGTCGGAAAGAAGCACCGCCCGGTCGATGCCATAGCCAAGGACTTTTCTCAGCGCCTCGTCCGCCTGGGGCGGGCCCATGGAAAGCGCGGTAATGGTGCCGCCGTGACTGTCCCTTACCTTGAGCGCCGCTTCCAGGGCATAAAGATCGTACGGATTGATTACAGACGGAATCCCCTGCCGGATGAGACTGCCGGAATCGGGATCGATCCTGACCTGGGTGGTGTCGGGCACCTGCTTTATGCAAACAACCGAGTTAATCCGCAACTGCCGCCTCCTGCTTCTTCATCCTGCTTCTTCGGCTGCCTGCGCCGTTAACACCTACGCGCCCGCCCGCGACAAGGGACAGCGGTCAGGATCTCCTTTCATGCACACCTCTAACTCGCGGTACGTCAACAGGGAGGCGTGCTTTCCCCGGCAGCAGACAAACCTGCCGCAATAATTGAGAAGATAATCAGGACCCTTTTTGCCGGGACCTTTGCCGGGACCCCGGCGGGCCCAGAAAAAGGGGCAGCCGCTCGCGGGCCTGGCCGCGGAAGTTTTCATGCCGCTGGCGCTTGTTTTCATTTAAGCACCCCCAAACGCTCTCCGGGCAGTTGAACCCGGACGGCGAAGAAGTCTCCCGGCATCTTATGCTTCCGCCAATCCTGCCAGAGCCTCTTCCTTGCTTGGAAAGATGTCAAAAACACTGTTTAGACCCGTGATCTGAAAGATCCAGTTGACATTTTCATCGACGCTGACCAAGACAAGCTTGCCGCTCTTTGGTTTGAGTCTTTTCACGCCGCCTATCAGCACGCCTAATGCGGAGCTGTCAATGAAATGAACGCCGGACATATCAACCATAATCTTAAGACTTCCGTCATCAAGCGCACCCAGAAGCGCTTCCTTTAGCCGCGGAGCCGTATAGAGGTCAAGTTCTCCGGAAACCTCAATAATGGCGACTCCATCAGGATTTCTTTCGCTCTTTAGATCAAATTCCATACGTCTCCTCCAACAGGGTTTGAAATGGTTTTATCGTCGCGCCGGTGCATGGCCTGTTACCTGCATCAGCAAAACATCTTATCAGCTTGGAACGGCCGATGTTGGATATTACGGATTGTATGTTGTATAAACAGCGGAACCGCCGAATATCGCCATCGTGGTAGCGCCCCGGCGCTGGTTTTAGGATTTTACCTCCGTGGTAATTAAAGTAAACTTCACGGCGAGATCAGGCGAACCGGAACCAAAGGAAAGGAGAAAGGAATGCGTGTAAGGATTGAGCCCAGGGACGAGTGTCTTGGCGATGCCATTTGTGCTGACGAATGCCCCGAGGTATTCGTGATAAACGATGAGGACGGCCTCGCCATGGTGATAAAGGAGTCCCCTGACGAAAGCCTGAGGGAAGCCGTGCAAAGCGCTGCCGATGAATGCCCGGCAGAGATAATTATCATCGAAGAGGACTGAGTCTGTCTTTTTCGAAACGGGCTTAGCGCCGGCGGCACAATCAAAGGGGAAGGAATGCGCCATACCGGTGACAGGAAAGAAGCTGCCTTGCTGGCCCTGGTGCTGGCGGCGATGGCGCTGGCTTTATCCGCCTGCGGGACGAGCTACGGCAACGGCGGAAGCTCAAGCACAGGCGGGGCCGCGAAGACCACCGGCCATGCGGCCAGCGTATCGATGACGAATTATGCCTTTCATCCCGCCAATCTAACCGTCTCCAGAGGAACCACTGTGACCTGGTCCAACGGCACGAACATCGTTCATACCGTGACGGCTGACAGCGGGGCGTTTGATTCGGGCAACGTGAATCCTGGAAAGTCTTTCAGTTACACGTTTGATCAGGCGGGCACATTTCCGTATCATTGCACCTATCATGTGGCACTGGGTATGCGCGGGACCGTCACGGTCAAATAATCCAGTCTTTGGGGAAATCGTCGGGGCGGCTGAAGGCCGCCCCGACGCCAAAATCAGATGCCTCTGACCATGACGCAAATTAAAATGATTATCAACGGGGGTGACAGAAAAAACTGTCAAAATATACACCACGCCCGGCTGACCTTTCTGCCGCCGTCTTAAGGCTCTCTTCCGTGAAAAGGGAATCGACTACGAAGAAATAGACGTGTCCAAGGACCTGATGGCCCTGGAGGAGATGCGGCGGCTGACGGGCCGGAATGCGGTGCCCCAGGTTTTCATCGGCGATGATTATATCGGTGGTTATGAGGATTTCCTCGTCCTGGACGCCAAAGGCGAGATTGACGCCAGGCTCGGCCGCAAACGAAAACCGGCGCCGGCGAAGGTGGAAATTCAGGATCTGCTGATTATCGGCGCCGGGCCCGCCGGCATGACCGCCGCTGTTTACGCCGCCCGCAAGCGATTAAGCACGGTTATTATATCTGATCAATTAGGGGGACAGCCGGCGCTGACAGCCACTATCGAGAATTACATGGGCTATCAGTTCATCACCGGGCCTGAGCTGATGGCAAAGTTCGAGGAACAAACCCGCCACTATCCTGGCGTGGCGCTGGCCGAGGGCGAAGAAGTCGTCCGCCTCGAGCTGGCCGGCCGGATGAAAAAAGCAATCACCGAGTCCGGCAAAATCTTCACGGGGCGGGCGGCGATCATCGCCTCCGGCAAACGCTCACGCACGCTCAACGTGCCCGGGGAGCACGAATACACCGGACGGGGAGTAAGTTACTGCGCCACTTGCGATGCGCCGCTGTACGCGGGCGAGAGCGTCCTCGTCGCCGGCGGCGGCAATTCCGCATTGGAGGCGGCGCTGGAGCTTGCCGCCCTCTGCCCCGCAGTCCACCTTGTATCGCTCTCAGAACCAACGGGGGATGAAATCCTGCTGGGAAAGGTCAGGGCAGAGACCCGCATTCTTAAGCATCTTATGTGGCGGTTGTCAGAGATTAAAGGGGACGGCAAGGAAGTGACGGCCGCCGGTATTACATCAGCTGATGGGGCCGGGCGGGAGGAGATACCGGTAAAAGCGGTCTTCGTTGAGATCGGCCTGCATCCCAATTCCGCTTTTGCCATTGATCTGGTCCGGCTCAACCGCGCCGGCGAGATTGAGGTTGACAGTGGCTGCCGCACCGGTGTGCCCGGCATTTTTGCGGCGGGGGACGTTACCCAGGTACGCGACAAGCAGATCATCGTTGCCGCCGGCGAGGGAGCCAAGGCGGCGTTATCGGCTTATGAGTACCTGCTGTCGCAAAGGTAGCACAAGGATTAAGCCGAAATATACCTATCATGCTTCCGCCATCACGCAAGGTGCGGCCAGCAGGCAGTTATTCAATGAAGGCTGGAATTTCTGCCCGGATGAATGTCACAAAACAAGAACAAACACAAAAGTGGCGCCTATGGGGCCCCCTCATTTGACTTTATCATGCTTTACCGCAGAATAAATCAAACTTTGGTTTGATTTATTCTGGCCGAACGTCGTAGTTGTAAACCGGAGTCCGTGACTTTAACCCATGACTGAAACCGACATAAACAGCCGGCAGGAGCTCATCAAGGCCGCCCGCGGACTAATGCCGGCGGACCTGGTTTTCAAGAACGGCCGGCTGGTGGATGTGCTCTCGGGGAAGATCATTGAAACTGACGTTGCCGTTCACCGCGGGCGGATTGCCGGCATCGGCGATTATGACGGGCGCGAGACAATCAATCTGGAGGGGCGCTACCTGTGCCCCGGTTTCATCGACGGACACATCCACGTCGAGAGCACCATGCTGACCCCGCCGGAATTTGCCCGCGCCGTCGTCCCCCTGGGAACGACCGCCGTCATCATCGATCCGCATGAGATCGCCAACGTCCTCGGGCGCGCCGGAATTGACTACATGCTTGAGTCCAGCCGCGGCCTGCCGGTTACTTTTTACGTGATGCTGCCATCATGCGTGCCTACCTCGGCCATGGAAACCTCAGGCGCCGAGCTGGGCAGCGCCGAGCTCGAGCAAATGATTGGGCGCGAGCGGGTAATCGGCATCGCCGAGATGATGAACTATCCCGGCGTGCTGGAGGGCGATCCTGAGGTGCTGGCCAGGATTGCCGCCGCTGGCGGCCGCCGCGTCGACGGCCATGCTCCCGGCTTGACCGGAAAGGATCTGGCCGCATATGCCGGCGCCGGCATCAGCTCCGACCATGAGTGCGTCACCGCCGGCGAAGCCCTTGAGAAGCTGAAGCTGGGAATGCACATCCTCGTCAGAGAAGGTTCCACCGCCCGAAACCTGAAGGAGCTTATCACCGCCATCACACCGGAAAACTCGCGCTGCTTCAGCTTTGCCACCGATGACCGCCATCCCGAGGATCTGATCGGGGAAGGCCATATCGATTACCTGGTGCGCCTGGCTGTCGACGCGGGCCTGCCGCCGGTCACCGCCATCCAGATGGCCAGCATCAATACGGCGGTTCATTACAGCCTGGGTGATGTGGGCGCGCTCGCGCCCGGGTGCGTCGCCGACATCCTTGTTCTGGAGGATCTCAGCCAGGTGCGGGCAACGAGAGTTTATCAGCGGGGGCGGCTGGCGGCTAAAGACGGCAAGTCTGTCACTTTTCGGCACCCGAAGCAACAACGGCCGGCGCAAGGAGCTGTCACCCGGGACACCATCAACATTGGCGCCGGCAGCATCGACTTTGCCGTTCCGGCGGCAGGCGAGCGGCTGAAGGCGATCGAGATCGTTCCGGATCAAATCATCACAAAAAAAATAATCATCAAAACAGCAGTCGCAAACGGGTTGGCGGTCGCCGATCCGGAGCGCGACATTTTGAAACTGGCAGTGATCGAGCGGCACCGGGCCAGCGGCAGCACCGGCCTCGGGTTTGTCAAAGGATTCGGCTTGAAGCGCGGCAGCCTCGCCAGCTCGGTCGCTCACGATTCTCACAATATCATCAGCGTGGGCGCCGACGACGCGGACATGAAGCTGGCGGTGACAGAACTAAAACGGATGGGGGGCGGTTTCGCGGTCGCTGCCGGCGGGATGGTCCTGGCAGCGCTGCCGCTGCCGGTGGCGGGCCTCATGTCCGATCAGCCTCTCACGGCAATCGCCACCGCCACGAGCAAGGTCATCGCCGCTGCGGCAGAGCTCGGATGCCCCCTCCACGACCCATTCATCACCCTGTCTTTTTTGGCTCTGCCGGTAGTCCCGGAACTGAAACTCACCGACAAAGGGCTGGTGGACGTCAATGAGTTCCGGATTGTTGAGCTGTTCGAGTAAATGTTTCTGACAAACGTCAGGAATAGCTGATACTGCTGCGAGCCGGTTTGTGAAATCTTGCCGGACGGAACGGCTTTGCTTGAGGCAGCAAGGGCTATTTCTGAAGCGTTTCCGCGGCAGGAAATATCCCCTTGCCGCTCAAGGGAGAAAAAAGCCGTCCGGCTGGGGACGATAAAATCTGTGAGGGTTGGACGAGATCGTGCCGTAGCAGGGCCAAAGCGGGTCTATTCCGCCGCCAGCGCCTTGCGCACCGCCGCCTTCAGTTCTTTCAACTTCACCGGCTTGGTGAAAAAATCAAACACCTCGCCCTTGATTGCCTCGATGGCGACATCCAGGCTGGCAAACGCAGTTACCATGATGACCCTGGTCCGGGGGCTGCTTTCCTTGATCTGGTTCAGAACGTCGAAGCCGTCCATTCCCTTCATCTTCAGATCAGTGATGACGACGTCAAACGGATGTTCTTTAAGCCTGGCCAGTCCGGCGCCGGCATCCACGAATGCTTCCACCTCGTAGCCCTCTTCCTCGAGAGAAACCTTGGTCATATCGGCCGCGATCTTCTCGTCATCAATAATCATGATCCTGCTCATAAGCCTCCTTGAGAACGGGCATGCGATATCCGCTGGCCTCACAAAAACAGTGACTTCCGCAAAAGCGGCGGGGTACCGGTGCGCCGCCGCGGGCCGGCAGCAGCTATTATATCGAAGAAACGGGCTCGGGCGCTGCCTCGGCGTAGCTGCCCGGAGCCGGTTCGCTGAGCTGCCGGCCCAGGTCCGGCTCTTCCTTGCGCGCCGGGTAGTACCAGACGATGCCGTCGGCTGCCATCAAGGCGCCGGCTACCGCCAGCAGCACGCCCCACAACCCGGCGGCATGCAGTTCGTATACCTTGACCAGGCCGGCGCCGATGCTGAGAAACGTGATGCCCGTGCGGATGAAGCCAAGTCCGGTGCGGGCCCGGGCGTACATCGTCCGGTAGCAGCCGGCGATTGTCCGCTGCGCCGCCATGATGTTGCGTTCCCGCGCCAGGTGGGTCCGCTCGCGGCTGGCCGGAGACGGCCTGAGGATAGTGCCGTAGCTGGGCAGCAGGTCGCTCAGCCGGGACAGCATTGTCTTCCCCGTCCGGGCGCGGGGGACGCCGTCCAGGTGATACCGGTCCAGAAAAGCCGTGGTCGCGGCGGTAACCTCGGCCAGGGTCTGTGGCTGTGGCATCCGGATCATGTGGCGCCGCATGCGCCCGTATTTCCAGGTGCCGAAACCCGCGAGCGCCAGTCCGGCGCCGGCTACCAGCCAGATCAGGAACTGAGATAAAACAGACTTCCAGTCAAAAATAATAAAAGCGGCCGCCAGCGTCACCATCCCCAAACCCCAGCGCATCAGCGCCTGCCAGCTCCGCATGCGCGCCATTTCGGTGCGGTAACACGCCATCCGGGTCCGCCAGGCCGCCATCGTATTGCGCCAAAAGGCCAGGCCAGTGCGCTCGGTGCCGATAATGCGCCCGGGACGGTCGTTCAGGAAGTCCTGCATGTACCAAAGGATCTCCATTACCAGACTGACGCGGAGGGTATACGGTCCCTGGACAAACCGGTCGATCTCTTCCCGGACTTCAGGCGAGCCGGGGTCGTTGACAGCGGCGATAATCTTTTCATTTTCCAGGATGATGGGAAACATCGGCTCGCGCCGGAGCCGGTCTGGCTCGAGCCCTTCGAGTAACCGGGGCGGCACCGGCAGCCGTTCGTCAAACTCGATGGGCGGAAAACCAAACTCCTTCGCCAGCGCCGACAGCAGCGCCGGCTTCGGCACGCCGTACTCGTCCATGAGCACGGTTTCAATCTCGACGCGGCGCTCACCGGCCGACACGAAGGCCTCTTCCAGCTTTTCCTCGCTGAGGTATCCTTCTTTTACCAGCGGGCGATACGTCAGCATCTGCCTAGAGGTCATCGTCAAACACCACCTTGCCCCACTGCCGGGCCGGTTTACCATAATCGGGAAGATGGATCTCGAACTCGCCCCGGCAATACGAATACTCACGCCTGACCTTCTCCGACGTCAGGCTCCAGCGCACACCGTCGGCGGCCAACAGGAATCCGGCCGTGATCAGCAATACGGGAACAACCCGCCATCCCGGGCCACCGTGAAGCACTACCACGAGCAGCGCTCCTCCCACACCAGCGATGCTCATCCCGGTGCGGATGCAAGCCATGCCGGTGCGCGAATATGCCATTACCGTGCGCAGCCGCGACATCAGATTGCGCCGTTCGGCCAGGACGGTGCGTTCCAGGGCCAGGCCGGTAGTGCCCCAGATGCCGGGAGCCTGCCGGGCGCTGACCGGAGGAGCTTTCTTCCGGAAGCGGCTGAGCGGCGGAAACACTTCATCCCAGATGGTGTCTTCCTTAAGCGAGTTGATGAAGATGGCGAGCCCGTTCCTGCCGGCACGGTACCCGGGCAGATACCAGTAAAATCCTTCCAGCACCATCAGGGCTCCGGCGGCGATGAGAAAGTAGTAAAAATAATTCCAGCCAGGGCTGGGCAGTTTTTTCAGAAGCCCCAGCCCCAGACCGCCGAAGGCGACGCCCGTGCGGGCAAAAGCCAGCCCGGTGCGGGCCTGCGCCATGGTTGTCCTGAGGGATGCATTTACGGTCCGTCCTTCTGCCAGGTCGGTGCGGTCATTGGCAAGGAAACGGCGCCGCATCACCGGCGACAGCCTTCTCCACCCCCGCCGGAGCCTGCCAGCGCCGGCGATGACGCCGGAGCGGGCAAAGCCGGGCTCTTCTTCCTCATTTAAAGTCGAAAGCGCGGTCATGCCGGCAACATCCCGGGCGGGCTCCTGATAATCCTGATTTTTCAGAGCCGGACCCCGGGCCGGCACATACCAGATAAGCCCATCGACAACAGCCGCGGCGCCCCCGGCGAGTAACAGCAGCTCCAGGGGCAAGAAAATGCCGCCGCCAAACAGCTTGATCAGAGCCACTCCGATCGTGACGGAAGAAATTCCGGTGCGCAGGAAAGCCAGCGCCGTCCTGGCCTTCGCCATCGACGTCCGCTGCAGCGCCAGCGACGAGCGTACTCCCGCCAGGTAGGTTCTGGTTTTGGCCAGTGAAGTCCGGCCGGCTTCAGGGGGAAACCCTGGATTGAGGTCCTGATTGTTCTCGATGATGCGGATCAGATCATCCGGCAAGGCCACCCGGAAATCCACGGAATCAACACCCAGCGTTTTTTTGACATCATCAATAATTTTTGGTTCATGGGGCCGGCTGGCGATCACTTCGGCGTGGCCCTCCCTGACGGAGACCGGCAGCCAGAGACGGTCTTTCAGCTTTTCCGGATCGACCCGCTTCATGATGTCTGTTGACACCATTAAATCTTCGTCATATTCCTCATAGGGACAGTCATAATACTGTGAAAGCGCCGTCAGGATCTCACACTTTGACAGTCCGTTTTCCGCCATCAGCGCGGTCAGGGGCCGGTTGATGGCATCCGCCACCTGGAGCGGCGCCCGCATCCGCGCCCCGGCCCGCTTCTGTCCGGGGAAATGGTCAGCCATGGCGATCGCCTACGCGCCCGTAACGCCGGCCCAGGCGTCGATTGTCTCGGGATGAGCGCCGCGAGCCATGCTGACTACGGGCCGCGGCGAAGATCTCACCAGACGTTTGTGGATAATTCTGCTGTCGGTGACGGCCGGGCTCAGCAGCACCAGGTCAATCTTCATCTGCCGCAGGAATCTCACAATCGCCGCCGCGTTTGCCTCCGGCTCCAGGTGGATGTCGACGTCGATACCGTGACCACAGCATTTTTTCCGAAGCAGATCCTCGGCGGCCACCGTCTCGGCTGAATTGTCTTCCGCCCACGCCGCCGCCGCGGCCGCCTCCGCATAAACATGGGGAAACGGCGACACGGAAGCAACCGCGGAGGCCGCCGATGCCAGTCTGTTTTTGCCGGAGCCGCCGCCGAGCAGCAGAATCCTGAGATTCTGTCCCAGAAGTTTCGACAGGTAAATGGCATAGGAAATGCCGTGAACGGGATCTTCTTCCCTGGTGTGCTCATGCTTGTAGGCTACATACAAAAGTTCTTTCGCAGACATGATCTCCTCCTTTTTTATAAAACAAGAGGAGCAAGAATCATGCCAATACGAGAATTTGCCTGCAAAAAGAGGGAAAATGTCAGCCTTGCCGGCCGGCATGGAGCCAGTCACGAACAGTAAAACGTCTCAAGGCGAAACAAGCATGAAACAGCTGACCGGCAAAGCCGCCGCGCAGGTCAATCCTGTTTTGACAGACTTTCGCCGTCCGTTTTCAGCATCCGCCAGAGGCTGGTGCGGGAAACGCCCAGCACGCGCGATGCCTCGGATTTGTTGCCCCCCAGCATCTCCAGCACCGAATGGACGTATTCCTTGTTGATCTCGGCCAGTGATTTTACCTTGTCCGGCTCCAGTGAGGTCTCGATCTGAAACATCAGCAGTGATTGAGGCAATGATTCAGCTGTGATAACCGTGCCCTTCTCGAGGATCACGGCCCGCTCGATAATATTTTCCAGCTCGCGCACGTTCCCCGGATAGCTGTATTTCCGCAGTACTTCCAGCGCATCCTGGGAAAACTTGTTTATTCTCTTGCCATATTCACGCGCATGCTTGCGGAGGAAAAACCGGCTCAGCGGGATGATATCTCCCCTTCGCCGCCTCAGCGGCGGCACGTTGATTTCCATCACATTGAGACGGTAGTAAAGGTCTCTTCTCAAGGAGCCTTCTTCCACTGCCCGGTTGATATTTTGGTTGGTAGCGGCAATGAATCTGACATCGACCTTGACCGGCTTCGTGCCGCCGACCCGGAAGAATTCCTTCTCCTCAATTGCTTTCAATAACTTTGCCTGCAGGCTTGGCGACATCTCGGTGATCTCGTCAAAAAAGAGCGTACCACCGTCCGCAATTTTTATCAGCCCCTGTTTTTGCAAATGGGCGCCGGTGAATGCCCCTTTTTCATGACCGAAGAGCTCGCTGGCCAGCAGCTCCTCGGTAAAGGTGGCACAGTTCAGCGACAGAAACGGTTTGCCGCTCCGCGGGCTCGCGTGATGGATGGCTTTCGCCAGCAGATTCTTGCCAACGCCGCTTTCCCCGGTCAGCAGCACGTTGCAATCCGATCCCTGCATGCCCTCAATAATATCCATCACTTTTTTCATCGCCCTGCTTTCGGCGATGATGTTGATCTTTTTCTCCATCTGCAATGAGGTACGCAGGGCGATGTTCTCCTGCCGCAGCTCATTTTGAGTCCGGACCTGCTTGACTTTCAGCAACAGCTCATCGAGGTCAAACGGCTTGGGAAGGTAATCGAAAGCGCCTTTTTTCATTGCCTCCACGGCGGAATTGATGCTGCCAAAACCAGTGATGACCAGTACCGCCGTCTCCGGAGAAATCTTCTTGACGCGCGACAGCAGCTCCAGACCGTCCATCCCGGGCATTTTGATATCGGCGATGAGAATGTCAAAATCATTTGATTTGATTTCCTCCAGCGCGTCAACACCGTTGTTAACGCTGACGACGTCATAATTCTCATCTCGGAGCACATCCGCAAGATGCTTTCGGGTAATCTCCTCGTCTTCTGCTATCAGGACTCTAAAATTCATTCGCCCTTGCCTGCCCGGGGAAGGATGATTTCAAAAATGGTGCCGATGCCCTCTTCGCTAATCACTGAAATCTGCCCTCCGTGCTTTTGAATTGTGTTCATGACAATTGCCAAACCGAGTCCGGTGCCCTTGTCCTTTCTGGTAAAGAAGGGATCAAAAACCTTTTCCCTGTCAGCGGCGGACATCCCCCGCCCGGTGTCAGACACCAGAATCTCCAGATCACCGTTCTTGGGGGTGATCGTGGCCGTAATCCTGCCCTTGCCCTCAATCGCGGCGATCGCGTTCGCAAACAGATTAACGAAAACCCGCTCCAACTGCGACCGGTCCGCTCTCAGAAAATTAGCCTGTTCTTGCGCATCGACCTGAAATTCGATTTTATCCGCCGGCGCAGCTTTTGCCGCCAAGCCATAAGCGTCCCTGATCAGGCCGCTCAATTCCACCTCGCTCAGCTGTGGCTCTCTCTCCCGGGCAAATTCGAGCAGATTGCTGACGATATCGCGGACGCGCTCGGTCTGGCCGATGATGTCGGCCACGATCCGGGCGACGGCCGGTGATTTGGAGTCCCCGATCTTCTTCTTCAACACTTGCGCCGACAGGCTGATGTTGTTGAGGGGGTTATTCAGTTCGTGGGCGACCCCGGAAGCCAGGGTGCCGATGGCGGCCAGTTTTTTCGACTGCAGCAGCGCTTCCTGGTTTTTTTCCTGGATCTTTTGCTCCCAGGCGGTCCTGAGCTGGTTCATCCGCTCAAATTTATCGATCAGGATATCAACTTCGTCCTTGTGCACCCGGGGCTGCAAGGCGGGAGGTTTGGATTGCCGGGGGCCAAACATCCTGCTGATTTTTTCAACGGATCCGGTCAGGGTCCGCAGCTTCTTGACAACATCGGAGCTGACATAAAGCAAGGTTCCCAGCCCGATCAAGAGAAACAACGGGAAAATCACCAGGATCTCCAGCTGCGACTGCCGGATCACCGAGTTGGCCCTGCTTCTGGTATTCGTGTCAAGACTGTTGGCGGCGGCGACAATGTTTTCGCCGGTATCGCGCAGCTGTTTGATCAGGACGTCGAGCTTTCCCAGCGCCACCACTTGCGGATTACTGGCCGGCAGGGAAAAGTTGCCCCGCAGGTAACTTGATACAGTGGAAGGATTGTCGCGTGATTCTACCTGGATCAGGGGGATCAGACCGGCGCTCGCCGGGAAGGCGGCCATCAGGCTATCGTTCCCCCGGGAGATCTGGGCCAGCAACAACTGGATGTTGCCGAACTCAGAACGGTATGTTGACACCAGGTTGCTCATGTTCGCGGCGGCAGCGGGTTCTTCGGCTCTGATACTGCCCGTCAGACTATCCATCTGATTCAGAATGCTCGTGGTCGTGGCGGCTTCCTGGGCGGCCTGATCGGGAAACAGGAAAAAGTTTTTCTCGTGCCGCACGATCTTGAGCGACCTGTCTCTGGCGGAGTCGGCAACTTCGAGGAACCCCACCTGATTCTTTACCTGAACAAAATTAATGTACTCGAAGGTTGCCAGGATGCCAATGATAAGAGCGCTGACGAAAAAGCTGACTATTATCTTTTTGCGGAGGGACATCCTGTAATGATTATACATCAGGGAAAAAGCCAGATGGCCCCCCAGGGCACCACAGCTGCGGCAGAAAAAAGCCTTTCTCTCCAGCACTTTTCTGGCTTAAAAAAGTTGATTTAAAGGATATTATGTAACATTATGAAACCTAAGCTGGAAAAAATCTTAAGAAAGTGTTTAAAATTAAAACGTTTCTGCGTATACTTATGATAAGGAATGTAATGATAAGTAACACTTATGTTATCTCTTTCCTTTATTTATGGATAAAAACACGTTGATAATTTATAAACGGAGATGGTCAAGAAGAAGGAGTTTCGTGTGAGTGACAAATCGAGGAAGTTTCCGCATCCTTACTTTACCGGCAAGCCGAACTGGAAATGGTTCATCCTGATTACCGTTCTGATGGGCGCCACCATGTCGGCGCTGGACGTCAGCATCGTCAACGTCGGCATGCCGACGATGAAAAACGATTTCAACGTCTCCACCTCCATGATCGCCTGGGTGGCGATGGCGTACATGATCACGCTGACGATTTTCCTGCCCTTCTTCGGCCGGCTGGCGGACATGCTGGGCCGGACCAGGCTGTATACCTTTGGATTCATTGTATTCACCGTAGGCTCATTATTCTGCG
This sequence comes from Actinomycetota bacterium, assembly GCA_023489275.1. GTDB lineage: Bacteria > Actinomycetota > Thermoleophilia > BMS3ABIN01 > BMS3ABIN01 > JACWAD01. The sequence continues at coordinate 33,675 of JAMDDD010000029.1, forward strand.
GGCTGGCGCCGAGCGCTTATATCCTGATAGGCTCGCGCGTCCTGCAGGCGGTCGGAGCCGGCCTGCTGCAGGCAAATTCAGTGGCGATTATCGTCGCGGCCTTTCCATCGAGCGAGAGGGGGAAGGCAATCGGCATCCAGGGCGCTGTCCAGGCGATCTCGATGTCCATCGGCCCTCTCGTCGGCGGGGCCCTGATCGCCGCCATCGGCTGGCGGGCCATCTTCTACGTGAACCTGCCTATCGGCCTGGTTGGCGTCACGGCGGCGCTCCTGATTCTGCCCAAGAGCGAGAAATCGGACAAGAAAGAAAAGGTGGACTACTTCGGCACCCTGGCATTTGTTATCGGTTTGGGCTCTCTGGTGCTGGGGATCAACGGGATGGGAACCGATGGATTTACGCTTACGATCATCGCCTACCTGGCGATCGCGGTTGTGTTCCTGGCAATCTTTGCTATCACGGAACTCAGGGTCAGATTCCCGCTGATCGATTTCAACATGTTCAAGAACGGGCTGTTTCTGCTGGGGAACGTGACCGGTATGCTCTCCTACTACGTCCTGTTCGGGATTCTCTTCCTAATGCCGTTTTACATGGAGAATGTGCTTAAATTCAGCGCTGGGGCGGCCGGCCTGCTATTGACACCGGTGCCGCTGTCCATGGCAATCGTGGCACCGTTTTCGGGGAACATCTCCGATAAATATGGTTCCCGCATCATGACTACCGGCGGCATGGTGGCCGCCTCGGTCGGCTGCGTGGCGATGATCTTCCTTGGCTCGGCCACCGCCATCTGGCTGCTGATCCTCGAGCTGGTCATCATCGGTGCGGGCATGGGCATGTTCACGCCGCCCAACAATAGCGCTATCATGGGAGCTGCCCCCAGAGACAAACTCAGCGTCGCGGGCGGAATCCTGAACATGACCCGGTCGCTGGGTTCCATTTTTGGCATTGCCGTCTCCAGCCTGGTATTGGCTACCCTGGAATGGGGTTATCTGAATGGCAAAGGCTATCCGCGGCTCAAACACGTATTCAGCGGCAACAATATCCCGGTGGCTGACCGGAACGCCGCTTTCCTGCACGGCCTGGCGATAGCGATCGCGATCATGCTGGGGCTGACCATCATCTCTGCTGTACTCTCGATCACCAAGAAGGAAGGCGAAGCGCTCGATTCCGAGGCGGTCAAGGAGTTCGAAGGAATCTAATAGCTGTCCTCCGTGGACAGGAACAAAACGGGAGGTAGATCAATAACATGGCTGAGCAATGCCCGCTGGGCGAGCTGGAAAAGATACTGGTGGCAACCGATGGCTCCGAGGCCAGCGGCGGAGCCGTCCGGGAGGCAGTCAGCCTCGCCGGCCGCTGTTCCAGCAAGTTAACCGCGGTTTCAGTGATTGAAACGTTTCAAAGATTTGCCTATCTGGCTCCCAATGTCATCGGTGAGATGGCGAAAATCGCCCAGGACCAGGAGAAAGACGCCAGGGCCCACCTGGAAAAGGCGCTCACGGATGCTGCAGCAACCGGGATCAAAACGGAAATAGTAGTAAAAACTGGTGATCCGTTCAGCATTATTATCGATGAAGCCAAGCGGACAGGATCCGAGCTGATCATCATCGGCCGCCGTGGCCTCACCCACCTGGCGCGGATGGCTATGGGCAGCGTTACCGCCAAAGTCATCGGTGACATGCCCAGCGACGTCCTGGTGGTCCCCCGTGACGCAAGCATGGGCTGTCATGTTATTCTGGCCGCTACGGACGGCTCCAGCGACGGCAAGGCCGCCGTGGAGGAAGCAATCAAGATGTGCCATAAATGCGACAGCCGCCTGCTGGTGATCTCAATCGCAAAGTCAAAAGCGCGTGAGGCGGAAGCCGCCGAAGCGCTGGCACAGGCGCAGGATCTTGCCAAAGAGGCCGGCGTTGAGATCGAAACGCTGGCCGCAACCGGAAAGCCTTACGTTGAGATTATCAGGGCGGCCAAAGAGAATAACGTCGACCTGATCGTCGTCGGCCGCCACGGCCGGGGCAAACTGGACAAGCTGCTGATGGGCAGCGTTACCGAAAGAGTCGTAGGCCACGCCGATTGCGCCGTGCTGGTTTCCCGCACTTTTTAGCGATACTGCCGCCGCCGGGTTGGCTGCTTCAATCCAAATCGCTACCAATCAAATGTTATAATCGGCTGATGGTTTCAAGGATTAAAAGATACGATCACCTGTCACAGGCGTTTGATTGAAGCCGGCGGCAGGCCCAAATCATTGCCGCCTGGGCGCTGATTGGTTGATCTTTCGCAGAAACCATAGTTCCATTTCTTAGTTTAACCCTCATTTCACTGTTCCCGCGGCTTGAATTATCAATTGTTGTCCTTATTGACGACAAGTGTCGTCGTTACATTTGCAGGATTTTATGCTTGGTTCAATCCTGATATTCATTAGAAGACAGATCGAGAACCGTCTCAAACTGGCCGCCGCCGAAGAGTCGATCATGATCATCAGCGTCCTCAAGTGGACGGTGCTGGCCACGATCACCGGAGTCATCGTCGGCCTCTCCTCGGGCGGCTTCCTCAAACTGCTGCAGTGGTCGACCCGGTACAGCAGCAAGTACAATTATTATTTCCTGCTGCTGCCGGCGGGCTTCTTCATCAGTTCGGTGCTTGTTAAATATCTGGCGCCGGAAGCCAAGGGTCACGGCACCGAGAAGGTTATCGAGGCGGTACACAAGCGTTCCGGCAAGATCGCCCTGCCGGTAGTGCCTGTGAAACTGGCGGCCACCGTGGCCACCCTGTTCGTGGGCGGCTCCGTCGGTAAGGAGGGCCCCAGCGCCCAGATCGGCGCCGGCCTGGCCTCGGCCTTCGCCGACCTCTTCCGCTTCGGGCCGGGCGACCGCAAGAAGCTGGTGATCTGCGGCATCAGCGCCGGCTTCGCCTCCGTGTTCGGCACCCCCATCGCCGGCTCCATTTTCGGCATCGAGGTGCTGTTTGTCGGCGGCATGATGTACGAGGTTCTGTTGCCTTCCTTCATGGCGGGCCTGATCAGCTACGAAGTCTCCTCCCGCCTGGGAGTGTCGTATTTCTACCATCCAATCAAGTTCGTGCCCGCTTTTAGCAGCGCCTTCTTTGCCAAGATCGTCCTGGCGGGGATCCTTTTCGGCATCGTCTCGGTGATCATGATCGAGGGACTGAGAGCAGGAGACAAGCTGGCGGAGAGGCTGCGCTTCTGGACGCCGTTGCGGGGCGTGGTGGGCGGTTTCCTGCTGATCGGTCTGACCCTGGTCTTCTCCAGGCAGTACCTGGGATTAGGTCTGGACAGTATCGAGGGCACCCTCAACGGCACCCTGCAGGTGGTCTGGTACGCCTTCCTGATAAAGATTGTATTCACCAGCATCACCCTGGCCATGGAGGGCAGCGGCGGCATCATCACGCCGATCTTCTTTGTGGGGGCCACGGCCGGCAGTGCTTTCGGGTCTCTGCTGGGGATCGATCCCGCCACCGCCGCCGCCATAGGTATGGTCGCCCTGGTGTCCGGGGCTGCCAACACGCCCATAGCGGCCAGTATCCTGTCGGTGGAGCTTTTCGGGCCGGCCATCGCCCCCTACGCCGCCATCGCCGCCGTGATCAGCTTCCTCATCTCCGGACACAGGAGCGTCTACCCTTCACAGGTGCTGGCGATGAGCAAGTCGCCATCTCTCGAGGTGGAGCAGGGCTGCGAGATTGTCGACGCCAAGCCCGTTTTCGCTCCCCGGGAAAAGAGCCTGATTGCCTTCCTTTATTACAAGGTCTGGCTTTTCGTCTGCCACCTGGGCAGAAGCAGGGCCGAAGATGGGAAGTAAGACCTAAGACCAGCGGTTTGCAAATCCGGCGCGATTTCGTTAGATACTGTGTGGGCCGGGAGCGACGCTAGCCGCCACCGTCTTAAGGGCCGGATCCGCCGGCCCGCAACGTCACGGGAGACAGGAATGACGAAATCGAGCATAAACCTTGGGGAACCGGCACTTGAGTGCAAATACGGCGAGAATGGCTATCAGACTCCGGCGGCTCTTTTTAGCACCGGCACGGACGATCCGCTGGCCCTGGACCGGTTCAAGGTAATTCAGGGGACCACTCCCAGCTATAACAATCTCTGCGACCTGGACCGGCTGCTGCAGACAGCCACCCACATAGCTGCCGGCTATCAAGTCAACAATGGCAGCGTGCCCCTGATTGCCGTCGCCTGCAAGCATGGCAATCCCTGCGGCGCCGCCGTGGGCGACGACCCGGTAAAAGTGGCGCAGATGGCGCTGGAGGGTGATCTGCGGGCAGTGTTTGGCGGTCTGGTCATGCTTGGCTATCCGGTTGACGAAGCCGTGGCGGAGACACTGATGACCCACAAAATGGATGGCGGCCGCCGGCTGCTGGACGGCATCATTGCGCCCGGATTTAGCGACGAAGCAGCAGGCATGCTCAAACGCAAGGGAGACAAATGCCGCCTGATGGCAAACGAAGCATTGGGCAGGCTTGACCGCGGTTCGCTGGACGCCTCCCGGCGATTCAGGTATGTGCGGGGCGGCTTCCTGGCGCAGCCGAACTATACATTCGTGCCCGAAATGTCCTCGATGGAGCGGATTGGCGAGGTGGACGAGGGTCAGATAACGGACATGATCCTGGCCTGGGCGATCGGGTCTACATCAAACAGCAACACGGTTACCCTGGTTAGCGGCGGCATGCTAATCGGCAACGGCGTCGGTCAGCAGGACAGGGTCGGCGGCTGCAAACTGGCGGTGCTCCGGGCCCGGGACGCCGGCCATAACACCGAAGCGGCGGTGGCCTACAGCGACAGTTTCTTTCCTTTTGTTGACGGTCCTGCAGAACTGGAAGCCGCCGGCGTCAAGGCGATCCTTGCCACCAGCGGCTCTGTTCGCGACGAGGAAGTCAGGCAATTTTGCCGGGATAATGGGATTGCTCTGGTTTTCTACCCGGATTCAGCGGGACGGGGATTTTTCGGGCATTAGCGCCGATTTCAGTCTGATAGCCTTGGCCTCTCGTAAACGACGATAATCCGGCATTTGTGGTTGGCACCGTCCGTTGTCAGGGTCGAGAGGGCTCCGGATTTCAGTTGGGCAAACCAGCTTGCGGCCCGGTCGATCAGTCCCCCGGTTTTGTCGATTCCCAGCTTGACGTTGCTGGAAATCGAAATCAGGTTGTAACCTCCCTTTTGCATCGCCCAATGATCGTGCTCAAAATCACTTTCTCTTTCATATATTTTGACTTTATGCTTGTTCATGCTATCTAGGCATCCCTTTTCCCGTTTTAAAGAAATGTCGACAAAGCAACCATGTAAGACAAGGAAAGACAAGGATTATTAAGGAAACCCAGGCAGAACACGACGTACCCAATTGCAGCCGGGCAGCTGCTGTCGCGACACGCGCCACTCAATGGATCTTCAGCTCCATTGATGCAAGCTATTCATGCTGGGTTTTTGCTGGGGATTTCACCCTTGCCGATTGCCACTAATCGTCGCACTCATGCGTGCAATACTCGCCACCGCCGCCGTGGTGATTGTCATCGCCACCGCTGCCATGATCGCCGAGCGCCACCGCGCTAAAAGCGAGCGTAACCGAACACGCGAGCCACACGCTTGCAATAATAGCTATCTTCCGCAAAATCCTTCACCTCCTTTTTTTACTGACTGCCCGGAATGAATTTTTGCCGCAAGTTCATTCAGGGCGCTTTGCTATGGATTCACCGTCATGAAGAGATCAGTTTTGCAAATAAATATGAAAAAAGGTCTGATTAATTAGGTAGTAAAATTAGACAGTAAATAGAGTAGATAGATAGATTGTGTACTTTTTCACAATCGGCCAGACCTCTAACCTGAAATTACATTGCCCGACGATTTTACACGAACCGAAACAAGTTTTCAATATCTCGAATTGCCTCACCAGAATTCTACTCCAAACAGGTTCGTTGCCTCACCAAAAAATCTACTTGAAACGGTCCCGGTTTTCGGG
>JAMDDD010000006.1:0-6652 GCA_023489275.1 Actinomycetota bacterium
TATTTACATTCAATGCCAACAAGATGAAAGCGGTTGGAAAGGAGGAAAAACCACAACCCCTTTCGAGTAGATTACTCGTGAGGCAATGATAGGCACTTTGGAGTAGATTTTTTAATGAGGCAACAGGTTTCGGAGCATCTTTGGCGGCGCGGGAGTTTGGCGAAAAAAACTCGAAATGGAAGCTTTGAACCTGGAACTTTGAACTTTAAACCGCGGTTTACATCCCCATCTCGATGTAGCCGCAGGGGCAGCAGTCGGCGCAGACATGGCAGCCGATGCATTTGGTGTAATCGGTGAACATGATCCGGCCCACCGGCATCTTCATGTCCCGGCTGATAGCGTGCGTGGGGCAGTTGACCCGGCAGCGGTCGCAGGTAAAGCAGAGCCCGCAGCTCATGCAGCGGTACGTTTCCTCGGTGGCCCGTTCCCGGGAGAGTGGCAGATTTACCTCCTCAAAACCAGCGATGCGCTCGGCGGCCGGCAACTCGCCCGCCTCATGGCGGGACGCGGTGGCGTAATAATCGAGATCGATCCGGTTGTAATCAATCGGCTGGCGCGGACGCGGCTCCTTGTATTCAAAACCGCGCAGGTAGGCGTCGATGGCGCGGGCGGCCTTGCGGCCGCGGCCCACGGCCATCGTGGCGACACCGGCCTTGATCAGATCGCCGCCGGCAAAGACGCCGGGAATGCCGGTCCCTCCCAAAGCCCCGGCCTCAATGCGGCCAGACTCGCCCGTCAGCGCGCTCATCCCCGTCAGATCGGCCCGCTGTCCGATAGCGGCCACGATCGTGTCTGCTTCCATGTCAAATTCCGATCCCGGTACCGGCACCGGCCGCCGGCGGCCGCTTTCATCAGGCTCGCCGAGCTGCATCCGGATACAGGTGAGAATCAGGCGGTGGGCGGCTCCCTCCCCCGCCGGGCGGATCTTTTCCGGCGCCGCCAGAAAGTCCAAATTGACACCCTCGTTGATCGCGCCTTCGACCTCGGACTCCAGCGCCGGCATCTCCGCCTGCGTCCGGCGGTAAACCAGGTCGACTTCAGGTCCCAGTCTCAGGCAGACACGCGCAACGTCGACGGCGGAATTGCCGCCGCCGATAACGAGCACGCGCGATCCCAGCTCAAACTTTTCACCGGCGTTGAGCAATTTGATCAGGTCGATACCGGGCACGACGCCTGGCAGATCCTCGCCCTCGATATTTAACCGGATTCCCTCCCGCAGCCCCAGCGCCACGTAGACCGCGTCAAACACCTGGCGGAGGCCGTCCAGACTGACGTCCCGCCCTACCATCGTGCCCAGCCGGAGCTCGACTCCTTCCATATCAATAATCCGCTGGACTTCCCGCTCGATTACCCGGCGCGGCAGCCGGTAGAGGGGCAGTCCGAACCTGAGCATGCCGCCCGGCTCGGCGTCGGCTTCAAGGACCGTCACCGGATAGCCACGCCGGGCGAGCTGATATGCGCAGGAAAGGCCTGAAGGGCCGGAGCCGATAACGGCGACCTTTTTGTTCTTTTTCTTGTCCGTAAGTTTCCGCAGCTTCAGGCCGCGCTCGAGGCCGTGATCACCGATATAACGCTCCAGGCTGTGGATTGCGAGTGGCTCATCCTTGTGGCCGCGATTGCACGCGTCTTCGCAGGGATGGGGGCAGATGCGGCCGTGCACTGCCGGGAACGGGTTATGATCGGTCAAAACGTACCACGCTTCGTCCACGGACTCTTCATGAGAACGGCCAAACTGCAGCGCCTGGGCGATCCCGGTCAGGTAGCCGCGGGCATCCTCGCTGCTGGGGCAGGCGCCCTTGCAAGGCGCCTCGCGCCGGACATATATCGGGCAGCTGAGCCCATCGCGGTCATAAACGGGGTAAGCCTCGGAAGGATCCGGGGTCTTGATATGAACTGTCTGCAGGCTACGTTTGCCGGCGCTCATGACGGGCCGCCCACCGGAAACGTCGTCTGGAATCTGCCGCCATCGCCGGGCCGGCTGGCCGCGAGCCGCACGCCCCGCTGCGTTTCTTTCACACTACAACCTGACATGTGAAGAGGTGTTAAACGTTGTCCGCGCCCACCGGTAGTTGTCAATGTGATATTTGGTGAACTCGAAACCGGTCAGGTCGAAAAAGTTCTTCCAGCCAATCCGGTCGATCCATTCGCCGACGCGCTCGAATTCGCGGGCCCCATCCTTGTATGCGTTAAGCAGGCGCTTGAGGGCGTCGCCTACCTCCGGCCAGCGGGGCGGATTGTTAGGCAGACCGATGGCTGCCAGCTTCATGAACGCCGGGCCGCCGCGGGTGTGGGAAGATTTGCCTCCCACCCAGATCGAGAGGGTGTCGGTGTCGCCGTCCCTGATCTCGATGGCGGGGCACTGGGCATGGCAGGCGCCGCAATACATACACTTTTCTTCAATCACCTCAACGGTGTCATGGCCGTCTTTCCGGTCGGGCCGGATCGCCATCACCGGACAGATAGCAATCACTTTCGGCAGCTCGCATCTGCCCACCATTTCGTGGTCGATCACGGGCGGGTGGTGATGCTGCAAATTAATGGCGATATCGGTCTGGCCGCCGCAGTTGATAGTGCAGCATGAAGTTGATATTTTTACCCGCTGGGGGAAGTTTTCGTGCGTAAATTCTTCATAAAGCATGTCCATGATGGATTTGACCACGCCGGAGGCATCCGTATTGGGAAGATTGCAATGCAGCCATCCCTGCGTATGGATGATGTTGTGCACAGAGCGGCCGGTGCCGCCGACGGGAAAGCCAAGCACCTTCTCGATCTCATCGATAAGCGGCTGCACCTCCGCCTCGGTTTCTACCTGAAACTCAACATTGTTGCGGCTGGTGAAGCGCAGCCGTCCCTGGCAGAATTTGTCCGCGACATCACAGATCCGCCTCAGCAACCGGGCGCTCATCAGCCGTGGCGAGCCGGCGCGTACCGTGAACAGACTATCGCCGCTATCGGCCTGATGGACAAAGACACCCGGCCGGATGTTCCGGTGTCCGGTCCAGCGGCCATAATTCCGCTGCATCGACGGGTGCAGATAAGGCTCGTAATCGGGAGCGCCGTTATCTCTCGGCGCCCGGGGCTTGATCGGACTCACTTCATTCTCCTTGTCTTTAAGCTTCCGCTTCCGGTTCTTCCGGCTCGCGGTTAAGCACATTGGCCGCCTTGTGTGGCTCCCCTTCGATGCGGGGGGCCGCATATTCCTCAAACTTGATGTAAGGATTGCTGCGCGGTTGCCTCACCATCTGCGGATTCGGCTCGAGGCCGACGCCGTCGAGGAAGGTGCCCAGACCAACGCGGTCGATAAATTCGCCGACCCGTTCGTGCTCGAGGCCGTGCTCACCCCAGAAGTCCCAGATCCGCTCGACGATGGCGCAGAAGGCTTCGTACTCCTCGTCAGTCTCCAGCTTGAGAAACGGAACCAGGGCCGAAGCGAGCATGTCGCCGTTGCGCACGGTGCGTTTGCCGCCAATGAGCAGGGTCACGCCGCGGTCGTTTCCGGGCGCCAGGGCGCCGTGCATCACATTGATGCAGTGCATGCAGCGAACGCAGTTACGATCGTCGATCTCCATCCGGTCGCCTGCCAGCCGCATGCAAAGCGTCGGGCAGCGCGAAGTGACATTATCAATCACCCAATCTGCCCCTTTTTCCGCGACGAACTGCGCAACCGCCTCCTGATCGATTTGAATGCTGTCGCGCCAGGTGCCTATCACTGGCATGTCCGAGCGCGAGGTGGCGTTAGAGCAGTCATTGGCGCACCCGGACAGCTTGAATTTGTATTTATAGGGAAACTCCGGCCGGTGCAGATAACCGATGTACTTGTCCGTCAGATACTTGGTCAGCTTCAGCGTGTCGTAACATGACATCTCGCAGCGCGCCGGCCCGATGCAGCAGGGAATGGTCCGCATGCCATTGCCGGAGCCGCCAATATCCCAGCCGTCCTCCATAAGCACCTCGGCGGCCTCGAACATCTTCTCGTTGTCGTAGCCGAGCAGGAGGATGTCGCCGGTCATCCCGTGCAGCTGGAGGATGCCGGCGCCGTACTCCTCACTGATGTCCGCCAGCTGCCTGAGCGCCGAAGTCGAATAGACAAAGGCCGGGGGCTCGATTATCCGGATCGTGTGAAACTGGGCCACATCCGGAAACTTGTCGCCCAGATTGGAGTAGCGAGCGATGACACCGCCGCCGTAGCCGGATACGTTAAGGACGGTGCCGCGCCAGTAGTCCCAGCGGTTTTCATAAGATTCCTCCAGTTGCTGGAGCAGCTGGTTCAGCTTTGGATTGCGCGATGCCTGAGCTTTTAAGTCCTTAACGAAACTGGGCCACGGTCCCGATTCAAGTTCGTCCAGAAGCGGTAATTTGAGATCATTATCTGACACAAAAGCTCCTTTCGCACAACCACTGAAAGCTGCGTCAATAATTGGCTGGAAGAAATGAGGGTTGCTCGAATTGTAACCACCGCCGGGAGTTTTTAAACTGCCCCGGCGGTATGATCATCGGACCAAAATTCAAAGATTCCCGTATGCAGCAGTGTCGATCCGGCGGCACGGAGTTTGACGAGATCCTGCCATAGCGAGGCCGAAGCGAAGCAAGGAGGACGGTAATACATTTGCAGTCGAGTACTACACGCGCTCCCGGAGGTAATTGAAAACGAATGGGGCGCAGCCTGCGCCGGCCGCGCCCCATGAAACAACCCGATTGATGCTGCTTTTACCCCATGTCAATATAGTTGCAGGGACATTCCTCGGCGCACTTGGAGCAGCCGACGCAGGAGTCGAGATAGAACTTGTAATACTCGTGCGCGTGCGTCCGGTTCTCGGGGAGCACCTTCTTGATCGCGTTGTATGAACAGAACGAGTAGCAGTTGCCGCAATCAAAGCACATGCCGCAGCTCAGGCAGCGCTTGGTCTCTTCCAGGGCGACCTCTTCCTGGAAGGTGGAGACGACCTCATTGAAGTTGCTCTTGCGCTCGTCCGGCGGCAGCGCCGCTTTCTGGGCCCGGTCGGCCGGCTGGTAATACGAAGCAGCCATACTATCGAACTTGACCACCTTCGCCGGATACAGCTTGGGCATCTCCTCGCCGCGGACATAATAGTCGATCGCATCGGCAGCCTTGCGGCCCAGGCCGATTGCTTCCGTAACCGTGCCCAGATGATTGGTGACATCGCCGCCGGCGTAGACTCCCTCTTCGGAGGTCTGACCGGAAGCCTCATCCACGGTGATCCAGCCCCTCTCGTCCTTGAACGCCTCGATGCCGCCAAACTGCGGTCCCTGGCCGATCGCCGGCAGGACCATGTCGGCCTCGATGACAAACTCGGAGCCTTCTACCGGCTCCGGCCGCCGCCGGCCGCTGTCGTCCGGTTCGCCCAGCTCCATCTTGATGCACTTCAGGCCTGTAACCTTGCCACCGTCGCGGACAACCTCAACAGGTGCGGCCAGGTACTCGATGTGAATGCCCTCAGCCTCGGTGTCCTCAATCTCCTCTTCCTCGGCAGGCATCTCGTCACGGGTACGCCGGTAAACGATCTGCGGCTTCGCGCCCATCCTGAGGGATACGCGGGCCGCGTCCACGGCGCTGTTGCCGCCGCCAATGATTAGAAGCTTCTTGCCCTTGACGTCAACAGCCTCGCCGCTGTTTACCTTATTGAGGAATTCAACGGCGTTCATGACGCCCTCGCCCTCTTCACCAGGGATGCCGAGGTTCCAGCCCTCGTGCGCACCGATACCGAGAAAGACAGCGTCATAGTCGTTCTTGATGTCGTCGATTGAGATGTCGGCGCCAATGCGCGTGTTGTACTTGATCTCGACGCCCAGCGCTTCGAGAGCCGCCACTTCTGCGTCCAGAATCTCTTCCGGCAGCCGGTAGCTGGGGATGCCATAGCGGAGCATGCCGCCCGATTTCGGAAAAGCTTCGAAAACCGTCACGGGATAGCCGCGGCGGGCCAGCTGAAACGCGCAGGAAAGGCCGGCGGGACCGGAACCGATGACCGCCACTTTCTCCGCATGCGCGTCGCCTTCGAGCTTCTCGTGCGCCAGCTTGCTGCTGATGCCAAAGTCGCCGATAAAACGCTCGATCTGGTTGATCGAAAGCGCCTCGTCCTTATACTGCCGGTTGCAGTCTGTCTCGCAGAAATGCGGGCAGACACGGCCCAGGACCGCCGGCAGTGGGTTGGTCTGGGTCAGCACGCGCCACGCCTTTTCGGTGGCGGCGGCCATATCCAGCCCGTTATCCTCACCCTGCGCAATCGACGTCAGGAAACCGCGAATGTCATTGTCGCTGGGACAGGCATTCTGACAAGGCGGAATCTTGGCGACGTAGCTCGGCCGGAGGTGCGAACCCTCACGGCCACGGCTATAAGTCGCCGCGCCGATCTCTCTTTTTCTTATCTTTAATACTACCGCCATATGGTTCTCCTTTGGTTCGCGGGCGCTTGCCCACCAATTGCTTGGACGCGGACGAGCCGCGCCGGATTCAGCCTTGGAGTCAGCTCCGGCGATACCTTTCGATTACTGATTTTCTGCAGCTTCCTTATGAGGCAGTTCGATGGAACTGCCGCCAAAGTAGCCGTAAACCGTGCGCCCGGAATCCATCAAGATCTTGATGGCGGCCTTGACATCGGCGCGATTGACCTGGTGAAGAGGGCGAGGGCGGCAC
>JAMDDD010000006.1:6662-101463 GCA_023489275.1 Actinomycetota bacterium
GACCAAGCGCTGCCTTGACCTTCTTCTGCCCGGCGTTCTCAGCTACAATTGCGTAGCAGTCTTCTGCCAGTTGCTCAACCGTTATATCCGCCATCCCAGAACCTCCTCCTAGTACCTGTTTTGAACGGACCTGTTGTAAGTAGTGCCCGCATGACGGAAATCATCAAGATGATACTTGGTGAATTCAAGGCCGGTTAAATCGAAGAACTTCGGCCAACCGATGCGGTTGATCCACTCGCCGACACGCTCAAACGGCCTGGCGTTGGCGGCATAGACATCGACGATCTTTTTGACCGTTTCCGTTACTTCCGGCCAGCGCGGCGGATTGTTGGGAATGTAAGGCACGGCCAGCTTCGTGAACATCGGCTCGGTACGGGCGTTGGAAATCTTGCCGCCGACCCAGATGGAGACGCCGTCGTTCAGCGGGTCCGCCAACGGCATTGCCGGGCAGACCGTGAAGCAGTTGCCGCAGTACATGCATTTGTCCTCATCCACCTTGACCGTGGTCTTGCCCTCAATCGAAGTCGGCCGGATGGCGTTGTTCGGACAGGAAGCCACCGTCGTCGGGATTTCGCACAGGTTCGGCAGCGTATTGTTGTCAATCCGCGGCGGGGTCCGGTGCAAGCCCAGAATGGCGATGTCAGACGCGTGCACCGCGCCGCACATGTTCAGGCAGCAGGCCACGGCCACACGCAGCTTATGGGGCAGCTTCTGGGAAGTAAAGTACTCCGATAGCTCGTCCATGACCACTTTGACCAGCCCGGAAGCGTCGGTCGCCGCCGAGTGGCAGTGCACCCAGCCCTGGGTGTGGACCACGTTGGAAATGGCGTTATCGGTGCCGCCTACCAGAAAGCCTTTGTCCTCGATCTCTTTCTTGAGCGGTTCGATGTTGTCCTTTTTCGCCAGCAGGAATTCGACATTGTTGCGGCTGGTAAAGCGGAAATAGCCGTCCGCATACTTGTCCGCCAGGTCGCAGACCATGCGCAGGAAGTTCGAAGAGACCAGCCTCGAAGAGGACATCCTGACGCTGTAGAGGGTCCCGGCGGGGCCGGTATGGGCCAGCAGGCCCGGACCCAGCGATTCATGGTACTGCCACTTGCCGTAATTTTCCTTGACCAACGGATGCAGGAACTTCTCGTAATGCGGCGGCCCTATATCCGTTACTCTTTTTGCTTCTGTTGCCATGTGGTTCCGACCTCCTTATCGGATCGAGTCTGTCATCCTGAGCGAAGCGAAGTTCCTGAAACCGGCGCTCCGCGCCTCAGAGTGACAAATTAATTATTCCTCGCTTTTCCCTTCGCCCTCTTCTTCGTAGTACTCCTCGTAGAAGATGTAGGGATTTTCTCTCGGATGCTTGACCATGGTCGGCAGCGGCTCCAGGCCGACGCCTTCGAGGAAGGTGGCCAGGCCGACGCGCTCAATGAACTCGCCGATCCGCTCGCGGGCCATGCCATGCTCATCCCAGAATTCCCAGATGCGCTCGATGAGATCATAAAGTCCATCATAGTCGCCGTCCTCGATCTTCATGAACGGGATGATGCTCTGGGCGATGAGGGCGCCTTCGACGATAGGCGCCTTGGCGCCGATGTTAATGGCGAAGCCCTTGTCATCGCCAACAGACAGCGCCTTTGGCATCCGGTTGATGCAGTGCATGCACTTGACGCAGTTACTGTTGTCGATCTTGATCTCCTTGCCCTCTACCGTGATGCAGCTGGTGGGACATTTCTCGACCACGAACTCCTGAACGTTATAGCCGTCGTCCAGGTATTTGGCGAACTCGGCCTGGTTGACCTTGATGTCATCCTTCCAGATGCCGATGACCGCCATGTCGGAACGGGCGATGGCGGCGACGCAGTCGTTGGGGCAGCCGGCCATCTTGATCTTGAACTTGTAATTGAACATGGGGCGGTGCAGTTCATCCTGATAGTTATGGGTGATCTCGTACGCCATGTTCAGCGTGTCGTAGCAGGCGTTCTCGCAGCGCGCCGGGCCGACGCAGCAGCTCGGGGTCCGCAGATCGGAACCGGAACCACCCAGGTCCCAGCCCTTTTCCGTCAGCGCCTGAAACGTGGGCTCCAGCTCCTCGGTACGGGTTCCCAGCAGAACCATGTCACCGGTGGAGCCGTGCATGTTGTAGAGCCCGGAGCCGTGCTGGTCCCAGATGTCGATGATCTCACGCAGGGCATCCGAGGTATAGAACCAGCCCGAGGTCTGGTTGACGCGCACTGTGTGAAAGTGGGAAACACCCGGGAACTCTTCCGGGAGAGCGGAGTAACGGCCGATGACGCCGCCGCCATAACCCATGACACCGACGAGACCGCCGTGCTTCCAGTAACCGCGCTTGTCCTCATAGGATTTCTCCAGCTGCCTGAGGAGATCGCGCGGCATCTCCTTGTCGGCCATGCTCTTGATGTCTGTGATGAAGCTGGGCCAGGGACCCTTTTCCAGCTCATCTAAGAGTGGAGTTTTTAACTCTTCCGCCATTTAATAATCCTCCTTTGTATTTTAATGCTGCGCTCGAGCAACATTTAAGCGGCACAGTTGACAGAATGTCTTAACCGGAGGGCAACCAAAAGACTTTGTGAACGTTAAGCCGGCGCGGCGTTAGCTACTGCCAATCGACGGCCTGATGCCCACATAGCCATGGCACTGGTCGCAGAAATTTGCCTTGCTGTGACATTTCAGACAATTCTGCGTGCCCCCGTACTGCTTGTTGATAGTGCTGATATTAAACATGTGTGTCTGCATGAGCTCCAGCGGCGGCATCATCGCGCCATACTGAACATGAACGGCAGACAGCGCCGGCTGGTTGGCCCCATGGAACATATCCTGGCCGGCCGCGTTGACAATGAAAGGCGACATCAAAACGATGAAGAAAATTATAAATCCGATAATTGCTTTCGTTCTCATTCTTTCGCCCCCAGTTCAATCGCTCTGCCGACGAGTTGATGCACGCCCCCGGCCACTTCCATGGGAACTCCATATTTTGGCATGATCTTGGTGAATGAGGCTTTGCAGATAGCGCAGATCAGAGCCATAAAGTTGACGCCGTCGCTTTCCATGACAGCATGCAGCGCCTGCATCCTGGGCATGGCGCCCGCCACCCTGACTTCCATGATCTCATCCGTGAGCAACCCGCCGCCGCTGCCGCAACAGAATGTCTTTTCCATTGTTGTCGCGGGATCCATTTCCACATATTTGTTGCAGGATGCCTTGATCAGATCGCGGGGGATTGTGAACTGGCCCCCCGGCCTGGTTCCCATCCGGGTGCCACGGGCCACGTTGCACGAGTCATGGAAAGTGACCGTGAACTCGTCGTTCGCCTCTTTATTCAGCTTGATGGCGCCGCGCTTGACCAGGTCAAGCGTTAATTCACAGATATGCTGCGGCGCCGGATAATTTGGGTCAAGCGAATCAAAGGGGCCGATCAGGGTGTTCCAGAATGAATACGCGACCCGCCAGGCATGACCGCATTCGCCGACGACGAGGCGCTTGGGCTTGATCTGCTCGATGGCGTTGCGGATCCGCGTCGCCGCTTTCTGCATCAACGTATAATTGCCGATAAACATGCCGAAATTGCCGGCCTCGGAAGCCAGCGAGCTCATCGTCCAGCTGATGCCGGCCTGATGGAAAACCTTCGCGTAGCCAATCAACGACTCCACGTGCGGGCTGGCGAAAAAGTCGGCCGACGGGGTGACGAGAAGAACGTCGGCGCCCTCGACATCGAGCGGCAGCTTGACCGGAACGCCATCTTCCTCTTCAATGTCTTCCTCCATTGATTCCAGCGTCGCCTTCAGCGCTTTCTCGTTCATTCCCAGGTTATTGCCGACCTCCAGCAGTTTGCCGATGGTCATGTCCGTATACTTTTGCCCCAGGCCGATGGCGTCCATGATCTCCCGGGCCGCCATGGAGATCTCGGCCGTGTCAATCCCGTACGGGCAGAAAACCGAACAGCGCCGGCACTGCGAGCACTGGTGAAAATAGGCGTACCATTCGCCAAGCACCTTCAGGTCAAGCTTCCGGGCGCCGGCAAACCTGCCGAAAAGCTTGCCTTCGGTAGTGAAATATTTCTTGTAAATCTTACGCAGCAGCTCCGCCCGGGCCACCGGCATATTGTTAGGATCGCCCGTACCCAGGTAAAACTGGCACTTGTCGCTGCAGGAGCCACATCTGACGCAGATATCAAGATAGACCTGAAGCGACTTGTACTTTTCCAGAAGCTCACCCAGCCGTTTGATAGCCGCTTCTTCCCAATTATCAACAATTGTTTCCGGGAACCCGAGCGAGTCCATGATGTCCGGTTTGGCGGGGTAGGGACGGACGTGCGCATAGTTGCCCGTTACCGCATAACCTTCCTCGACCCGGGGAACATTGATCTCCCCGGTCAGTTCCGGTCCCTTGAGATCCTTTACATGGTCGGATTCAGTAACTATGTCAATCAACGTTTTCTCAGCAGGCTTATCTGCCATAAGACTTTATCCTTTCGCAACCTTCAAAACGGTGGCGGGTTACCCGCCGCCGGCGGGCACGGCCGGCCGGCCGGCGGCGGCAAGAACCAAAAGCTCTTAGACCTTAGACACAACCGGTTGGCTTCGGCAGACCCGCGATCTTGCAAGCCTGCAGCGCCGGGCCGGCGGGGTACAGATTGTAGAGATAAGCGCTATTGCCCTTGTCCGGACCAAACATCTTCTTCATCTCCTTGATGAGAATCTTGATGGCCGGAGCGATGCTGTACTCCGAATAGTAGTTGCGCAGAAAGTCAACTACCTCCCAATGGGCATCCGTCATCTCGACGCCCTCCATCTCGGCGATGTGACCGGCGACTTCCCGGTTCCAGTCGTCCAGATTAATCAGGTAACCGTCATCATCTGTCTCATAGGTCTTGCCTTCAAACTCGAAACTCATTTTTTCCTCCTTGTGATTTATGTCCGAGGCCTCACTGTTTGCGATCTTAACCTCGCGAGTTTCCTTCCGAGCTTCAATTAATGCAAGTCTCGGCTTACAACCTTAATGTATCCCAGCCTAGGCCTCCGCGGTTGATTCCGGAGCCGCTTGCGCCGCCTGTACCGGGGCCGCGGCAGCCTCCCTCTCCAGCCTGGGAAGGGTGGCGGTGGGCCGCACTTTCACCCAAGGCGTCGTCCATCTCCTTTCTCTGGGATTATCAACCTGATTCCGGGACGGGCTGAAGAAAATGCCGCCGGCGTGCATTAGCTTGCTGAACGGGAAATAGATAAGCAGCAGCATTACCAGGCTGAAATGAATCAAAAAAAGCTTGTTCGTCGGAACCGCACCAATATTATGGAAGGTTACCAGCCCCCCAACAAATGCCTTAATCTCAGGGATGCTTGCCCGGATGTGTCCTCCGGACCAGAATCTGGACAAAAGCCCGGTGCCGGCGATGCCCATCAGCAGCAGCAGCAGCAGATAATCATTAACCAGGGAAATGTAAGCATGCCGGTCGACCGCTACCCTGAGGATGAACAGAAATACGAGCGCGGCCAGGAGGACAAACCCTGAATAAAGATCAAACGCTACAAGGAAATTCAGAATCGAAGAGGTGGGAACGATGATAAACCGGAGGTGTTCGACGAGAACAAGCAGGAGGCCCAGATGGAAGAGATAACCTCCAACCCAAAGCAGCTTGTTGCCCTTAAACAGGCTTTTGAAAACGAAAACTTCCTGCAGATAGCGGATACCCACGCCGCCGGCAGTGACGGGAGCCGGCGTCAAGGGAATCTTTAGCGGCGCCGGAGTGGAAGCATACTGCCAGATTTTCCCCAGAAAACCACCGAGGAAAATCGCCAGCGATACATAGAAAAACAGACCGAAGACCAGTGTGAGTCCACTCATTCTTCTTCCCTTTCGTCCGTTTCACAGTAGGAAGCCGTAACCATGGTACAGAATGCTAAAAAGAATTGCCCCTCAAATCCCCACCATACCCCGTGAAGTATGGGAAAAATATCATGATGGCTAAAGGCGTGTCAATAAGCAAAAAGCCCGATCTGGCTTAAATTAATTTCTTGCCGGGGGGACCTATACCACGCCAGGTATAGACAAAAGAGAATTTACACCCGTTTGGACTTCATGTCAATAGCCGGCGATAAATGTTTTGCGGGCAGCCGCGAAAAGCTATTTTACCTGCAAACCGTGGGAAAAAGACGAAGCCAGATCGCCAATCCTGACGCTGACGAGCTTGCCGCCCCGGTACAGCGAAAAGGAGGCCTGGTCACGGGCCAGAGCAGCGGCAACCTGATCGGTGGCTGAAATCTTCATCTGACCGGCGGTCCAGACGGCGAGACCTCTTACCGCGGGGTCGGGGTGGGAAAGGCACTCTAAAACCAGGGGGCGGGTTTTATGTGGCGTGCCGAGCCCCGCTTCGGCGAGCCGGCCCATTGCCCACAGCACTCCCCGCAGGAAGGGGGGCTCGTCGCTCAGTGAGAGGATGATCGGCGGCAGGTCAAGAAATTGCCCGGGGCGGTTGACCACGGCCTCCGCCAGCATCTCCGGCGCACTCCAGCCGATCGAGCCCGATTCCTCCGTCACCGACCACAGCAGCCGCCGGATGATGTCGCGCGCCTTTGCCGGACTCTCGTCGGCGACCGCACCGACCGCCACCCCCATCGCCTCGATGGCGCGCCAGGCGATCAGGCTCTCCTTGTCAAAAGTGACGGAGATCAGAATGCTGAACACACGCTTGTGCTGTTTGGCCAGCTCCGCGATCAGCGCAAAATCGGCGTCCAGCAGCGCCTGCATCACATCTTTCTTAATTGATGGCATCCTAAAACCACTTTCCCGTTGATAGTTTCTGTTTTGGCGGCTTTTCTAAAGCGGTGAGGGGATATTTTTCCTGGAGCGTTCCAGCGGAAGAAAAATGTCCCCTCGTCGCTGGCGGGAGAAAAGCCGTCCCGGCTAATTATTAGAAACTATAAACTGGTAACTTTCTTCCCTTTGACAAATTCCACAAAACCCGGGGCCCACCCCGGGGAGCCGAGCGCGTGCAGGTGAGTGTATGACGCCAGCGCGTTGCCGTAAATGATGCCGTCGTGCTGCCGGTCCAGGCCGGTGCCGCGAAGCATGTCATATGCAAATCCAACCTCCCCGGCATTGACAATCTCGGAATAGTGAAACTCATGACCGCGGATCTTCAGACCCGGCTCAAACCAGCCGCCGGCTCCGGTTGCCCGAAGCTCAACGTAGCCGTGGCCGCGCGGCTTTTCATGCATGAGGATGTCACAGGGCAGCGCTCCAACCATCCTTCGCGTTTTCCCCTTCCAGGTGATCTGCCTGGCCAGATACATGAGGCCGCCGCACTCGGCGTAGACCGGCATGCCGGCGGCCGCTGCCGCGCGGATCTGCTCCCGCAGGGAGCCATTGGCTTCCAGTTCCTCCATGAACACCTCGGGAAAACCGCCACCGATGTACAGGCCGTTTAATCCCGGCGGCAGCTCCGGATCGCTCGTGGGGCTGAAGGGAACCAGCTCGGCGCCGGCTGCCGCCAGCGCCTCCAGGTTCTCGGGATAGTAAAAGGTAAAGGCGCGGTCCCGGGCGATCCCGAGGCGGACCGAAGGCCGGCGCCCGGTTGCGGCCGGCCTGGCGTCAGCCGGCGGGGCGGCCGCCAGGCGCGGCGCCGACCCGGCGATGCGGCGGATCTGCTTCAGGTCAACGCCCGCAGCAACGATGTCACCAATTTTGGCGACGACATCATCAGGCGCCAGGGATTCACCGGCCGGTTGCAACCCGAGATGACGCATGATGATGCCCATCTCCGGGTGGCGACGGATGGCGCCGACTACCTCGACGTCGGTGTAACGCTCGATCACTTGGCGCAGCTTGTCTTCATGCCGGGAACCGGAGACCTTGTTGAGAATGATGCCGGCAATGTTGATATCTGGCTCAAATCCGGTAAAGCCCTGAATAAGTGGCGCCACGGACCTTGTCATGTTGCGGGTATCGATGACGAGGATCACGGGGGCTCCCAGCGTCCGGGCCATGTCAGCGGTGCTGCCGCGGCCGTCCACCTCGATACTGTCGTAGAGCCCCATGTTGCCTTCCACGATGGCGAGGCCGGCGCCGGCGCCGTTTTCGGCGAACGACTCGAGGACCCGGTCCTCGCCCATCATGAACAGATCAAGATTCCGGCAGTCGCGCCGGGTGGCGGCCGACAGCCACATCGGATCGATAAAATCGGGCCCTTTCTTAAACGCCTGCACCTTGACGCCGCTGGCGGCGAGGGCCGCGCATAGGCCGATGCTAAGCGTCGTCTTGCCGGAGCTGCGGTGCGGCGCCGACACCATTAATCTGGGGACATCCAAACGGTCATTCCTTAGGGAAGTTGATGAACTTTACTATAGTTTACAACAGGCGGTTGGCAAGAGTGCAAGGTTCGAGGTTCAAGGTTTTTCCAGATTGTCAAGCACTTTGGCAAGGTCGCCGGGAAGCGGTGAGGATACGTCGATGATTTCTCCGGTACGCGGATGCCGGAAGACGAGCCGCGCCGAATGTAAAAACTGCCTCCCGACCGCAAGCTTGTCGCGGCGGCCGTAGAGCTTGTCACCGGCGACGGGATGACCGATCGCCGCCAGGTGGACCCGGATCTGATGGGTCCGGCCCGTCTCCAGTTTCACCCTGAGGAGTGAGAACCCGTCCCGTACAGATGAGCTGCCGGCGCCTTCAGGCTTGCCCGGGGCTCCGCTCCAGCTCCTGAGCACCTCGAAGTGCGTAATAGCCGCGCGGCCGCGGCCGCGGGCGACGGCCATCCGCTGCCGGCTGGCGCTGTCACGGGCAATCGGCGCGTCCACCGTTCCGGTGGCCGTCTCAAACCGGCCGTGCACCAGAGCCAGGTAAGTGCGATCGATATCGTGGCTCGCCAGCATCCCGGTCAGCCGCCGGTGTGTCTCATCATCCCTGGCGACAATGAGCAGCCCCGAGGTGTCCTTGTCCAGCCGGTGGACGATCCCCGGGCGCCGGGGATGATCTCCGCCGGCAATCTGATGCCCGAGCAGGCCATGCACGAGGGTGCCCGAATCATGCCCTTTGGCGGGATGGGTGACAACTCCAGCCGGCTTGTCAACAACAAGAAGATACTCATCCTCAAAAATGACTTTCAGATCCATCGACTCCGCGACAAGCTCCGGCGCCGCCGGCAGCCGGGCATCGACCTGCTCGCCAGCGGAGACGCGGTAGCTCTTTCCCTGGTTCTTGCCATTTACCCGCACATGCCCGCCGGCGATCAGCTTCTGTGCCGCCGCCCGGGAGCCTACCTCCGGCGCGGCTGAAAGCACCAGATCCAGGCGCTCACCCTCGCGTTCACGCGGGACAGTGATTTTTACTTCAGCGTTCAAAGTTCGAGGTTTCCGGTTCTGGAGTTTCGATGTCAGGAATGTGAATCAACGTCCACCAGCAGGATTCTTTTTAAAAAGGGGGCTCGCAAATACCTTGAGCTCGCCGGTTGTAAATCTGGCGAGTCACCGCAGACTGTTTGTCGAACCTCAGCCGGCGGGGAAGTGAGTAAAAGGATTTTGAGCTTTAAACTTTAAAAAGTTCATCCGTTTCCAGCAGGCGCCCGCCGCCAGCCACCAAGTCAACGCCTTCGGAATTAAACGGACCGCCGGGCTGTTCATCTGTTTGATCCCATGCGTCGTCATTCTGCCAGTCGGGCTCCCCCTCTCCTTCCCAGCCATTCCCGTTCTCATACCAGTAGCCCTCGATGGACTCCGGCTCCCGCCGCCAGAGCATCGCCCGGACCAGCAGCACAACGCCGATGACGATGAACGCATCGGCAAAATTAAATGCCGGCCAGTGTGGCAGCCGGATGAAGTCGGTAACGCTGCCAAACCAGAGACGGTCAATCAGGTTGCCGAGGCTGCCCGCGCCCAGAAGGACAAAAGGCCAGGTCCAGCGGCCGTCATGCCGCACGACAACGGCGGCAAGCGCCAGCAGCCCCACGATCAAGGAACTAATTACAATGATGACGGCCGTATGCCCTTCGAATATTCCAAAGGCTATGCCCTGGTTGCGCACGTACTCGATATGGAAAAAGGGAAGCACCCGGATCGATTGAAACGGGGTCATTAGCTCACGGATGAAAAGTTTGGCAACCTGATCGGCCCAAAGAAATACAATAATCCGGGAAAGCAGTTTTACGGAAGCGCGGTGCACCGGCTTATCTCTTTTCTTTTTTTCGCTGGCAATCGACGCAGCGCTCGGCGTAGGGCACCGCCTCGAGCCGCTCATCCGGGATCGGACGCCCGCAGGCGGCGCAGATGCCGTATCTGCCTTCGTCAATCGCCAGAATGGCGGCCTCAACCCGCTCGAGCAGCGTCGAAAGCTGTTCCTCCAGGGAAACGCCGGTTTCCCGGCTTTGCACCAGGCCCGCCGCCTCAGCCAGGCGGTCCTCGCTGCCTGCCTCATCGGCCAGCTGCTGCTGAGCCCGGTCAAGGTCGTGTCGCAGATGCTCGATATTGTTCTCAAGCCGGGCGCGCAGCTCAATCAGTCTTTCTTTTTGTTTTGTTGACGGGCTTGCAGACATTTAAAGCACATCCCGGAATTCAGGCAGCGTAACTGAAAAGACAGGGCAACACCCGAGCCGGCCGGCTTCCGGGTCATTCCGACAGAGGGCACGTGTTATTTATTCCCTCGCAAGACTGATTCTATCATGTCAGCCGCCTGGCGCGGGCCCATCCCCTTGAGCAGAACCAGCTTGTCGCGGGAGCGGTGGCCGGTTCTCAGTTCCACCCGGTTTTTCTTCAGGCCAAGCTCTCCGGCCAAAAAAGCGATGAGAGCCTTGTTGGCCTTGCCTTCTACCGGCGGGGCCTGCAACCTGACCTTGAGCCGCCCGTTTTCCTCCCCGGCCAGGGCGGACTTGCGGGCGCCCGGAAGGACGCGGACGCTCAAAAGCACGCCCGCCGCCGTTTCTTTAAAGTTCATAAGTTCATAAGTTCAAAGTATCTTGTTTCCAGTTTCTGTTACGAAACATTATGTCATTATTTATTGCTTTATCAAGAAGTATTGCTTTATCAAGAAGTTTTATCTGCCATCTGCATTTTTTTACCATTTAAAGTCACCCTCGCTGGTATCGACCTCAACGTCGGCGAAGGGATTGTCGCTTTCCTTAGGCTCTTCAGCAGGTTCGAGCGGCCGGGCCCGGTATGGCTGGCGCGGATCTGCCTTGTTTTCCGGCCCCGCCGGCGCTGGCCCCGCCGGCGCCGAGGCCTGCACCCTGGTGGTTACCGGTTCTGCCCCGGGTTGCTCGTCATCCGGAACATCAACTGCATGATTTGTCCTGGTCTTTATGTCACCTTCCACAGCTTTTTCCGCCGCCGGTGAAGCTTCAATAACTTCAGGGGCGGCTGCGGCCGGCGGCGTCTCCGGCGCGACAGCCGTCTCGAAAAGCTCCTCGCCGGGAAGCTCCCCTTCCTGGTCAAGAATGTTCAGATAGGTTTCCAGCATTGTCCTCATCTGATATTTCAGGTCTTCCTGTTTCTGCTTGAGCGCCTGGACGGACCGCTGGATCTTCTGCCGCTCGGCATAGGAATCGTTGAGGATGCTCCGCGATTTCAGCTCCGCGTCACGCAGAATCAGATCGGCTTCTTTCTTCGAATTCTGCTTCATCTCCTCCGCCTGCTGCTGCGCCGAGACGAGCGTCTTCTTCAGGGTTTCCTCGATGTTCTGGTACTGCTCAACCTTGCCTTCGACTTTCTCCAGCCGTTCCTGGTAATCGATGTTCTCATTGAAAATGCGCTCGAATTCGTCCGCAATCTCATCGAGAAACTCATCTACCTCCAGATCCCTGTAGCCGCGCATGGCGCGGGAAAACTCCTTATGCCTGATATCTAGCGGTGTCAACTTCATGGCCTTTCCTCCCTGTATTTTTTAGGATGCGGTCAGATCAAGCTATCAAGTTATGTACGATGCTCTGGATAATCAAAAGGACTATCAAACCAATAAACGGACTAAAGTCAATCGGTCCCACCAGCGGGATAAAGCGGCGGAACAAACCCAGATACGGCTCGGTAACGTCATAGACAAAACGGTAAATCATCAGGATCGGACCGGAGGGCAGCCGGATCCAGCTGAAAAAAACCCTGGCAATGATGAGCGCGTAATAGACCCAAAAAAGGGCATCAACATAACTGGCGACGGTAGCGTTGCTCATGATCAGCCAAGCTCATGAGCGCGGTCAACCGCCACCTGGACGGCGTCGATGATCGCCGAGCGGGCGCCGTCGCGCTCCAGTTGCGCCAGGCCGGCGGCGGTGGTGCCGGCTGGCGATGTCACCCGCCGCCTCAACTCGAGCGGCGTCAGACCAGCCTCGGTCATGAGCCTCGCCGTCCCGTTAAGCATGGAAATCGTCAGCTCCCGGGCGGCGCCGGCGGGGAGACCCGCCATTACGCCCGCATCGATGAAGGCATCAACCATCAACGCCAGGAATCCCGGGCCGCTGCCGCCGATGGCGGTGGCGGCGGCAAAAAGCTTCTCCGGCAGATCAACCACCTGGCCCAGCGGGGCAAACAGCTCGCCCACCCGTTCTTCGGTGTCGGGATCGACGTAATTGCCCGCCGCGAAAGCTATCGTGCCGGCTCCTACCTCCACGGCGACATTGGGCATCAGGCGAAAGACGGCCACGTCCATGGGGAACATTGCTTCCAGAAAAGCGATGGTCCGGCCGGCAGCCACGGAAGCCAAAACCTTGCCGCGACCAAACTCCGCCACCGTGTCTTTAAGCGCCGCCTCAACATCATGCGGCTTGACGGCCAGCAAGATCAGGTCGCTTTTATCAACCACCTCAGCGTTGGTCCGGGCCAGCGACACCCCCGCTTCGCTGCCCAGATTTTCCGCCGCCGGCAGGAAAGCATCGGTCACCATGATGCGTCCAGCCATCGCCGGATCGGACCTGACCCATCCCTTGACGAACGCCGTCCCGATGCTGCCCGACCCTATGATGCCGATTTTGTCGATTATCATGACTGGTTAAAGAACCCCTTCTCCATTAACCGCGCCCGCTCCTCCGCGGATACGTCCACGTTCCGTGGCGTTAGCAGAAACACCTTGTCGGCGACCCGCTGCATCCCGCCGTCCAGCGCGTACGTGAGCCCGCTGGAGAAATCGATCAGCCGTTTGGCCAGCTCGGTATCTGCCGTCTGGAGGTTGAGAATTACAGGCACATCGGCGCGAAACTTGTCCGCCACCTGCTGCGCGTCATTAAAACTCTTGGGCATCACCAGGTGAACGCGGACATTGACCGGAGGTTCCGCTGCCCGGAGGGGCCGCACCCGGGCCACCTTCTTTTCCTCCGGATAGATGTCGTCGTAATCTATCCGGCGCTTGCGGTCCCGCCTGCTGATCTTCCGGACGTTCGGCCGCTCGCGGTAAGATTCCTCCAGCTCCCGGTGCGCGGCAAGGTGTTCCTCTTCCTTGTCAAATTCAATATCTGGATCAAAGCTGTCTTCGGCCAGTCCGAAATAAACCAGTGCTTTGTTCCACATGCTGTTAGCAGCGATGATAATCACCTCCAGTACCGGTAGAGACTTCACAGGCATGCTTCGAGTACTGCATGAGGCTCGCCTCCGGGCCGGAAACGAATCCCTGCCCGTCCTTGATTCTCCACTTCTTTTTGCTCATTTTTTCTACCCCTGCCCTGCTATCCCTTTTTCCGGAGTCGCCGTTTCTTCCGGCGGCGCCGTTTTGTATTTGCAAGCATGTCTGGGCCCGCGGCCTTTCCGGCCGGGAGTCATTCAAACAACGCGCCTCCGACCCTGATGATAGTCGCCCCTTCTTCCACGGCCACGGCAAAATCGTGGCTGGTGCCCATGGAAAGATGATGGAATTGATATCTGCCCCGCCATTCCCGGGAGAGCCGGGAAGCCATGCGGCGCAACGCCGCAAAAGCGGGACGGACAACTTCGGGGTCGGCCGCCAGTGGTGGCATTGTCATCAAGCCGGTGAAGTTCACCTTGAGATATTTTTTTGCCTCCTCCAGGAAGCGGTCAACTTCGGAAGGAATGATACCATACTTGCCCTCCTCCTGGCCAATATTGACTTCGAGGAGCACATTTGTTGGTGTTGGACCGTTGGTGCGCAGGTCGATTTCCGCCACCGCGGAAAGCGAATCCACTGAATGGATCAGCCGCACCAGTGGCAGAATCTGTCGCACCTTGTTGCTCTGCAGGTGCCCGATGAAATCCCAGGTGAAGCGATCCCCGTGCAGACTGTGCTTTACCACCAGGTCCTGGGCGCGGTTTTCGCCGATGAGATTGATGCCGGCTTCGGCCAGCGCCGTCAGCCCATCCGGCGCGACATATTTGGCCGCGGCGAGAATCTCAACCTCTCCCGGACCCCGGCCGGCCCTCCGGCAGGCGGCGTCAGTTTCTTTCCTGACCTTCTCGAGATTGGCGCGGATCCGGTCCACGTCAAGATCGGCGGCGGTCTTCAGGCTCCGTTTCATAAAATCCAGCTGAAAATGTCGTTGGTAAACGAAGATAGATTCTAACTTAAAACAGGCAGGCGGGCAGCGGTGGTTTGAACACGGAGAATCAGTGCGCTATCAGCCGGCGAGCGAGCCGGTTTGCAGGATTGGTCGCCTCCGGGAGCCGCCCGGCTCATTTTCAGTCCGGCGGCGCCGAATCTGCGTTTAAGGCCGTTCTATGGATAAGTGTAACTGCCGCCGACGGCATCCCCGGCCGAAGCATCTACCGTGGTGACGAAAGAGCCGACCCCGGCAGGGACATGATATATAAGCGCAAGGGTAGCGGCGCTGCCGGCGCTGATATTGCCGACCGGATCGGGAACGATGTTAGACAAAGTCACTCCATTTGTGCTAGGTGCGCCGGTGATCTCGACGTTGAAAGCATCGCCGCCGCCGGTGTTGCTGATCTGGTAGTAAACAGACAGCAGTCCCTTGCTGTAATTATCGATCGAACCCCAGCCGGCGCTGATGTACTTCAAACTCAGGTCAGGCCTGGTGACACCAAAATCCAGCAGCAATTTATAACCGTCCGGGCTGCCCCAGCCTGAGGGTGGGTCCCAACCCGTACCGGCCTGGTAAGCTCCATTGTTTCCGGAGGTGATGTCATGCAGTACCGTGGCGTAACTGGAAGAATTTGCCAGCCGGTTGATCCGGGAGGCAAAAATGCCCAGCCGTTCCTTGCCAAACTGACCGATCTCTGCGGCCAGGGCCGAGGCGAAGGGAGCATCGATGCTGGTGCCGCCGTACTGCCCCCATTTATGATTATAATAAACAGGCATCCCCGTGTAAGGATCGCCGTCCATGGCCATGTCCGATGTCCACCGGTAGCCATTGGCAAAATAGGGAGAGCCGTATTCCCAGGCAGGCAAACTCTCAACCGTGGAGGTGCCCCCGCCCGAAGCGCCGCCCCCGATATTGAAATTATTCCAGACCGTTTCGGAAGCAATGCCACCGGAAGCGTTTAACTGCAGCGAGGTCCCTCCCATCGCGGTGACATACGGCGACGAAGCCGGATAATCCACACCACTACCGCCGTTTTGACAGTCATCTGACCCGCTATCGCCGGCGGCGGCGAACCACGTCTGCCCCTGCGCGGCGCCCTGCTCGATGATGCCGTCATCCTGAGTGATGCCGGCGCTACCCCAGGATTGCTCGCAAGCTCCCCATGAGGTTGTGACCGCATCTGCCTTGTTGTCGGTGACAATCTGGTTGTAATCGGCGGTAATATCGCTCATGTCATTGGGAGCGATATAAACCAGCTCCCTGGCGCCCGGCGCCAGAGATGTGGACCAGTCTATATCCATCGTGGTTTCATCGCCACCATAGCCAACACCCGGATTTGACCCGACAATCACGCGGCTGAGACTGGCCGGACTGTACCCAAACTGGGTTTCAAAGGCCTGTACGTCGGAATCGTTATAATCGGCAAATGTCGCCACGGCTATGGTCCTGCCGCTGCCGCTATAGCCGTGCTGATTCGGGTAATCATAAGCGGTTGAGATCTGACCGGGGGTGTAGCCGGCAGGGCCGGATGACTGGGGTGTCACGCCGGCGGTGGTGTTTGCCTTGATCGCCGGTTCCAGCCGGCTTGAGTCAAGCCCCTGAACTCCCTTTATTACCGTGGCAAGTCCGGCCGGAACCCGGGGAGCCGTCGCGTTTGCGTATTCCCGCCTGCCCCTGTAGTTATAAATATGGAGCTCTGTCCCAAACGCCCGTTCGGCCTGGGCGGCGGTCCCCTGAGCAATGACAAGCTGCCGGTTGGTGGTAGTCGTGACGGTAAAACCGTTTCCGGAAAGAAAAGCCGCAACGGCATCGTAGTCATGCTTGGTTGGCCCGTAGGCGCTCAGGAATTCTTGTGGCGTTAGAAATTTTTGATATGAAGGCGAGCCGGGAGTATTTTGCGCGATTATCAGATCATTCAGGGCCTGCCGGTTTCGCAGCTGCAGGATCACCGCGAGCTTCACGGGCGTTCCGCCGGGCAGACTCCCCTGATCCTGTCCCTGTGCGGCAAATGATGATTCCCCCTGGGAAAGTCCGGGATTTGACGGATTGCCTGCCGCAAGAACATTCCTGGAAGTTAAAGTAAATATCAAACCGGTGAGTGACAGCAGACCCAGGAAAAGAAAACTTTTTTTAATCAGCGGATTCAGACACATTTAAGACCCACTCACTTTTCTTATGTAAAATTTGACCGGCTATTTGAAAATGTTTGTCAATGATAGCCGTCACCGCTGATTTATTCAACCATTCGTTTGTTCGCTTGCGGCATTATCTTATCCAGGCAACGGCGGCGTGGCGGCCTGTCGTGCCGTCGCGCCGGTAGGAAAAGAAATCCTTGTCACAGCAAGTACAGATATCAAGCAGGTGGATATTCGCCGGGGCCAGGCCGGTTTTTTTCAAATCGATGATTGCCGCCGCCGCCAGATCGACGCTCTCCCCCTGGACCGCTTCCCGGCCGAACCTGGCCTCAAACTGCCGGGAAATCTCCGGCCCCACCTCGTAACAGCAGGGGCCAATGGCGGGCCCGAGGGCGGCGGTAATGCCAGCGGGTTCGGCGCCCAGCCCTGTCATCAGGGCCACGCCGCCCGCAATCACCCCTTCCATCAACCCCCGCCTGCCGGCGTGCAGGACGGCCACAGCCGGCCGGGGAGCGTCCGTTGCGAGCACCACGGGCAGGCAATCGGCGAAATTTAACAGCAGGGGAACGTGGCGGAAAGCAGTCACAAGGCCGTCGCAGGGATCAAAGACCGACTCTTCCCGGTCGGCTCCTGCGCCGATCTCTTCTTCCTGCTCAACCAAGCGGACGGCACCCGTATGCCGCTGGCGAGGAGCAGTGATACTGGCGGGATCGAAGCCGCAAATTTCACTGACGGTGGTACGGTTGCGAATAACAAGCTCGGGATCGTCTCCCACATGAAAGCCCAGATTAAGCGAATCGAAAGGAGGAGCGCTGGCGCCGCCCATCCTGGTTGTAAAAAAAACTTCAACGCCGGCCGGAGCGCGGTTAAAACGCCACGCCAGCGGCATCCGGAAAAAAGAATTCAGGGGAGAGAAAGATCCGTAGCTGCTGATGCCGTCATATATTTGTGAGCTTTTGCCTTCCATATCATCCGGCGGCGACTCAAGCCAGTCCGGTTTCCGAAGACCGGACCGGGCTGCGGCCGCGCTTCACCAGTATAGCTTAAGGGCCGCGCCTGCCGGCAATTATTCATGAAATATATCAATGACCTGAAGCCGGAGGAACGGCCCCCTGACGGGGCTGCTCCTGGCGTTGCCTTTGACTATACAGACAGAAAAGAACAGGGAACTGATCGTGTTCTGACAAGCTCTTCTCTGCCGGCAGCCCGGCCGGCCACCTTCCCAGCGGGCGCGCTGCTCCTGATGCCATAAAAAGCACAGCGGCAGGCCGTCCAGCCTGCCGCTTTTAGCCTGCCCCGTAATTTCTTTGGGGAAAAGCTGCTTCAGTCCTTGTCTCTTAAAAATGTCGGGATATCAAGAACGTCATCGTTTACTTCAAAGTCGGGCACATCGCCCTGACTCCGCGGCTCGCCGGCGGTTTTTCTCAGAAGCGTCTCTCCGGCCTGCCGCTCTCGAGCTACCCGTCCCGGCTGTTTGTCAAAGCCGGTGGCTATCACCGTCACTTTGACCTCGTCCTTGATGGCGTCATCGACGACCGCCCCGAAGATAATGTTACAGTTCGCATCGGCAGCGCTGGAGATGACCTCCGCCGCTTCGTTGACCTCAAACAGGCCGAGGTCGGACCCGCCGGTGATATTTAGCAGAATCCCGGTGGCGCCTTCCACCGACGCCTCCAGCAGCGGCGATGATATGGCCGCCTTGGCAGCCTCGGCGGCGCGATTCTCGCCGCCGGCAACGCCAATTCCCATCAGCGCCGAACCGGCGTCTTTCATGATTGCCTTGACGTCGGCGAAATCCAGGTTGATAAGCCCTGGAACTGTGATTAGGTCGGTGATGCCCTGCACGCCCTGCCGGAGAACATCGTCGGCTACCTTGAATGCGTCAATAATTGATGTGCGTTTCTCAACTACCTGCAGCAGGCGGTCATTGGGAATAATGATAACGGTGTCAACCTTTTCCCGGAGCGCCCGGATACCTTCTTCCGCCTGGTCGCTGCGGCGCTTGCCTTCAAACGAGAAAGGCCGGGTGACAACCCCGACCGTGAGCGCTCCCAACTCCTTGGCGATCTCGGCGATCACCGGCGCGGCGCCGGTGCCGGTGCCGCCTCCCTTGCCGGCCGTGACAAACACCATATCCGAGCCCTTGAGCGACTCGCGAATTTCGTCCCGGCTCTCCTCGGCTGCTTCGCGGCCCACTTCCGGATTCGCCCCGGCTCCCAGACCCTGGGTAATCTTGCCGCCGATGTGGAGCTTGACATCGGCGTCGCACATGAGCAGCGCCTGCGCATCTGTGTTCACGGCGATGAACTCCACGCCCTTGAGGCCGGCGTCAACCATCCGGTTGACCGCGTTAGTGCCGCCGCCGCCAACCCCGACAACTCTGATTACCGCCAGGTAACTGCTACCAGGATCCAACATAATGGTAAAACCTCCAGGGTCTAGGTTTTGTTACGCCGTCCAAACCAACCCTTGACCTTGGCCAGAACCTCTTCCCACAACCCTAAAGTAGCAATTGAGGGTTCGGCCGGCTGACTCGGCCCCCGCGCATTAATTCGCCCGCTTCCATAAAGAAGTAAGCCTACGGCGGTAGCATAAACGGGATTAACGGGGATGTCAATAACGTCCGCGACCGCGGTGGGCAAACCGCACCGGCATGGAAATCCGGTCACCTGGGACGCCAGCCCGCAAGTACCCTCAAGCTGGCTCGACCCGCCTGTTACCACTATCCCTGCAGCAATACTTGAGAGATATCCGCTCTCCTGCGCCTGTCGCAAAACCAGCGAGAAAATCTCAGCCATCCTCGCCTCGATAATCCGCGCCAGAAACTTTTTGGAAAAGGTAACGGTTCGATCTCCCGGAGCGCCGGCGACAGACACCGTGGTCTTCACCATCTCGATGTCCTCAACGACATGGCTTTGCGCATGTCCGAATTTGAGTTTGATCTCCTCAGCCGCCGGCAGAGGCACTTTTAGTCCAACCGAAATATCTTTGGTAAAGTGATTTCCTCCCACCGGCAGCACGGCAGAATGAACCAGCCGGCCGCCCGAGAACATGGCCACATCCGTGGTGCCGCCGCCGATGTCAACCAGCATTACCCCTGATTCCAGCTCCTGCTCGCTCAGGCATGCCTGACTTGAAGCAAGCGGCTCCAGCATAATGTCCTTAACTGTCAACCCGGCTTTTTCGACGGCGGCGACGAGATTCTGGATCGAGTTGATGGCGCCAAACACCAGATGCCCATCCATCTCAATCTGGCTGGCCCATAAGCCAACCGGCCGCTTGATGCCATCCTGGCCGTCAAGCACGTACTGCCGCGGCAGGGCGTGAATCAATTTCAAATCAGGCGATACCTCAACATTTTTCAGCTTGTTCAGAAGGTCTTTACGTTCGGCTTGTGTCACCCGCCCGTCGGGATTCGGATTGGTGAGAAAAACCCGCCGGTTCATCGAGACAATGTGTGAGCCCGCCACGCCCACATAAGCGCCGGTTATCTCGACACCGGCAGTTTCGGCCGCGGCATCGGCCGCGGCGGCGATAGCTGCGGATGCGCCAGGCAGATCGACTACCACACCCTTGTGCATCCCCATGGCGGGGACGTTGCCAATTCCGGCAACCCGCGCCAGCCTGCCGTCCTCTCCCAACTCACCGATAAGGC
Source organism: Actinomycetota bacterium (assembly GCA_023489275.1). Lineage (GTDB taxonomy): Bacteria > Actinomycetota > Thermoleophilia > BMS3ABIN01 > BMS3ABIN01 > JACWAD01. The sequence goes on from JAMDDD010000006.1 coordinate 26,920, forward strand.
AGGCGATTTTGGTGGTGCCGACATCCAGGGCCACCACCGGCGGATAGGCGGGAGGCAACGCTTCCGGGCGGGGCTTGCGCCCCGGCCTGCGGACGCTGCCGATTGTTTTTTGGCTTTTTTCCTTTTCTGATCTGTCCTGCATGAGGGTGACTTCAACGATCTGGTTTGGTGTTTTCCGGCCCCGCCTCCCAGGCTCTTTAACGGCTGCAACTCATTTTGACGTTAGCAGAGAACCAAATCGAATGAGAAATGGGCTTTATAGCTCCCGCGCCTCTCTGAACCAACGAAGCTAAAACCGGAATCAGGAAACCGGAAGCAAGGAATTGGAAGCGCCTGGAACTTTGAGCTTCGAGCCGGGAGCCTGGAGCTTCGAAACTAGGTTGTCTTCGTCACCGGCCGGTCCGGAACCGAAACGTCGATGGTGACCGTTTTCCCGGCCGCCGCGGTCCGGGCTATCAGCTGACTGATGACCTCGAACTTCAAGCTGTAATCATCCAGGGGGCCAAAATGAATGTTGACCTTCGCGGCAGTTTTGAAGTTGATGTCACCGTCGGCAACGGATACCTCCGTTATCTGCTGATCGAAGCTGACGGGAATACCGGTCAGAAATGAGAGCCCGGCCTTGACGTCGCCGCAGCTGGCCTGCCGGCCGACACCGGCGGCGCACGCATCCCTGGTGGTGAGCAGGGGCAAGGATCCATCCGGAACGGACTGCTGCTTCAGCACCCTGCCGCTGCCGGAGAGCAGCAATGACTGGCTGCCTGATCTGTACCACGCTACAGCATGATGCTCATGGACATGAAGGCGGATTGTGTGGGGGAAAGACCTCTCGATATCGACTTCCGAGATAAAGGGAAGCTGGTCCAGCGCCCGGGTAACATCCTCAAAAGAAAGGCTCAACAGGCTGCGGCCGGTCAGCATCGGCCCCGCCGTTGCCATAATCTGGCTGGTGGGCGTGGTCTGGTTGCCGTCAACTTCGATCCGACTGATGGCCAGCAGTGAGGAGTGGCTGACCGCAAAAAAGGCCGCGGCAACTATCAGCACCAGCAGAGGCACCGCCAGCAGAATCCGGCGGTATTTGCGGACGTGTTTCACGGCAGCGGCTCCGGCCGCAGGCCGCCCAGCAGTCTGATTTCGAGTTCAAGGGAGATGCCGAAGCGGTCATAAACGCGGCGGCGGCAGTTATTGATCAGCTCCATGACGTCGGCGGCGGCTGCCCCGCCATTGTTGACTATGAAATTTGCGTGGCTTTCGGACACCTGGGCGGCGCCGCGGCTCATCCCTTTGCAGCCGGCCTGATCAAGCAGCATACCGGCGCTCCGGGCGCCCGGCGGGTTTTTAAAAACGCTGCCGCACGTTTTCTTCCCCACTGGTTGGGAGGCTTCCCGGCGGCTGCGAAAGTCGCGCATGCGGGCGCTGACAGCCTCACGTGACGACCGCGACAATGACAGGATCACCCGGCTCACCACCGAATCCGGCGGCAGCGCCGCGCTCCGGTAACCGAAATCAAGGGATCCAGGCGGAGACATAAAGCTTTTTCCGGCCCGGCAAATCTCGACTTCACTCACCAGATCGCCGATGCTGGCCCCGAACGCCCCCGCGTTCATCGCCACGGCGCCTCCGGCCGTCCCGGGAATGCCGGCCAGCGGCTCCAATCCGGACAGACCGGCCGCGGCCGCCACCGACGCTGCTTTGGGAAGGGAAGCGCCGCCCCCGGCATCCAGCAGGTTGCCGCGGATGCGGCAGCATTTCAAGCTGCCGGTCAGCCGGATGACCAGCCCCGGCCAGCCGGCGTCCGCGACCAGCAGGTTTGAGCCAAGTCCCGTGACAAGCCAGGGGATGCGATGCGCCGTCGCGGTTTCGAGAATGGCGGCCAGGCCAGCCGTGCTGTCCGCTTCAATGACGAGTCCGGCAGGGCCGCCGCAGCCGATCGTGGTCATGCCGCTGAACGGCACGCCGGCTGCCGGCTTCTTCCCGGCGGCGTGCTCGAGGTCGGCGCGAGCCTCCTCAAGCAGCGCCGCCTCAGACAAAACTTTCCTGCCTCTCCAACGCCGCCAGCAGATCTTCGCCGACCTTAAAAATGTCGCCGGCTCCCATTGTCATCACCAGATCGCCCGGCTTCAACTCGCGGAGAAGCAAAGGGACGACATCGCGCGGACGGGGAATATAGGCCACGTTTGCGCCCGGCTGCCATTTGAGGGCCGAGTCGACGATCAGCTTGCCGCTGATGCCTGGCTCCGGATCTTCCCGGGCGCCAAAGACGTCGGTCACAATTGCCAGATCGCAAAGGTTTAGCGCTTGCCCGAATTCATCGTGCAGGTAACGGGTGCGGGAATAAAGATGCGGCTGAAAAGCGCCGATGATCCGGTTCCAGCCGGCCGCCCGGGCGGCCTCCAGCGTGGCTCTGATCTCGGTGGGATGGTGTGCATAATCATCGACAATCGTCACGCCGGCTACCTCGCCCTTGATTTGAAAACGCCTGGCCGCGCCGCTGAACTTTGCCAGGGCCGGCGCCGCCTCTCCCGGCGGAATCCCCACCTGATCCAGAACCGCCAGCGCCGCCATGGCGTTAAGCACGTTGTGGGCGCCGCGCACCGACAGTGTCACCTTTTCGCGCCTGCCATTCCTGCCGCCAGGATAAGAAAGGCTGAAGCTGGTCCCGTCCCGGGTCACCAGGATATTCTCGGCCCGGTAGAGGGCGTCATCATTTAAACCATAAGTAATAACCCTGGCTTCAGTGGCTAAGGCCAGCCGCTGCAGCAGCGGCGAATCCCAGATAATCAGGGCGCCATCTGCGGGCAAACTGGCGGCAAACCGTTCGAATACATCCGCCACCTGCTGAATTGATGAATAATGTGAATGATGATCAAGTTCCACATTTGTGATGACTCCAATCTCCGGGCTGAGATAGAGCAGGGAACCGTCGCTTTCGTCGGCTTCCGCCACCAGCCAGCTGCCGGAGCCGGCCCGGGCGTTGCTGCCGACGTCATTTAGCTCGCCGCCAACGATGTAGGTAGGCTCCAGCTTCATCTCCTGCATTGCCTGCGCCACCATTGAGGTTGTCGTCGTTTTCCCATGGGTGCCGGCGATGGCAATTCCCCGTTTCATGTCCATCAGCTCGGCCAGCATCTCAGCGCGGTGTTTGACGGCTATCTGCCGCTCCATCGCCGCCTGCAGTTCCACGTTCTGGTCTGAGATCGCTGATGAGACGACCACGGCGTCCGGGTCGCCAAGATTGACGGGATCATGCCCGAATGAAACGCGGATGCCGCATTCCTCCAGCATGCGGGTGTACCGGGACCGCTTCAGGTCTGATCCGGTAACAGCATAGCCAAGACGATGCGCAACCTGCGCGATGCCGCTCATGCCGGCGCCGCCGATGCCAATAAAATGTAACTTCCGTGAATTCATATCAACCTTGCTTCCCCGCTCGCTATTTTAACTTTGAACCTTGAACCTTGAGCTTTGAACCAGCTTAAATATTTCATCCGCGATCCTGCCGGCGCCGTCCCGCCGCCCCAGGGAGGCGCTTGCCGCTCCCATTCGCGCGAGACGCTCCCGGTCGCCGAGCAATAACTCAATCCTTTCCTTCAGGACCGCGCCGGTCAACCCGCTGTCCGGAACGATCTCGGCGGCTCCGGCGGCCGCCATCCACTCCGCGTTCCGGAGCTGGTGGCCGGCCGTGGCAAACGGATACGGAACCAGCAGCGCCGGCTTGCCCAGCGCCGTCAACTCCTGCACCGAGGCGCCGGAGCGGCCGACAACCAGATCGGCGGCAGCCATCGCCCGGGGCAAGTCGTTCGTATAGTCTAACAAATGATAATTCTCCGGATCCGCGCCCTGCTCCTGCAAAATGCGGTTTATCATACTGAAATCGCGCTTGCCGCTGACATGCAGGACCTGGATTTCCAGCCGCTCTTTGCCAAAAGCCCGGGCGCAAGCAAGGTTGATGGAACGGGCTCCGAGGCTGCCGCCGGTCACCAGCACCACCGGCAAGTCATCCTTAAGCCTGAAAGTCTTTCTGCCCTCCGCTGCAGTCGCCTGAAGCAGCTTCGCCGGCAGCGGCCGGCCCGTGACCAGATATCTGCTTCCCTCCCTTCCCGGAATAGCAAAGCTTAAGCAAACGCGCCGCGCCAGGGTGGCCAGCAACCGGTTGGCCAGGCCCATGTAGGAGTCGAGCTCGACGATCAGCGCCGGGCGGCGCCCAAGCTCCCAGAGAAGGACCGGCACGGCGCTGACGTAACCGCCGCCGCCCACAACCACATCGGGGCGCCGCCGGCCAAGAATCCGCGCGCAATCAACCGCCCCCGCGATCAGCGACCAGACGAACAGGAAAACCCTGGGCGACAGGCGCCGCTCAAGACCACGGAGATTGGCCAGGTCAAGTTCGTAACCGGCAGCCGGCACCAGCTCGGTTTCCAGACCCCGGGGAGTTCCGATAAATGAGACCGAGGCGCCTCTACGCGTGAGCGCGCCGGCGAGAGCCAGCGCCGGGACCAGATGCCCCGCCGTACCTCCGGCTGCGATTACCACCTTCAATGGCTCTGAATTTTCTGGTGCCGGGTGCGGCAACGCGACTCCGTGGATTTATGGCGATGTTTAACAATATTCCGATACTTGCCATAATGACGACAAGATTGCTGCCGCCGTAACTAATGATCGGCAGCGGCACTCCGGTAAGCGGCATCAGTCCGGTGACGGCGCCGAAATTGACCGCCGCCTGGCTGATCATCAGCGTTGTGATGCCGGCGGCCACGTATTTGGCGAACGGATCACGGCTTTTAAGAGCAACGCGGTAGCCAACAAAGGCAAACAGCAGGAAGCCGGCGAGCACCGCCAGGACGCCAACAAGCCCCAGTTCCTCGCCGATGATCGCCAGAATCATATCTGTATGGTTCTCCGGAAGCCAGTTGAACTTCTGGACGCTGTTGCCGATGCCGACCCCGAAAAGCCCGCCGGAAGCCAGCGCCACCCATGACTGGATTACCTGATAACCGGCTCCCTGGGCGTCTTTCCAGGGGTCGAGGAAGGTCGTGATTCGCGCCGCCTGGTGCGGCGATACCAGCACTGAAAGCGCCGCTCCCACCCCGCCGGCCATCGCCGGCATCGCTAGCAGGCGCAGCTGCACGCCGCCCACGATCAGCATCGCTCCCAGCGTAATCGCGATGGTGATGGCGGTACCCATGTCCGGCTCGATCAGGACCAGTCCGCAGGCGAGCGCCGGCATCGACAGCAGCGGCAGCAGCGTCCGCAGGCTCGTGAACCGGCTCCGCCGCAGCTGCATGATCGAAGCCATGTAGAGGATGACCGCCAGCTTGGCCAGCTCCGCCGGCTGCGGCTGGAAGCCGGCGAGGCCCAGACCGATCCAGCGGCGGGCGCCATTTGTTTTATGCCCGATTCCCGGCAGGAGCACCAGCGCCAGCAGCACCAGGGAGGCCACCATCAGGGCCGGAGCCAGCCGCCGCAGGCGCGTGTAATCAAAGCGGGCCATGAAAAACATCAGCACCAGGCCCATGACAGCAAAAATCAACTCGCGCTTTAAATAATAGTAACTGTCGTGCTGGCCCAGGAAAGAGCTGCCCCAGCTGGCGCTAAACACCATGACGACGCCAAAGGCCAGGAGCGCCATCGCCAGCGCCGCCAGCGCCGCGTATTCAAACGCTCCCTGTTGCCGGCGGGGGCGTTTCTTGCCCGCCGGCGAGGCTTTCTTGCCGGCTTTCCGGTTTACCCGCCGGCCTTGCCGCTGACGAAACCTAGGGCTCAATCTCCTCCTCGATCATCTGTTTGACCAGAGATATAAAATGTTCTCCGCGCTCTTCAAAATTGTCATACTGGTCGTAACTGGCGCACGCCGGCGCCAGCAGCACCGTGTCGCCACTGGCGGCGCTTTCAGCGGCCAGCTTAACGGCGTCTTCCAGGCCGTCCACCATTTCGATCTCCCTGCCGGAGCGTTTAAAGCTGTCCGCGATCTCGCCGGCGGCTTCCCCGATGGCAATCACCTGTTTCACCCGCCCCGCGGGGGCAGATGCGGCCAGTTGATCAAACGAGCAGCCCTTCGACCGGCCCCCCACAATCAGGTGAATGCCCGCGTCAAAGGCGGTAAGCGCCTTGACCGCCGCGTCCGCATTGGTGGCCTTCGAGTCATTCACGTATGCAACTCCCCCGGCAACGGCAACCTGCTGGAGGCGGTGCGGCACCCCGGGAAAGCTTTTCAGGCCGGCCGCTACCTGTTCCGGCGCCAGGCCCAGCGACAGGCAAACTGCCGTTGCGGCCAGCGCGTTTTCCAGATTGTGTCCGCCCTTCAGCGCCGCCTCCGGCCAGTAAAATACGCGGGTAAAACCTTCAGGGAACCCTTCGCCGCTTCCATCCCCATTCCTGCTTCCGCTTGTGCGGCGATGCCTGCTTTCATCCAGGGCTGCTCCGGAACCGGTGCCGGCCGCCTCCGCGGGAAATCCCTTCAGGCGCTCCCGCAGCCCCCGGCCGGCCGCAGCCACGACCTCAAGATCGGCGCTGATCCATCCCGCTTCGGCGCGGACCGCCGGCATCGCGTTCCCGTGAGCGCCCGCGTTGCCGTGAGCGCCCGCACTGCCAGACGGCAGAATCCGGTCGCCGGCAAACCAGACGCGGGCCGCCGCCCCCGGCAGGGCGGCCCCGCGCACGGCCTCATCGTTAATGTTAAGGATGGCGATGTCTTCCGGCCGCTGGCGGGCAAAGATCTTCAGCTTGGCCGCGAAGTATTCCGGCGCTGTCGCATGCCGGTCAAGGTGATCTTCACTCAGGTTTAGCAGGATGGCCGCCTCCGGCCGGAAGCTGACGCTGTCCTCCAGTTGGAAGCTGGACAGCTCCAGCACCAGAAGCTCGCCGGGGCTGACCTCGCCGACAAGCGACGAGAGCGCCGTCCCGACGTTTCCGGCCACCCGGCCGCCCCGGCCGGCTCCACGCAGAACATGTCCGATCAGCTCCGTGGTGGTTGTCTTCCCATTCGTCCCCGTGACCCCGATCACCGGGTTGGAAAGAAAACGCCACGCCAGCTCGACTTCTCCCCAGACGGGAACGCCGCGCCGGCGGGCATTTCGGATCAGCGGCGCATCCGCGGGCACGCCCGGGCTCTTGACCACCAGGCCGGCGCCCTCAAGCAGGCTGCTGCTCTCAGTGCCCAGATGCAGATCGATCCCTGCCGCCCGCAGTTCTTCCAGCGCTGCCAGCGCTGCCGGCTCGGCACTGCGGTCACAGACTACAATCCTGATTTGCGGCGCAAAACGCTTGATCATCAGGGACGCCGCCCGGCCGGACCTGGCGGCTCCTGCCACCACAATCCGGTCAAGCGCCTCTATCTCTGCCGGTACGATCAATTGCGTCCATTATTTGAATTTGTTATATCAGCTTTCAAGATCCAGCATCCAAAAACCGCATGATCATCCGCATGAAGGGATTTTGATTTTATCCAGCATCCGGATTCCAGCATCTGCCATCCGCCTTTTCAGTGCTTGCCGATTGAGAGATAAAACATGGTGAAACCGGTAGCGGCGAAGATCGCGCCCACGATCCAGAAGCGCATGATTATCTTCGTCTCCGACCATGACATCAACTCGAAATGGTGATGCAGCGGCGTCATCAGGAAGACGCGCTTCCGGAATGATTTGAAGCTGAGGACCTGGATGATTACCGAAAGCGCCTCGGCCACAAATATGCCACCAATGACAACCAGGAGGATCTCGGTGCGCGTCAGCACCGCCAGGGCGGCGATCGCCCCTCCCAGCCCCAGCGATCCGGTGTCTCCCATAAAAACCTCCGCTGGAAACGAGTTAAACCAGAGAAAACCGACGCAGGCGCCGCCGATGCAGGCAGAAATAATCCCCAGGTCCGCCTGATTCGTGATGAATGCGATCGCGGTATAGGTCAGCATGGTGATGGTGACCAGCCCGGCGGCAAGGCCGTCGAGCCCGTCGGTCAGGTTGACCGCGTTGGAGGATCCCACCACGACCAGGAAAACTACCAGGAAGTAGCCGAAACCAAGCCGGATCATCGCGTTGCTTAATGGGATCTTGAGCGATTCATGGATTCCGGGAACGTAACGAACCGCCAGCAGCCCCACGGCCAGGGCCAGAACCAGCTGCAGGCCAAACTTCCCCCGGGCTCTTAAGCCGAGAGAGCGGCGCATCCGGATCTTGGCCACGTCGTCGATGAAGCCAATGGCCGCGCAGCCGAGCGCCGTGCCGAGAACCAGCATACCGGCGGCGGTTCGCTCGCTGATGATCAGGAAGGGCACGGTGATGCCGGTCATTATCAGAAGACCGCCCAGTGAGGGAATGCCCTTCTTCGTCCGCTGGTGATCCTCCGGGCCCTCCTCGCGGATATGCTGGCCAAACTCGTTGCGCTCAAGAAAGGCGATGAATTTTGGCCCCAGAAACAGGGTGATCAGCATCGCCGAGATTCCCGAAGCCAGTATCTGAAACATGCGAGCGGCTCCCCCTAAGAGCCCGCCGCGGCGTGGCCATCTTCGACCGGGGTGCCGGTAAGAACGCGACTTAAACGCTCCAGCCCCATAAACCGGGAAGCCTTGACAAGGACGGCGTCGCCGGGGTGGATCAACGGCGACGCTCCGGACACCGCCGCCTCGAGGTCCTCGAAGTGATGGGTCTCCGGGTGGTTGCCGGCTCCCCGCAGACCGGCGGAGAGCGCTCCATCGAGGTAGCCGGCCGCCAACTTGCCGACGCCGATAATAACTTCAACCCCCAGCCGCGCCGCCGCCGCCCCCACCTCCCGGTGATAACGGGGCGATTCCGGTCCCAGCTCGGCCATATCCCCCAGGATAGCCACTGTGCGCCTGCCGGTTCCGGCGCCGGCCAGGTACTCGAGCGAAGAGATCATCGACAGCGGGTTGGCGTTATAGCAATCGTTGAGAAGGATGCCGCCGCCAGCCATGGGCAACGCTTCGCCGCGCATGTCTGGAAGGCTGAGCTTCTCCGCCGCGGCGGCGGCCGCCGCCAGCGGCTGACCCAGGAGGCGGTAGGCGCCGATCGCCGCCATCGCGTTCAGGAGCTGATGCCGGGCGGTAAAATTAAAACAGATGTCAGCCTCTTCATTCAGGCAGGAAAGCGTCAGGCAGAGGCGGCCGTCCCGGACCCTCTCCCCGCCGGCAACGTGGATATCGGCGCGACGGTCGAAACCAAACGTAACCAGATTGACATCGAGACCGGCAACCAGGGGCTCCAGGAGGGGCTCCCCGTAAGGGATCACCAGGCCGCCACCCGGCGGCAGGTTTTGCCCGATCTCAGCCTTGCCGCGGGCGATATTTTCCAGGCTGCCGGCGTGTTCCAGATGCGCCGGCCCGATGTTGGTGATGACGGCGATGCCGGGAGCGGCGAGCGCGCACAGCTCCGCAATCTCTCCCGGCGCCCGCATGCCCATCTCCAGCACGGCGACCTCGGTCCTGGCCGTTATCTGAAGCAGCGTCAGCGGGACGCCGACCTCGTTGTTGAAGCTGGCCTTGCTGGCGACGGTATGAAGCCTTTCCCTCAGGAGTCCGTGCAGGATGTCTTTGGTAGAGGTCTTGCCGCTACTGCCGGTGATGGCCACCACCGTGGCGCTGCTGCGCCCGGCCACCAGCGCCGCTGCCTGTCCGAGCGCCCGGCCGGAATCGGCCACGGCGATAACGATTACCTCGCCGGCCTGCCGGCGCCCTGCCGCGCCTGCGGCATCGCCGGCTGTCAGCTCGGCCGCGAGCCTGCGGGCGGCGGCCTTCTCGGCAATGACGCCGGCCGCTCCCTTCCGGACCGCTTCGGCGACGAAATCGCCGCCGTCAAAATTATCCCCTTTCAGCGCCACAAAAACGCTGTCTTGCAGATCATTTCTCGTGTCGGTGGCCAGGGCCGTGACAGCCGCGCCGCCGGAGCCCGCCAGCAGCTCTCCGGAGCATGCATCACAGATTTCCCGCACCGTTAGAGTAATCAATTTTTCCAACGAATAACTTTTAAGATGATTCTTGATTGAATTTGCCTTCAGAGGCTTTGTGATCCCGCTAACCTGACAATCTATATCCACATACCCGCGTCGCCGATGTTCGCATCCCCTTTCCCGCCGCAATTCCCAGCTGCTGCCAAGCGGGCGCCGGAAACCAGGTCACGGTGCTGCCCGGCAGGATCACGGCAGAACCCCAAACCTTGCCCATCGGAACCGACCATGACGGTAGCAGCTCAGGCCAGAATCTTGGGTTTTGGGGATGGTAGACTGCGGTGGCCAGCAGGCCATCGAGAAGGGTGAAGTAGTAATCCGCCTTCATCGGAGAGTCATTGTATGAGAGAGGCGCGCCAATTGCCACCCGCGGGATCGGGAGCCACCCCCGGCAGATTTATGCTGCCGTGGCCGGCCGCGAAGGGCATGGACCGGATGCTGGACACTGGATACAGGATTTTGGCTGGACCAAAACTTTAATCCTGTTAAATTGAATGTCAACATCCTAAGTCTGGACCCAGTATCCACTGTCCTTTTTAAGGCGTAATCCTCATCTTGTCCAGCGAAAACTGCATGATCTTTTGAAACGCCGGCGCCGCCACGGTGCTGCCACCGCCAAACGGGTGAGGATCATCCACCTTCACCACAATCAGCAGTTGCGGATCATCTGCGGGAGCGTAGCCCGCGAACGTGCCGATGTAGTCGCTGTTGGAGTATTTGCCGTCCACGATCTTCTGGGCCGTTCCGGTCTTCCCGGCCACCTGATAACCTTCGATCTGTGCCTCTGGGGCTCCGGCGGGATTATTGACAACCTGGGTGAAATAAGCCGTCATCTGATCCGCGATCGCCTGGCTGATGATCCGGTGCCCCGGCTGGACCGGAGTCTTCCGGTTGCCGATGCGCTCGACCAGATGCGGCGAAACCGTGACGCCGCCGTTGGCGACCGCGGCGTAGGCGGCCGCCAGTTGCAAGGGCGTTACCGTGATCCCCTGCCCGATGGGAATGTTGCCAATTGTAGATCCGGTCCATTGATCCGTCGGCGGCATGTTGCCGGTAGCCTCGCCGGGAAAATCAATTCCTGTCCGGGAGAGAAACCCGAACCGGTTAATCCAGCCGGCGAGCCGGTCTTTTCCCAGCATCATGCCGATGGTGTCGGTGCCGATGTTGCTGGAATGCACCAGGATCTTTCCCAGGTCCCAATCGACCGGCCCCCGGCTGACCGCGTCTTCGATGGTATAGCCGCCGAGATCCAGGGTGGGAGGAAGATGAAAGACCTGTCCCGGTCTGACGACGCCGTCTTCAAGGCTGCCGGAGGCGGTGACAATTTTAAAGACGGAGCCGGGTTCGTAGGTGTCCACCACCGGCCGGTTTCGGCGCTGCTCGTCCGAGAGCTGGTTGAAATCGTTGGCGTTCACCGTCGGGACGCTGGCCATGGCATAAATGGCGCCGGTCCTGGGATTCATCACCACGGCTTCGGCTCCCTTGGCTTTCCACTGCTTGACCGTGTTGGTGAGAACTTTCTCGGTTTCAAACTGGATTGACTGATCCAGTGTCAGCCAGACGTCGGTCCCGGGCACCCCTTCCGTCAGGCTGATGGTCTGGATCTGGCTGCCGTCCGCCGCGGTGACAACTCTTTGCCGGCCGGGGGTGCCTTTCAGAACGCTGTCCAGCTTAAGCTCCATGCCAGCCAGGCCGGTGTTATCGGTGCCGGCATAACCGATAACTTGCGCCGCCAACTGATTCTGGGGATAGACGCGCTTCTCTTCCGGCCGTGTCTCGATCCCGGAAATATGGTTGTCTTTCACCAATTGATCAACCTGATTGCCGGCGGACTCGTCAATCTTCCGGGCTAGATAGACAAAACCCGAATTCTTGTTAGCCGTAATCTCGTTTGCCAGCGTTGCCGGGTCGGTTTTCAGGAGGGGGGCAAGCAGGCTGGCGATCTTCCAGGGGTCTTTAATCAGCAGCGGATCGGCAACAACGCTCTTGACCGCGACGCCGACGGCAAGCTCGTTGCCGCTGCGGTCGAAAATAGTGCCACGGTGCGCCGGCGTGTCAATTTCTTCCACGTGATGCATGTCAACCCGGCTGGAAATCTCCTTGGCGTCGACGGTCTGGAGAAAAGCAGCCTTCGCGGCAACACCGATAAAAAAGATCACAAAAAAGAGGAGAGTCCAGCGGATCCGTTTGTTTGGATCTCCCATCACCGGCATCTAGGGAGACGGCGCCGGATTGCCGCCGGCATCCTGATTTGTCAGCTCCGCAAATTGCCGATTGTCAACCGGATTGATGTAAACATATTGAATCTTGCCGGCCGGCACCATGCCCAGCGTTCCGGCCGCGATCTGCTGGATGCGGGCGGGCGATGACAGCATCGAGACATTGCTCTCAAGCTGGCTGTTCTGAACGGTCAGATCGTTCCTTTCCCTGATCAGGTTGTTGAAAGCCACGTCTTTGTAAAGCAGGCTGACCCGGAGCCCCACCAGACCGATCAGAAGCACCGCGATCACGCCGAGCCAGACGCCGACATAGAGCGTGCTCGGCGCGGCCGCCCGGCGCCTTCCGGGAGCACGCGGCCGCACCGGGCGGCGGCGCTCGAACTTCCGTGTAATCTCGGTAAATCCCCAGTCTTGTTGGGCAGCCCCGGCCATGTCCCCTTTCCTTTCTAAAACTACCTGAGTTTCTCCGCGACCCGCAGCTTGGCCGACTGGGCGCGCGGATTTTCCGAAACCTCTGCCGCCGAAGGCGTTACCGGCCGCCGCGTGATGATCCGCAGCTCGGCGCGGGCGCCGCAAACACACTGGGGCAGGTCCGGCGGGCAGACGCAGCGACCCGTCTTGCCCGCAAAAAACTTTTTCACCAGCCGGTCCTCCAGCGAATGAAAGCTGATGACGGCAAGCCTCCCGCCCGGTGAGAGCACCTCCAGCGCGTTATCAAGAGCGCGCGCCAGCGATTCCAGCTCGTCATTGACGGCGATTCTGAGCGCCTGAAACACACGCCGGGCCGGATGACCGGAGCCGAACCGGGCCGGTGTGGGAATGGCGGATTTAATCGTATCCACCAACTGGAGCGTGGTCTCGAAGGGGGCGCGCTGCCGCTCGCGGGCGATCCGCCGGGCGATCTGGCGGGCGTAACGCTCTTCGCCAAACTCCTTGAAAATCCGCTCCAGCTCCGCCGCCGGCAGCTCATTTACCAGGTCCCGCGCGGTGACGCGCGCACCGGGATCCATCCGCATGTCCAGCGGCGCGTTGTAGCTGTATGAAAAACCCCGCTCGGGCCGGTCCAGCTGCATCGAAGACACGCCCAGATCAAGATAGATCAGATCCGCCTCAAAACCTTTTTCCGCCAGCTCGCTGAGGGCGTCGGCAAAATTGCCGTGCATGAAACGGCATCGAAACGACCGATGCTGGGCAAACAGCTCGAAGTAGCGCCCGGCCACCGGATCCCGGTCGATACCAATCAGGAGGGCATCCGGGCCCAGCAAGCCGGCAATGCTGCGGGCGTGTCCGCCGGCGCCGAAGGTGCAGTCGATGACGGTGTCGTCCGGCCGGGGATCGAGCAGCCCGGCCAGTTCCGCCGCCAGTACCGGCGCGTGGGCCTTATCTGGTTGATCCTGAATGCTGTTTAACTGCATGCTTCCCTTCTCCCTTGACGGAGGATGCGCCGGTGGCCGGGGGTCTGGCCTCCCCTTGCGCCCGGCCATGCCGAGGCGCCCCGGCGGCTTACGATTCCTCCCATTGTTTTTTGTAAGCTTTCCTGTATGCCTCCCACTTGTTGCGGTCCCAGATCTCGAAACTGTCGTGCATCCCTCTGAAAACCACCTCCTTGCCGATGCCCGCCGTCCGGATAAGTTCTGGTGTGAGGCCAATCCTTCCTTGTTTGTCCAGATCGCACTCAACGACCGAGCCAAACATCATTCTTTTGATATCCCGGTTTTTCTTGCTAATCAGCTCGTCAAGCGAGGCCAGCGGCTCCGCCCGTTTTTCCCACTCCGCCGCCGGGTGCACGCTGAGGCAATCCTCGAAGTTCTCCCGGACTACCACTTTGCCGCCCGCGAGCTGCTGGCGAAACTTTGCAGGAATCGCCACCCTGTTCTTCGAATCAAGGGAATGTGAAAACTGTCCCCAAAATTTGTAAGCGTTCTTTGCCATGGCCTGATCAACGTTAGCGCTTGCTTGATTGATCCCCACAATATACCACTTTTCCCCACAGAGCAAGCATTTTTAACCAAAAAATCAGGGCAAATACCGATAAAACTTAGAATTTTCCTCTGAAAAGCGAATTACTTGCTGCAAAATGAGGTAAAAGCGAGGGTAGGTTCGGAGATTGATGCTGGGGACGATCTGGCATGCGAGCCTCGTGCCGGGAAAAATCGAGCATGGAAGCCGGCGCCGGGACGGCCGGGACAGTTCATTCGCTCGCACTCGCGCGCGTTATTTGCAATCACCTCAACCAGCTCGGCGCTCGCGACCTCGCTCATGAAACATCCGGATCGTGCTCATCGGCGCCGGCATCCCGCAAGCCATTCAATTCTTGCGGCCTGCATGGCAGGGGGGAACCAGGGTTGGAACGGTCAGGCTCCTATTTCTTTTTCGCCTTGCCGGTCGTGGAAGCAGGTTTGTCCATCTGGGCGATCAGTTCCGTGGCCGTGTGCCCGAGGTCGTTGGTCGGGTTGACATTTTCTGCTTTCTGCCAAGTGGTCCGGGCCTGATCGTTATTGCCGTCGCGGCTGTAGACGATGCCCACATCAATCAGGATGGCCTGATTGTTGGGGTCGATGGCCAGGCCGTTATTGAATTCCCGCATCGCGATATCAGTCATGTCAAGAGCAAAGTATGCTTCTCCCAGCCGCCCGTGATACTCAGCGTCATTTGGCTTGATCTCGCAGGCTTTCTCAAAATTGTCCTTGGCGTTTAAGTACTGGCCCATTTTTTCATAGACAGAGCCCAGCCCTTCCAGCGCGACGCCATCATTTGGATTGGCCTTGATCAGATCCTGATAGGCCTGGATCTCCGGGGTGTAATCCACGGTCTGGCCGGGCTGGTTGCCGTGAGGGTTGCTGCCGCTGGAGCTGACGCTGGGAAAGACGCGGGGAAGAACGAACAGGATCAGAACCACGGCGACCGCGACGCCGATAATCGCCCAATAATATGATTTAAACTTCAATGGGGGCATCCTCCGGGGAATTGACTTCTCCATTATAGCGAAACCGGGCGGCCCATATCACATCCGGCAGCCCGTTTTGAAATGTTAATCAAATGTGAATATAATTTTCATTCATGGACTATACACTCTTTCAGGCCATCAACAATCTGGCTGGCCATTCTTCTCTGCTCGACAACTTCATGATCCTGATTGCCAAGTACGGCCCGGTGTTTTTTGCCCTGCCGCTCCTGTTTATCTGGTTCCGCGGCGATTACAGCGCCAAGCGGGGAGCGCTCCTCAGCCTGCTGTCGATGGGCATCGCCATGCTGATCGGCCAGGTAATCACTCGCGTCTACGACCGGCCCAGACCATTTACCGTCCATCATGTCAATCAACTGATCGCCCACGGCGCCGACGCGTCCTTCCCGTCTGACCACACGCTCTTTTCCTTTGGCATCGCCGGCGTCATCCTGCTGGTAAACCGCCGCTGGGGCGTCGTTTCCATTCTCTTCGCCTGCCTGGTTGCCTTCTCGCGGGTGTTTGTCGGCGTCCACTATCCGGGGGATGTGATCGGCGGGGCGGGCATCGGCCTCGCCGTCGGGGTCCTGCTCTGGCAGGTGCGCCGGATCTTCCGTCCCGTCATGGATTTCCTCATCGGGATCGCCGCCAGACTAAAACTTGCCTGAAAGACCGCGGGTTCACCACACCGGCATGACTCGGCGCCGGACGCTACCTAACCTTAAGCTTGATCCTTAGAAATAGAGAAGATGTGCCGGCGCCGGCAACATAGATGCTAAATTTTCAGCTAGACCCTGATCATTATCTATTGAACAGACTCAGGTACCGGTCCAGCAACTGCGGCCCATAAAAAAGGGCGATCAGGGCGCCGACGGACAGGAAAGGCCCGAAAGGAATGCGGCTCTTGCGTCCTTTCGAGCCGGCGGAAATCAGCGCCACCCCCACCAGGGCGCCCAGCAGGAAAGCGGCGAAGAGCGCGACCAGGATCGAGCGCCCGAGAAAGAAACCCAGCATCACCGCCATTTTTACGTCCCCCATGCCCATCCCTCCCGGTTTCACCATCGCGACCGCGAAAAAGAAAGCGCCGCTCGCCAGACCGGCGGCCAGCAGCTCCAGCCAGCGGTCCGGCTCGATGGCGATCATCGCGGCAAGCCCGATCATCGCGGCAGGAAAGACGACCACATTCGGGATGATGTAATGCTCCAGGTCGATGAAAAAAATGACGACCAGGGCAGAGATGAGCAGCAGCGCCGGCAGCAGCGAAACGGTGGCGCCGAACTTCCATCCGGCCAGTAAATAAAGTACGCCGGTGAGCGACTCCACCGCCGGGTACCAGAACGAAATCGGCAGGCCGCAGGCGCGGCACTTCCCTCTCAAGACTGCATAGCTGACCAGCGGAATGTTATCGTACCACTTGACCGGCATGTCGCACTCGGGACAGCGGGACCCGGGAGTGACAACCGATTCCTGCCTGGGTAGCCGGTAGATGCAGACATTTAAAAAGCTGCCGATAATGGCGCCCGCGGCGAACAAAAAAATGAAAAAAAGAATCGTCATAAAACCTCTGGTTCAAAGCTCCAGGTTCAGAGTCCAAAGCTTCGCGAACGAAATTGGCGCGCCGGCATCTGGCTAATATGCGGAATCCAGCACAACTATTTTCGGCTTCGCCGGAAAATTCTCCTTTTTTAAGGATATCTCGCTGGCGCCGGGCCGCTCCACGGCAGGTTTTCTGTCCAGGAACGGATCGGCCGTATCGATGTCAAAACGGCATTTCTCGTTACGATAGTGCATGGGGATTGTTAGCGGCGGTGGTCCCAGCTGTTGCCAGATTTCGGTGGCGGTGGCGGCGTCGATGGTAAAAAAGCCCCCAACAGGAATCAGCAGTACGTCAACACTGCCGACGGCAGCGGCCTGGTGCGGCGCCAGTTTATGTCCCAGGTCGCCCAGATGGGCCACGGTTACGCCGCCGGCCTCGATGACAAAGACGATGTTGCCGCCCCGCTGGGAACCGCCGGCGCCGTCGTGATGCGTGGCCACGCCCCGGATATGGAATGGGCCGGCTTCGAACTCTCCGGGAGCGTCAAATACGTGTGGAGACCCGCCCAGGAATCTGACGCCGGCATGGTCGGCATGGCTGTGGCTCACCGTGACGAAGTCAGGGCTCAGATCGACCTGGTGGTAAAGCAGGGTTCCCGGATACGACCCCGCGTCGTAGGGATCAGTAAGCAGAGTGCCGCCCCCCGAGGCAAGAAGAAAACAGCTGTGCCCGATCCATGTGACCTTCATGACTGCCTCCGTTATCAAGTTTGAACGGTTGCATCGTGGGAATTCCCCGGGTTTTCCTCATCTCCGCCGGCGCCGCAGCGGCAAGATCCCGCTAAACCGGCTCGCCTTGATTTTTCCTAACCGGAAACTTTAAACCGGAAACTTTCCTAAAGTTCGTCCGGCAGCGCCCGCAGGTCGCGAAGGCTGAAGACCGGCCCGTCGGTGCAAACATATTTGGCGCCCACGTTGCAGCGGCCGCAGAGACCAACACCACACTTCATCCGGCGTTCCAGCGTGGTGAAGACCTGGTCTGCAGCAAAACCCAGTTTTTCCAGGCTTTCCAAGGTGTATTTGATCATCACCGGCGGCCCGCAGGTGACAGCCACCGCATTTGCCGGCGGCGGCGACATCGACTCGAGCACGCCGGGAACAACCCCGACGCTGCCGCTCCAATCGGGATGCCCGCTGTCGACCGTGGCGATGAACTCGATATCGTCGCGCCGCTCCCATTCTTCCCTGTCTCCGGCAAAGCAAAGATCAGCCGGCGTCCGGGCTCCGTACACCGCCTGGATGCGGCCAAAATCGCCGCGATGGTCCAGCAGGTGCATCAGGAGCGAGCGGAGCGGCGCCATGCCGATGCCGCCGCCGGCGATAACGATGTCCTTGCCTTTCCAGGCGTTCACCGGAAAGGGACGGCCCATCGGCGCGCGCACGGCGACGCGGTCGCCTGCGGACAGCTCGTGAATTGCGGTGGTAACGACCCCCGTCTTCATTACGGAGAACTGGATATAATCCTTCTGTGACGGCGGCGAGGAGATGGCGAAGGTCGATTCGCCGGCGCCGAGGATGCTCATCTGGCCGATCTGTCCCGGCTCGAACGAGAAAGCCGCCATCATCCCCGGATCATCGAAGACGAGCCGGTAGGTGCGGACTGCGGGTGTCTCCTGAATCACGCGGGTGATCGAGGCCCTTTCCGGCAGCAGTGGTATTTTGGCATTTATGCCTGATTTTGGTATCGTGCTCATCTAGCGCTCCTGGACCGTCCGTATCACTTCCCGGATGTCAACGCCGGCCGGGCAGCCGCGGATGCAGCGGCCGCATCCGGTGCAGAGAATCTCTCCCCGGTTTGCCGGGAAATAGCTGAATTTATGCCCGATCCGGTTCCGGTATCGGTGCGCAATTTCCGGTCGCGGATTGTGGCCTGAAGTCTCCAGCGTGTAACTGTAAAACATGCAGGAGTCCCAGCTGCGGCAGCGTTCACCCTCGCGGTCGCCGCTCATCTCGTCAAAAATGTTGAAGCAGTGGCAGGCAGGACAGGCATAGGCGCAAAAACCGCAAGACAGGCATTTCTCCGAGACCTGCCGCCATAAGTCAATATCTGAAAACAGGTCAATGAATTTCTCTCTCAGGCCGGCGGTTTCGACGCGGGCGGTCACGGCCAGCTCCGGCTTCTCAAGCCGGGAATCCTGGAACAGGTCCAGGCGGACCAACTCGCTGCCGGCATCCGTGACCGGCTCGGCCAGAAAACCGTTCGCGACCGGATAAAGAATCAGGTCAGATCCGTCCGTCTCCGCCGGCCCCTTCCCAAAGGAAGAGCAGAAGCAGGCGCTGTCACAGGTAGTGCAGGCCAGGGTGATGACGGTCAGGCCACTTCGCCGTCCGGCGTATCCGGGATCGTTAAATCCGCCACTGGCCGGGAAAAACAGGGCGTCCAGCGCCGCCAGCGCCCGGGCGTCGCAGACCCGCGCGCCAAAGAGGACGGGGCTTTCCTCAGGCTCTTCCGGCTCCAGCTCGATCCGTTCCTCGCCCGCGGCTTGCAGGTAACCGAAGCCGAACAGCCGCTCGGTAGGCGGCAGCAGCGCCGCTTTCGCAGACAGGTGAGTGTAAGCGCCGGTCTCCACCGGCTCCCCTGCACTCCAGGGAGCAAAAAGGACGGTGTTAACCGAATCCCGGACGACCCGGGGGGCCCACACGGTGCGGCCGCCCCCGGCCAGGTGCTCAAGCAGCCGGGGAATGGCGTCTTCAGCGATGAACCTCACCGCCAGCCTCCGTCCCTGTTGATATCATAAGTTAACAATGGTGGTTTATCCTCCAGGCTCGCTCCCGCCCGATAGGCAAACAGTTCTTCGATAATCTTGTTTTGCTCCTCCAGCAGCAGCATCAGCGGGATCCCCACCGGGCAGGCGCGCTCGCATTCTTCGCAACCGGTGCAGCGACCGGCCATGTGGCTGATCCGGACCTGCTGAGCCATCTCCGATTCGATAGCGTTTACCTGACCTCCGGTCCAGTGAGGCTCGCGCGTCTGCATCGAGCAGACATCCCGGCAAAAGCACAGGGGACAGGCCTCGCGGCAGGCATAGCAGCGGATGCAGCGGGAAAACTGCTCCCGCCAGAATTCGCGCCGCTCAGTGATGCTCATGGCCGCGAACCGCTCCCGGATGCCGGATTTATCCGGCGGGGGAGGCGGCGTCATCGATGTAACATCGCCGGCCGCCAGATCCACGATCACCGGTTCCTGGTCCCGGCACTGATGACACTTGTGAAGCAGGATCTCCTCGCGCGGCACCGATCTGCCTTCCATGTGAACCCGGCCGCCGGCGTCTTCGATCTTCTTGCCGAAACCATAGCACCGCCACGCCCTTTTGACATCGATCACACCCGGGCAAGGGACGCCGATGACCCTGATGCGGTCGCGGCTGACTTCGCCCTCGACGATCAGCTGGACGATGCTTCTGGCGTCACAGCCTTTGGCGACAATGCCAACCTTGCTGTTTTTCAACCGGGGGAGATGCACGGCCAGATTATGTATGCAGGTGGAGTCAAAAATGGCCCCGTCCGCCTCATCCGGAGTATGGAACCGCGCCGGAACGGCAACGCCGGCCGCCGGTGAGCGCGTCCAGCCCAGAACCACGTCCACTTCCTCCAGCACCTTTTTGATTGCCGGGATTAGATCATTCATGGACATTTTCGTATCACATAACCCTTTTAGATAACCTGCTTGACCTGCTGCGTGAATTCGTTTACCACATCTGCCCACTTTGCTCCTTCGGAAGCGCTCACCCAGGTGTAGCGGAACCTGGCCGGATCGATTCCCAGCGCCGGCAACATCCGCTCCAGCACCTCCAGCCTCCGGCGGGCATAATAATTACCCTCATTGTAATGGCAGTCTCCCGGATGGCAGCCGCTCACCAGCACGCCGTCGGCGCCTTCCCGAAACGCCTTCAACACCAGCAGCGGGTTTACCCGACCGGTGCACGGCAGCCGCACGGCGCGGAGGCTGGCCGGCTGCTTCATTCTGGCCGTGCCGGCCATATCAGCCCCGGCATAGGAGCACCAGTTACATAGAAAACCTATTATTTTGACTTCAGTTTTAGGCATTGATCCTTTAGTCCAAAGTTAAATCTTCGCTTCGCCCAGAATGACAAATCGAGATACATTTAAGTGAGTTAGGATGTCCATTTTTTCAATAATTGGTTGACAGGTTTTCAACTTGGAACTTGGAACTATCTTAGTACTTCCACCACTTCCGCAATCAGTTGATTGTCAGTGTATCCTTTTAATGATATAACTCCGGGCGGGCAGGCGACGTTGCAGAGGCCGCAACCCTGGCAGAGTGAGGCAATCACGTGCGCAACTTGTCCGCCCATCGCATCCTGATTCTCGATGGCTCCGTAAGGGCAGACATCCCGGCATTTAAAACAGCCGGTGCACTTCAGCTGATTGACCTCCGCCACCATCGGGCTCGTCTCGATTTCTTCCCGGGAAAGCAGCCCGATGACCTTTGCCGCCGCCGCGCCAGCCTGCGCCACGGAAGCCGGAATGTCTTTCGGTCCCTGGCAGGCGCCGGCGAGAAAGACGCCGCCGGTGTTCGTCTCCACCGGCTTCAGCTTCGGGTGGCCTTCCGCCATGAACCCCTGGCCATCAGTGGAAATGTTCAGCCGCCGCGCCAGCCCGCCGGCGCCCTCGGCGGGCGTCAACCCGGTCGCCAGCACCACCAGATCTGCCTCAATCTCAACCTGGTCGCCGGCCAGCGTGTCTGTGCCCATCACCACCAGTTTGCCGCCGCGGGGATAGATCTTGCCGACGCGTCCCCTGATATAGATAGCGCCAAAGTCTGTCTGGGCCCGGCGGGCGAACTCGTCATATCCCTTGCCGGCGGCGCGGACGTCGATATAAAAAATATAAGACTGCGAATCTGGAATGTGCTCTTTTGTTAAAATTGCCTGTTTGGCCATATACATGCAGCCGATGCTGCAGCACTGCGGCCGGCCCACTGACTCGTCCCGCGATCCGATGCAGGAGATAAAAACGATATCGCGGGGCTCCTTGCCGTCGGAGGGCCGCTCGATGTGGCCGCCGGTAGGACCGGAGGCCGACAGCAGCCGCTCATACTTGAGAGCGTTAATTACGTCCGGGTACATGCCCATGCCGTAAGTCGGATATGACTGCTTCCAGTCATAGAGGCCAAAGCCGGTGGCGACAACCACGGCGCCAAACTTTTCCGTCACCACCGTATCTTCCTGCCCGTAGTCGATAGCGTCCGCCGGACAGACTTTCTGGCAAACGCTGCACTTGCCACTGATAAACAGGCGGCAGTACTCCTTGCGGAGACTGGCCACCAGCGGCACCGCCTGGGGGAACGGGATCGAGATCGCCTTCGATTCGCCGGCGCAGGCGTTAAAGTCATCCGGCGCCTTGCTGGGACATTTCTCCTGGCAGATCAGGCAGCCGGTGCATTTCTCCTCGATGACGCAGCTTGCCTTTTTTCTGATATCAATCTCAAAGTTGCCAATATATCCCCGCACTTTTTCAACCTCAGAATTGACCATCAGCTTGATGTTCTCATGCTGCTTCACCTCCACCATCCGGGGAGTCAGGATGCAGGAAGAGCAATCCAGGGTGGGAAAGGTCTTGTCCAGCCGGGCCATATTGCCGCCGATGGTGGGGCTTTTCTCCACCAGCGTCACCGGGATGCCGGCATCGGCAATGTCGAGCGCCGCCTGGATGCCGGCGACGCCCGCGCCAATCACCAGCGCCCGCCGGGCCACCGGCGAGCTGCCGGGCTGAAGCGGCTTCTGCCGCCGCACCCGGGCAACGCCTTTGCGCACCAGATCAATTGCCTTTTCCGTGGTCTCGTCGATGCCGGAGTGAATCCAGGAGCACTGCTCCCGAATATTGACCATCTCCAGCATGAACGGGTTCATGCCGGCGCGGCCGATCGCCCGCCGGAAAGTAATCTCATGCATTCTCGGCGAGCAGCCTGCCATCACCACGCGGGTGAGCCCCTTCTGCTGGATGGCGTCGATAATCGCCCGCTGCCCGGGATCGGAGCATGTGTACTGAATGCTTTCGGCATGGACGACGCCCAGCATTGATTTTGCCGCCTGCACCACCCTGTCGGTAGAGACGGTGGCGGCGATATTGGTCCCGCACTGGCAGACGAAGACGCCAATCATGCTGATCCTGGACTCTGGCTGCTGGATTCCGGATAACCCAAAACCCAGTTTCTGGTATTTTGCCAACTCATTTCTGTCTTCCAAAGAATGTCTGTAAGTCTTTATCCGGCATCTAGCATCCAGCGTCCAAAATCCGTCGTGGCGTGCTGATCGATGCCCAGTTCGGCGGGGAGATGGCCCAGCGCCAGGCCGATCACCTGCGTGAAATACAGAACCGGCAGATGGTAATCGGTGCCGTAGGCGGCATTAATCTGGCCCTGTCGCAGCTCCAGGTTCTGATGACATAAGGGACACACCGTCACCAGCGCGTCAATTCCGCATTCGAGCGCCACCTCAATAATGCGCTTGCTTGCCTGGAGCACCATTTCTTTCTTGGCCAGCCCCATGTAGGAGCCGCAACACTCGGTCTTGAAAGGAAAGTGAGGCGTGGCCGCCCCCGTCGCGTTCAGCAGCGGCTCCATCTTCACCGGATTATTGGGGTCGTCGTACCTGACAACTTCCGGCGGCCGCACCAGCACGCAACCATAGTATGTCCCCAGACTCAACCCGGACAGGCGGCGCTGCACCCGCTCCGACAGATCACCCGGAGCAATCTCCCTGTTTAACAACTGGATGACATTTAACACTTCTGTTTGATAACGGACCGCCTCGCCCAGCGCCGCGCCGGTCCGCTCTCTCAGCTCCGGGTTTCGCTCCAGCTCAAACTGCGCGTACTTGAGCCGGTTGTAACAGCCGGCGCAGGGCGCCACTACCGAAGGATGGCCGGCGCCGGCAATATGCAGGTTGCGCGCCGGCAGCAGGATGCCCAGCTCACCCCCCCAATGATGGGGCGCGGGCGAGGCGCCGCAACAGTTCCAGTCGGTCAGCTCGTCCAGGCCGATGCCGAAAGCATTCGCCACCAGCCGGAAGGAGACGTCGTACTCGGCGGCGCTACTGGTAAGGGAACAGCCGGGAAAGTAGGAATAGGCCGTCATCTCCGGCTCACCTCGGCGGCCCGGCGCTGCCGTTGACCTGCTGGAAGAGACGCCTGACCTGGCGCAGGTTTTTTATCCTGGGCGGGAAAATGCGCACCTTTTTCTTTCGTAGCAGCAACGGGGCCAGGGAGAGGTCATTTGTCAGCTTGCCAGTTCGTAAATTGAACCATAAAAGCAGGGTAGTCTCGTGCAGCCGTCCGTGCCGGCAGACATTATTGAGAAAGCCACGGCGGAAAAGGCGCAGGTTGGGCTCCGTATCCCGCAGCCCCGCCTCATCGGCGATGGCCTTGGCGGTTTCAATGACTCCGGCGACATCGATTTTCACCGGGCAGCGCATCGAGCAGGTCATGCAATCAAGACACAGCTGTGCCGTCTCGGACCGGAGTACTTCCTCAACCAGTCCGATCTGAAGCAAGTGCATCAACCGGTGCGGCGGATAATCGAAAGCAAAGGCTGCCACGCAGGTGGAGGTGCAGCGTCCGCACTGGAGGCAGGCAGTGATTCTTTGCCCGCTGCGGCGCTCGATCTCGGCAACGACGGCTGCGCCTTCTTTGACAGTTTGGGAGAGATTTATCACTGTTCCTCCCTTTTAAAGCAAGTTTCTGGTTTCCAGTTTCCGTTTGCTGGTTGCCGGCCTCTATACCAAAGAACCGGAAACAGGCAGCCGGAAACTAAAAACTGGAACTAAAAAGCCCGCCGGCGCCAATGTCTCTTTGCCAACCAGAGGCAGGCCGTCGAGCTGGAATTTGCTTTTTCGCGGCGTTCGCGGCTTCCCGTCCCTGAGAATCCGCTCACGAACTTGTGAAAAAAATAACAGGAGCTTAGAATTTTAGCAGGACCCTCTAGGGGAAGTCAATAAAATTGTAAGCGTTGTCCCGCTGGACCGGCACGAGGCCGGCGGCGCGAATGGCGTTAACCAGCTCATCCTTGCCGACGCGGTAACTTACCCCGGCCGCGGCGACGACATTTTCCTCGATCATGGTGCTCCCCATGTCGTTGGCGCCAAAACTGAGGGATATCTGCGCCACCTTCAGGCCTTGCGTCACCCAGGAGGCCTGAATATTGCGGACATTGTCCAGGAAGATGCGGCTGACGGCGACGGTCATCAAATAATCGATCCCGCTCGATGATTTCTGGCCCTCCATCTGCGTGTGCGAATCCTGAAAGGTCCAAGGAATAAACGCCGTGAAACCTCCGGTCTCGTCCTGCAGTTCGCGGATGCGCCCCATATGAACGGCCCTGTCCGCGCAGGTCTCGATGCTGCCAAACATCATCGTTGCCGTTCCTCTGAGACCGGCTTTATGGGCCGACCGCATCACTCCCAGCCAGGCGTCGCCATCTGCCTTTCCCGGACTGATCCGGGCGCGGACTCCATCCGCAAGAATCTCGGCCCCACCCCCGGGCAGCGAATCCAGCCCCGCCGCCTTCAGGCGGCTGATCGCCTCGTCAACCGTTATCCCGCTGATTTTGGCGATGTGGTATATCTCTGGTGGCGACAGCGAGTGAATGTAGATGTCGAAGCGGGATTTAATCGCGGCGAAAAGATCACAATAATAATTGATGTCAAGCTTAGGGTGCAGCCCCCCCTGCATCATGATGCCTGTGCCGCCCAGCGCCAGCGTCTGCTCGATCTTGCGGAATATCTCCTCCTGGCTCAGAAGGTAGCCTTCGGCCGAGCCCGGCTTGCGGTGGAAAGCGCAAAACCGGCAGCCGGCGATGCAGACATTGGTGAAATTGATATTGCGGTCAACCACGAAGCTGGCTTCAACGCCGGGCGCCCGGCGGCGCCGGAGCCCGCCGGCGACTCGCCCCACCGCGATCAGGTCGCGGCTCTTAAGCAGTGCCACCGCCTCCGTTTCACTGATCCTCTCGTCGGCGGCGGCTTTCTCAAGGATGCCTGCCACCTTTGCCCGCGCGGCAGCCATTAGATAAACTCCAGCCGGGGGACGGGAGGCGCTGCCCCCACCGCTGCGGCGCGCCGGTAAAATTCTTCCAGCCCGCGGCGGTAATCATCGGTAAGATCATAGCGAAGCTTGGCAAAGTAGGAGCGCAGCAGCTCCGGCTGGAAAGGGTAGGCGCCGGCGGCGGCGCGGACCACTTCGTCCCAGTGCCCGCGGCAGTATTCAACCGAGTAAAGCAGCCGGTCCTGGACCTCAAACGTCTCGTCCGGGCGAACGTCAAAGAAGGAGCGTCTGACAGCCCAGAGGGCAAAAACCATCGGCAGGCCGGTCAGCTCCTTCCATAACTCTCCCAAGTCATAACTGAACTGCCAGTCGCCCCCGTAAAAGGCCTCCAGCGCCTGGTCGCCAATCAGGAGCACGGCGTCAAAATCGTGGAGCGCTTCGGCGGCGCCGCCGGAAAGTGGAACGTATTCAGGCGCCCCGCGCCGGCGGCCGCCCAGCAAGATCTTCAGCAGAGCGACGGATGTGGCGCTCTGGCTCGTTAGGGCCACCGACTCGACCGCTTCGGCAGGCCGCCTGGAAATGAGGCGGATGCTGTCCACGGCGCCGTCGGCGGTGATGGAAAGGCTGGGAAAGAGGATGAGGCTCGCCTGGTTGCGTGCGTACTCGATTGATGAGATCGGGCTGATGTCGAGATCGCCGGCCAGCAGCAGCCCGTTCAGATAAGTCGGCACGCCGCGCACGAGTTGAAAGCATCCCCACCCTTCCCCTTTTTCCAGTCCGTAATAAAGCGGGTAGCCGTTGAGAAACTCGAAATGGCCGATCCGGATCGCCGCCTGCCCGGGCAGTGTTTCCTTGACCTGGACCGGCGCCGCTTTAAAGCCCGCCGGCTCGCTTGCCGCACGGCCGGCAGCCTGCTTTGGCCTGTCAGTCTTCATAAACCCTGATGACGTTGTAAAGGGTGTCCCGCTCAACCGGAGTGCGGCCCGCATCCCGGATGAGTCCGATCAGCTCGTCCCGGGAAATGGACTGACCCGTCCGGGCGCCGGCGGCATGGGTGATCTTTTCCTCCACCACAGTGCCGTCGATGTCATTGACGCCAAAATGCATTGATATCTGCGCCACCTTGATGCCTAGCATGATCCAGAACGCCTTGATGTTGACGAAATTGTCCAGCATTAGCCGGCCTACCGCCAGCATTTTCAGGTCCTCGACGCCGGTTGTCCCCGGGAGCTCGCTCAGCTTCGTGTTATCCGGATGGAAAGCCAGGGGAATGAAGCTGCCGAAGCCGCCAGTCTCATCCTGCAGCTCTCGCAGCCGCAGCAGGTGATCGATCCGCTCCCCGGCCGTTTCGACGTGCCCGTAGAGCATGGTCGCGTTTGACTTGATGCCAGCTTTGTGCGCTGTCCGCATCACGTCCAGCCATCCCTCGGCTGATATCTTGTTCGGACATACCTGCCGGCGCACCCGCTCCGAGAAGATCTCGGCGCCGCCGCCGGGAAGTGATCCGAGGCCGGCATCCTTGAGCTCCAGGAGCACCTCCGCCACTGATTTGCCCGCCCGGCGCGCGAAAAAAGCAATCTCGCTGGCGGTAAAAGCCTGGATGTGCACGGACGGATCCAGGCGCCTCAGCGCCGCGATCATTTCCAGATAATATTCATACGGCAGAGACGGGTGCTCGCCGCCGACGATGTGGAGTTCAGTGGCGCCGTCCGCGAGCGACGCCCGGGCGCGCTCGATGACTTCATCCAGCGTCATCGTGTAAGCAC
Organism: Actinomycetota bacterium; assembly: GCA_023489275.1. GTDB lineage: Bacteria > Actinomycetota > Thermoleophilia > BMS3ABIN01 > BMS3ABIN01 > JACWAD01. The sequence continues at coordinate 54,402 of JAMDDD010000006.1, forward strand.
CCGGTGAGTCCTCGCGGGCGTTAAAAGCGCAAAACTTGCAGCCATTGCCGCAGACGTTCGTGTGGTTGATATGCCGGTTGTTGATGAAGAAAACGCGATCGCCCGCCGCCCGGCGGCGCGCCTGATCGGCCAGGGCGCCCACGCGCAGGAGGTCGTCCGTCTCAAGCAGCTTCAGGCCATCCTCGCGGGACAGCCGCTCGCCACTTATTACTTTTTCTTCAATCACATCCATATATGAAACTTTTGTTTCCAGTTAAAATCACGATACTCAGAACCAGAAACCAGAAACTGGAAACCGGAAACTCGTAACTCAGTCTGCTCGCAGGTTCAGCTCCCGTTTGTCCCCTGCCAGAGAGTCCAGCGCTTTTTCGAAAACCGCCGGCTCCGGACCGATGGCCACCGCCGTTAACCGGCCCGGCTGGTAAAACTCGGCCGCCAGCTCCATCACCTCGCCGGCGGTAACGGCGTCGATCCGTTCGATAATCTCATCCATGTCAAGGATCTCCGAATCAGTGACGGTCAGCTTGCCCAGGCGGCTCATGCGGCTGTGCGTCGTTTCCATTCCCAGGACCACGCGGCCTTTCGCGTTCTCCTTTGCCCGCGCCAGCTCGTCATCCGGTATCGGCTTTGCCGCCAGCAGTTCAAGCTGGCCATTGATGATGTCCGCCACCTCGCGGACACTGTCACTGCGGCAGCCAAAATAAACCCCCAGCAGCCCCGTGTCCGAATAAAGCGTCGAAAAGGAATAAACCGAATAGGCCAGCCCCCGCTTTTCCCGCACCTCCTGAAACAGGCGCGAGCTGGCGGTGCCGCCGAGAACCGTATCCAGGATTTGCAGCGCAAATCGTCTGGGAGAGTGACGCGAAAGCCCCAAGCCACCGAGGCAGACATGATATTGCTGCGTGTCCTTGACGTAAAAGGCGTCTCCCGGCTCCCGGCGGGCCGGTTCCGGCGGCGCCAGCGTCCGGGACAGCGGCGGCGAGCCGTTGCCGCCGGCGGTATGCCGCCGGGCAAGCTCGACCAGCTCGCTTTGCCCGATGCTGCCGGCGGCAGCGATGACCATGTTTGGCAATGTGTAATGACCCTGGTGATAGGCGCGGAGCCGCGCCGGCGTAACCGCGCCGATAATCTCCGAAGTGCCCAGCACGCTTTTACCCAGAGGGTGCTCGCCGAAGATGGCCGCTGTCAGGTAATCGGCGATCAGCTCCGAGGGAGTATCCTCGTACATGGCAATCTCCTCGATCACCACTTCGCGCTCCGGATCGATGTCGGCAAATGCCGGACTAAGCACCATATCGGCAATCACGTCAAATGCTTCGGTGAGATGCCGGTCCAGGAAGCGCGCGTGCACCACTGTATACTCGCGGGCGGTGGCAGCATTGATCTCCCCGCCAAACGAGTCAAAGATCTGGGCGATCTCGGTAGCCCCAAAGCGGGAGCTTCCCTTGAACAGCAAGTGCTCAATGAAGTGGCTGATGCCGCTCTCGGCCGGCTCCTCATAGCGGGAGCCGGCACCGATCCAGAAGCCGAGCGACACCGAACGGACGGACGGCATTTTTTCGCTGATTACCCGTCCGCCCTGTGGCAACTGTTCTAGCTCATATTTTTGGATTTAGGTCAACCACCTTGAGTCCAATGCGCTGCTTGCCGCGGTCTTCCTTAATCTCAATCACCTCAACCTCGATTATCTGACCCCGCTTGACTACGTCTTCCACTTTAGCTACCCGCTTATCTGACAGGTTCGAGATATGGACGAGGCCGTCGGTCCCCCGCTTCAGCTCGACAAAGGCGCCGAAGTCGGTGGTTTTGACAACTTTGCCGACATAATGGTCACCCACCTCGACATCCTTGGTGAGGGCGTTGATGCGCGCGATTACTGCTTCGGCGTTGGCGCCTCCGGGGCTGGTGATGTAAACAGTGCCATCTTCTTCCACGTCAATGTTGACATCAAACTCCTCCACCAAGCCGCGGATGGTCTCGCCGCCCTTGCCGATCAGCGCGCCGATCTTGTCGGGGTTGATCTGGATCGTCAGGATGCGCGGAGCATACTCGGAGAGCTCCGCCCGCGCCTGCGGCAGGGTCGCCAGCATCTTTCCCAGGACAAATTCGCGGCCGCGCCTGGCCTGCTCCAGGGCCGCGGCCATGATGTCCGGGGTGATCCCCTCCTTGATCTTCAGATCCATCTGGATGGCGGTAATCCCGTTTGCCGAGCCCGCCACTTTAAAGTCCATGTCGCCAAGATGGTCCTCCACGCCGGCGATGTCAGTGAGGATGACGTAGTTGCGGTCCACATCTTCGGAGCCGCATTCCAGGCAGCGGCGCAGGAAAACGCCAACGGCGCCGCAGGAGCGGCAGGTGCTGTGCACAATCAGTCCGCAGGCGATGCCGCCAACGGGAGATTTTATCTTGACGCCGGCATCCATCAGCGCCAGGGTTGAACCGCAGGTGCTGGCCATCGAAGAAGAACCGTTGCTTTCCAGGATCTCACTGACCAGGCGGATCGTATACGGGAACTCCTGTTCGGCCGGGATCATGGGCCGGAGCGCCTTTTCCGCCAGGGCGCCGTGGCCGATGTCGCGGCGCTTGGGGCCGCGCATGAATCCCGTCTCACCAACGGAGAACGGCGGGAAATTATAGTGATGGATGTAACGCTTGCTCTCTTCCAGGCCGAGCCCGTCAATGCGCTGGTAATCACCGACCGCCCCCAGGGTAAGCAGCGTCATCGCCTGCGTCTGGCCCCGGGTAAATAGCGCGGAGCCGTGCGTACGCGGCGCGACGCCCACATCGCAGCTGATCTCGCGGATCTCTTCAGCGCCGCGGCCATCGGGGCGACGCTTGTCCAGCACGATGCTGCGACGGACGACATCCTTCTCCACCGCTTTGGCCAGCTCCAGGACCTCACGGGCCATCTCCTCCGGCGACTCCTCGGTTACAAGCTGATCACGGACCGCAGCCCGGATCTGCTCGATGCGATCGCTGCGCTCCTGCTTGTCGGTGATGCGATTGGCTTCTTCCAGCTGCGCCCGGCAGATCGAACCAACCTGCGCCGCCAACTGCTTGTCGGGTTTGTACTCCTCGAACGTCCATTTTTTCTTGCCAGCGGCCTCCCGGAAGTCCAGTTGCAGCTCGCACAGCCGCCGGATCGGCTCCTGTGCCAGCTGGATGGCCTGCATGACAGTTTCTTCGCTAACTTCGTTACCGCCAGCCTCCAGCATCAGGATGGAATCCGCGGTGCCGGCGACGACCAGGTCCAGATCACAGGCTTCCTCCTGAAGCTGCGGCAAGGTTGGGTTGATGATCAGCTCACCGCCCAGCCTGCCGATCCTGACGGCGGCAATCGGTCCCTGGAAGGGAACTTCCGAGATCGTCAGCGCCGCTGAAGCGCCATTAAGCGCGAGGACGTCATATGCATTTTCCTGGTCGGTGGAGAGGATGGTGGCGATCAGTTGCACCTCATTGGCGAATCCCTTGGGGAAGCGTGGCCGCACCGGCCTGTCAATCAGCCTCGCGGTCAGAATCGCTTTTTCGCTGGGGCGCGCCTCGCGTTTGATAAAACCGCCCGGTATCTTGCCAGCGGCATACATTCTCTCTTCGATATCAACCGTCAGAGGAAAGAAATCAATCCCCTCGCGCGCCTCAGCCCTGGCTGTGGCGGTAACCAGAACCATCGTATCGCCGGAGCGGACCAGCACGGCTCCGCCGGCCTGCTTGGCCAGGCGGCCGGTTTCCAGCGAAACGGTCTTGCCGCCGATGTCAATGCTCTTCTCTATTATTGAATTATCCAAATCAATGATCTCCTTGAATTTTTCCGGGTGAATCCCGGCCTTCGGAAAACGCCGCTTCCTGAGGCCGGCATCCCGGCGAAAGGCGGACAACATTTTCCCCCAATTGCTGACATAAAAAACTCGCTCCGGCAAGAAAAAAGCCACGGGAAAGCGTTGCTCCCGTGGCCTGCTCTAGGCTTAAGGCTCAAAATCCGTCATCATGGCGAAAAATACCACCGGCGGATTCTCAGCCTCAGGCCTAGAGCTGCTTTGTTGGGGACACGGTTAGCAGCTTTTGCTAAAGCAGAGTCAGAAAAGCGAATCGTTGGCGGGTCGTTGAAGACATCAGGCAGGACCAGAACTTGAATCTGCCTCAAAATCACATTCTGCTGCGTCACGTCGCGACGAACAACGTTTGAGTCAGATTTCCGGGATCAGACAGAGGCGCAAAGCGGCCGCGTGAGCTTGGATAGCGGTTCCGGCGCGGGGCCAACCGTCAGCCGCCTCCCCACGGTCTTCAGGACCACCCCTTTACTTCCTCAGTCCCAGCTCCTTAACCAGGGCGCGGTACCGTGTCACTTCCTTGTTTTGCAGGTAAGTGAGCAACCGTCGCCTCTTCCCCACCATCTTCAACAACCCTCTGCGAGAGTGGTGATCCTTTTTATGAGTCTTCAGGTGTTCGGTCAGGCCATTGATGCGCTCTGTCAAAAGTGCTATTTGTACTTCCGGAGAACCCGTGTCTCCCGCATGGCCGGCAAACTTGCCAATCACCTGATCCTTGTCTTCCTTGCTCAGCGTCAAACCGTCACCTCCTTACCCGACTTGATGTGGGGAATCATACGTTCCGTCAAAGCTTATCATACTTAAGCTGCAAATGGCGAACAGGCGGCCCGCCTGAAAGACATCATTATTGCCTTTATTAATCAGGAAAATTGCCGATTTTTATACCCACAACGCGTTACCCAAGGGAGGCGTCATGAGCACCACGATCGATAACGCCGGGACGGCCTCCAGCCGTCTTTCTTTCCGCGATTTCATCGGCAGGGACGGACCGGGCCTGCTGCTCTCGGCGGCAATTGCCCTGCCGGCTTATGAGATTTCCCGGTATACCTCGTCGCTCGATCCGCTGGCGACCTCATTGATTCTGGGGATCGTCCTCGGCAACGTTCTGGGCCCGGGAGCCGCGATCAAGCCCGGCGTCCGCTTCACGGCATCACTGTTTATCCCGATCGGAATTATCCTCTATGGGACCATGCTTCACTTTGACATGCTTTCGGGCCTGCCGGGTTTCGCCATAGCCGCCATTTTGCTGGGCATGGCCACCTTTTACCTGGTCATACTCCTGGGAGGACGGATGCTTAAAGTTGATGCCGGCACCGGGCTGTTGATCGCTTCCGGCTCGGCAATTTGCGGCGCCTCCGCGATTGCCGTGCTTGCTCCGGTAGCGGGGGCCCATTCCAAGGATACCTCCATGGCGGTGATCGTGATTACCACTGTCGGCCTGACCGGCGCCATTCTCTATCCCCTCATCTGTGATTTCCTCTCGATGTCCACGATGTCGTATGGATTCTTTTGCGGCTCGACGCTGCAGCAGATCGGTATCGTCAAGCTGGCAGCGTCGCATCTCGGGAGAGAGGCGGGCAAGATAGCGGTGACGGTCAAGATGGTGAGAATCGCCATGCTGGCGCCGATCATGATGATCCTGGCGCCGGCAGTCTCGCTGGCTTCTGGCAAGGCCAGAGGAGCAGTTCCGGGGGTGGAAGAACCGCGGGCGCCGGCCCGCTCAATGAGCGTTATGCGCCTGGCGGCAAGGAGAGCCTGGTTCGTACCGGTGTTTGTGTGCATGGCATTTTTAAGCTCGTTTGTCCAGCCGGTTATGAACGCCGGCCCCGTATTAAGGCCGGTCGCGACCATCACCCTTTCCCTGGCCCTGGCGAGCATCGGGCTGGCCGTCGACTTTGATTCAATCAAATCAAGCGGCTCCAAGCCCTTGCTGCTCGGCTTTGCCGGCTGGGCAATTGCCGCCGGATTTTTTCTGTTCGTGACGATGCCCTTGTTCTCGCTGGGAGGCTGAAATGAACCGGCACGAGTTCAAACGGAAGAAAAGCATTTTCCGGAAGACGGCGGTCATTTTTGTGATCGTGGCGATGGTGCCGATCACCATCCTGGGGCTGCGGGGTTACCATACTTATTCCGAAGAGCTGGGCAAGCTGGTCAACAGCGGCTCCATCTCCCAGGCGCGAAAGGACGCCCTGTTGCACGATACCGAGGTGCAATCACTGACCTATGCCGGTTACGGGCTCGTGATCGCGCTCGTGCTCGGCTACTTTTTTGCCGCCAGCGTGGTCCGGCCCATCCGCACCCTCCAGGACGGAGCCAGCCGCATTGGAGAGGGCGACCTGGATTTCCGGGTAGCGACGGATACAGAGGACGAGCTGGAAGAACTGGCCACCACGATCAACAACATGGCCGTCTCACTCCAGGAGCGCGAGGTGGAGATCAAGAACCGCAGCCGCGATCTTGAAGCTCTGTACGAGATTGCTCACTCAATGACCGAATCGCTCGATCCCAATGAGCTGCTTAACAAAGCGCTGGACAGGGCGGTCAAAATCACCGGCTCGCTGATTGGCTGCCTGCTTTTGGCGGCAGAAGACGGATCGATGAACCCGATCATCTGGCGCGGCGCCGGCAGGGATTTCGGCGGTAAAGACACCAGCGTGTTTGAGTTTGCCGCCGGCATGGCCACCGGCTCCGGAGAACCTGTCGTTTTCGATTATCCGGGCCGCGACTTCGGGTTTGATTCGGTCGCCTGCGTGCCGCTGAAATGTGAAGGGAGGCTGGAGGGAGCTCTCTGCCTGGCTGTGGTCCGGGAAAAATTTTCCCAGCAAGCGCTGCAGCTGCTAACGACGATCGGCAGCGAAGTGGCGGTCGCGATTGAAAACGCCAGCCTGTTCAAGAAAATGGAGAGGCAGAATCTGGAGCTGGCCCAGGCGACCTCTGAAATCGCCAGCCTGATCGCCCAGGCCGAGTCGCAGGGGAGCTTCGGCATCAGATACCAGAACCGCAACCTGATCAACTGCTGGGAACACAGGAATTGCCGGCAGGATCATTGTCCGGCATATGGCTCAGAGAATCTGCGCTGCTGGCAGTTGGCCGGCACCCACTGCGGTGGTGAAATCCAGGGCGTCTTCGCGCAGCAAATCGGCCGCTGCGAGGATTGCGAGGTGTTCCGGCTTGCCTGCCCCGACAAGATCACGATGCTTGGCGAGACCTTTAACAACATGATGGTGGTGCTGGAGCAAAGGGTGCAGGAACAGGAAGAGCTGCAGCAGCGGCTGTTCAGTTCGGCAAAACTGGCCGCTATCGGCGAGCTGGCCGCAGGTGTCGCTCACGAAATCAACAACCCGCTGACGGGGATCCTGGGAAACGCCGCCCTGCTGAAAAACGGGCCGGTGACGGCGGAGAAGCTGGGCAAGCGCCTGGCGGTAATCGAAAGTGAGGCTCTCCGCGCCCGTGACATCGTCCGCAACCTGCTTGATTTCGCCCACCAGGGGAGCTACGGGATGAAGGCAAGCCCGGTTTCCGTCAACAGCCTTGTGGAGCACACGATGTTTCTCGTCCGCCATCAAGCGGACCTGTCTGATATCCGCGTCAGGACGCTGTTTGACGACAGCTTGCCGTCCATCATGGTTGACGCCAACCAGATCAAACAGGTGTTCATGAATATCATGCACAATGCCGTCCAGGCAATGCCCGGCGGCGGCGAGCTCGACATTGCCACCTTGTTGTTAAAAAGCCGGGACGGGCTCAAGCAGATCGCGGTCCGGTTTTCTGACACAGGCCCCGGCATCGAGAAGGAAGAAATGGCCCGCATTTTTAATCCCTTCTATACCACCAAGCAGGCGGGAGAAGGGACCGGCCTGGGCCTGTCGGTTTCGCAAAGGATTATCTCGGAGCACGGCGGCGAGATCAAGGTCAGGTCGACTCCGGGCTGCGGCTCCACCTTCACGGTGGTGCTGCCGGTTAACGTCTGCGCTTTGGGTGAGCAGGAAGTAGCGTAAAAACAAGTTCAAAGTTTGAAGTTTCTTGTTGCTGGTTTTGTGACTCACAGGTAAAGCGGGGTTTAATGAAATCCGAGATTAGGAAAATTGAGACAGGCTCCGCGCCGCCGATTCATGTTTTTTCGTTTCTATATCTGGCTGCTGGGTGGCTTTTTCTGCCTTTTGACGGCAAAGCCTTTGTACCGGCGCGCAGTGGAGATGTCTTTTTTAATCTGTTTGACAAGCTCCGCCGGGCTATCAAACTTCATCTCATCACGCAATCGCTTAAGGAAATCGATGCGAACGTTGAATCCGTACAGATTGCGGTCGAAATCAAGGATATGGGCCTCGATCCGCATCTTTTCTTTCACATCCTCGTCATTTGTACAAAAAGTAGGATTGTGACCTATATTGACAAGGCAGGCATACGGGTCGGCGCCAATGTAGAGATCGGCCAGATACACGCCACGGCCGGGAAAGATGCAGTCAACCAGCGCCTCGATGTTGGCGGTGCGGACTCCCAGGGTGCGGCCTCGCTTGTCTCCATGGATGACCTTGCCGTGCGTCGAAGGCGGCCGGCTGAGTATCTTCCTCACTTCTACCAGGGAACCATCGATCAACAGGTTGCGGATGCGGGTCGAGGAAATGGTGTCGCCGCCAGCCGTCACCAGCGGCTCGGCTGTGACTTTCACCCCATTTTTTTTGCCGTATTGCCGGAGAAAATCCGTATCGCCGCCGCCCTTGTAGCCAAAATGGAAATTGCTGCCGACGATCACGTGCTCCGCGCCCAGGCTGGACGAGAAAAGCAGATCACAAAACTCTGGCGCGGGCAGGCGGGAAAACTCCTTGGTAAACGGGATGATGAGCAGCTCGTCGGCGCCCAGACGGCCGATTAGATCGGTCTTGACGTTAAGCGGTGTCAGAATCGGTGGGCATTTGGACGGGGCGATCACGCAGAGCGGATGGGGATGAAATGTGATGATCATGCTGCGGGCGCCCCGGCCCCGCGCCGCTTTCACCGCGTCGCCGATGATACGCTGATGCCCGACGTGCACGCCGTCAAAAGTGCCGATCGCCACGACGCGCTTGCCGGGCGGGACTTCTTCAAGCGTCCGGTAGACCCTCACACCATCACCACCAGCGGCCGCAACTGCCCGGCGGCAGCCGCGGGCCGGTAGACGGCCACCGTCTCGCCGGCGCGGGTGAGCACCACCGGCCCGTCCTCGTCACCGTCTATGCATCGCCCGTTAGTCACGGCCGCGGCTTCTTCGGTATTTAGTTCTCTCACGGGTAGGAAATATAGCGCACCCACACAGGAAAGAAAAGACGGGTTGGCGCCGGAGAAGAGCGCTTCCGGCCGCATTTCCTGAAGCCGGTCAACCGTAACCGCGCGGGAAACCTTGAAGTCTCCCACGGCCTCGCGCCTGAGAGCGGCGGCGTAAGCAGCGGTCCCGAGCGCCGCTCCGATATCCTCGGCCAGCGACCGGATATATGTCCCTTTCGAGCAAACCACCCGAAGCTGAGCCCGCTGGCTGTCCTCGTCAAATGCAAGCGTCTCGAGGCTGTGCACCTCGACCAGCCTCTCGGGCAGCGTTACCGCTTCGCCGCGGCGGGCCTTTTTGTACAGCCGCTCTCCGCCCTGCTTCACAGCCGAGTAGGCGGACACCCGCTGGGTGATCCGTCCGCGGAAGGAAGGCAGCGCCGCGGCCAGGGCAGCCGCGGAAACCCGGCCAGGCACGGGTTCGATGACCCCGTCAATGTCGCCGGTGGTGGATCTGGCTCCGAACTGAACGGTGACCACATATTGCTTGACCAGGGGAGCAAGCAGATCGAAGAAACGGGTGGCTCTGCCGATCAGTAACACCACCAATCCGGTAGCAAAAGGATCAAGCGTGCCGGCGTGCCCAACCCGGCGGATACCCGTCATCCGGCGAACAGACGCCACTATGTCATGAGACGTCATTCCTGTTTCTTTATCAACCAGAAGCGCGCCCGCGGCAGCCGGCCGCAAGAGGGCGGGGCCGGCCCCGTTATTTTTGCTCGATATCCTTGAGAAGTTTTTCAATGTGGAACCCGTAATCAATGCTTTCATCCCTGACAAAAGTCAACTGAGGCGTCCGTTTTAGCGACAGCTGCGTGCCGATCAGAGACTGCAGGTAACCGCGGGAACGCTCCAGACCGGCCAGCGTATCCTGTTTTTCCTTGTCCCCGCCCAGGACACTGACAAAAACGCGAGCCTGCCTCAAATCGGCGGTTGTTTCCACGGAGGTAACGGTGACAAAACCGATGCGGGGATCTTTCAGTCCTTCGGTAATCGCCTCACTCAAGACTTCGCGGATTGCTTCATTCACGCGTCTCATTCGCTGACCAGCCAAACAAACCTCTTTCGTTCACGTAAATCTTAAACGTTTTCATCCATGCTTTCTTCCCGCCAATGGCCCTCCCCGCCGCCGCCGCCCTCCAGGCTCCACCGGCCGCCACCAGAAGATGGCTCGCCGTCTACTTTGATGATCTCGCGAAACACTGCCGAAAGCTGAAGATCGCGGCCTTCGATGATGCGGGCGGCCCGGTCAAGCACGCGGTCTGTCTCAGGGTATGACATGGAACTGACGGAGACGATCAAACGGGAACGCTGCCAGAGATCATGGTAGCCGACCTCGGCGACAGAAGCCCCCAGCCGGCGGTTGAGAACCGCCCTTAAGCTGCGGAGATGCTGGCGCTTGTCCTTGAGGGAAGCGTTTCCCGGAAAGTGGATGTCAGCCGCCAAAATCCCGACATAGCCATCAGCCCGGCTTAACTTCTTTCGTCTGGTAGAACTCAAGGACGTCGCCCTCTTTAATATCGTTGAAGTCTTCCAGGAGAACGCCGCATTCATAGCCCTCCTCGACTTCACGAGTGTCTTCTTTAAACCGTTTCAGGGAGGCCAGCTTGCCTTCCCAGACAATCGTGCCCTCACGCACCACGCGCACCTGCGCGTTGCGCGTTACTTTCCCCCGGGTGACATAGCAACCGGCGATGGTGCCCAGCCGGGAAGCCTTGAACGTCTGACGGACCTCCGCCTCGCCCAGTTCCTCCTCCACGTAAGTCGGCTCCAGCATGCCGATCAAGGCGGCTTTGACGTCCTCGGTCACCTTGTAAATGACGCCATAGGTGCGCACGTCAATCCCCTCAATGTCGGCTACCGTCTTGGCAGCCGCATTGGGACGGACATTAAAGCCGATCACAATCGCCTGCGAAGCAGCCGCCAGCATGACGTCGGATTCATTAATGGCGCCAACGCCGCTGTGGATGATGTTGACCTTGACCGCTTCATGCTTGATCTGCCTGAGCGCCTCTTCCAGCGCCTCAACCGATCCGGCCACGTCCGCCTTGACGATCAGGTTCAGGTCCTTGACCTCACCCTGTTTTATCTTGGCAAAAACATCATCGAGAGTAAATGCGCGCCGCTTGGCCAGCATCTCTGCCTTAAGCCGGTCCGAGCGCTGGCTGGCCAGAATGCGGGCGCGCCGTTCGTCTTCGACGACGCGGGTATATTCGCCCGCCTGCGGAATGGAGTCAAAACCGAGAATCTCCACCGGCACCGAAGGCCCGGCTTCCTTGAGCGGCCTGCCCTTGAAGTCATTCATCGCCTTCACCTTGCCCGACGCCTGCCCGGCCACGATGGCGTCCCCTACATGGAGCGTGCCCCGGTTGATCAGCACGGTGGCGACGACGCCGCGACCGGGATCAAGCTTTGATTCAATCACCACGCCACTGGCGCGCGCGCTCGGGTTTGCTTTCAGCTCCTGCACCTCGGACACCAGCAGGATCATTTCCATCAGGCTATCGAGGCCGATGCGCTGCTTGGCGCTCACATCGGCGAAGATGGTATCGCCGCCCCAGTCTTCCGGGATCAGTCCTTGCTCGGAGAGCTCCTGCCGGACCCGGTCGGGGTTTGCTTCCGGCTTGTCGATCTTGTTGACGGCCACGACCACCGGGACGCCGGCCGCCTTCGAGTGGTCGATCGCCTCTATCGTCTGCGGCATGACGCCGTCATCGGCCGCCACCACCAGCACGGCCACGTCAGTCACTTTGGCGCCGCGGGCTCGCATTGCCGTAAATGCTTCATGACCGGGAGTATCCAGGAAGGTAATCTTCTTGCCGCCGTGCTCAACCTGGTAGGCGCCGATGTGCTGCGTGATCCCGCCCACTTCGGTCGCGGTCACCTCGGTCTCACGGATGGCGTCAAGCAGTGAGGTCTTGCCGTGATCAACGTGACCCATAATGGTTACCACCGGGGCGCGCGGAACAAGATCTTCCGGATTATCAACGACCTCGGCCTGCACCTCCTCGTCGGCGGCGTGGACTATTTCCACCTTGCGGCCGATGTCATCGGCAAGCGTGGTCACGGCCTCGTCGCTGAGCGATTGAGTTATGGTCGCCATCTCTCCGTAACTCATCAGCCGCTTCATGATATCGGCGGTGGAAGATCCGAGCAGTGACGCGAGCTCTTTGACCGTAACGCCGGAATTGACTTTGACCGCCTCGCCGTGATCGGCCGGCGCCGGCGCTTCCACCGGACGTTCGACAACTGCAGTGGCCTCTTTCCGGCCGCCTTTGTGGCGGACACGCTGATGCCGGCCGGAGGGCACAAAGCTCCGCCGCTTGGCGGCGCTGGGATCGATGATGACGCGGCGGCGCTTGCCCTGGGCAGCCGCGGGCACGGGCGCCTTGCGCAGTTTCTTGGGCGGGTTGGAGACGCCTGCCGGTTTCGGCCGGGCGCCGCCGTTGCCGCGCGTAGTTTCGGTTCTGGCGGCCGGTGGAGCCGCTTTTGCCGCAGCTGCCGTGTTTGTTACCGGCTGTTTCGGCCGGGAGGCGCCGGCTTTTGCACCGTCACGGACCCTGGCCTGCTTTTTAGCAGCCGCATCCGGCAAGACCGGGCGGCTTTCCGCCGCTTTTTTGGAACCTGCGGCCGGTTCCTTGCCGGCGGCCGGTTTGGGCGGCGCTTTTGTCTTTGACGCCGGAGCGCCGGAGCCATCCAGCGCTTTACGGGCGGCGGCCTCATCGACGCTGGCGAAATTGCCGCTTACGCTCATCCCGGCGCGCTTTAGCCGCTCGACCACCTCGGCGGTAGCAAGGCCAGATTCTTTCGCTATCTCATAAACTCTCTTTTTTGTCATGATTATTCCGCAACCTCAAAAAATGCTCGAAATCTTGCTTGAGCCCGGGAGAAACAGCCGCCGCCCGAAGTCGCCGGGTCAGCGCGTTTTTCTTCATTGCTTTACCAAAGCAAACCGGATTGGGGCAAATGTAGGCTCCCCTGCCGCCGCTCCGATCCTTGTCCCCCGAGCCGGGGTCTATTCCAACAATCCGGCCGGAAACCTCACCAAACACAGTAAACCTGACCAGCGACGCTTTGGCAAATTTACCGCCGCAACCGGCGCAGGTACGCAGCGGCACGTGGCCGCGGCCTGCAGTCAATTTCAGGATCCAGGCTCGGCCGTCGGCGTCCCGCCCGGACCGGTCTTGCCGGCCGGCGTGTTTGCTCCGGCAGCGACCTCCTGGCCATCATCCTCCTGGCCGTCAACGGGCGCCACTCCTTCCCCTTCCGCGGCAGTATCCGCAGCATCCGGCTCCTCATCGGGGGCCGTCTCGCCGGCCACTCCCGCGGCATCTTCCGCGTCCAGCGCCGCCGCTTCCTCGGCAAGCTTCTGGTGCGCCGGAATGCCGCAATAGCGGCTGCCGGCGAGCGCTGCATTCGGGCAGCGCTTGCCTCCCTTGGTCAGAGCGCAGCAGCGGCCCGCCAGCTCCTCGGCCTCCTCGTCGGAAAAGGCCATTACCGATTCCTCCTCCGACATCTGGCTTTCGCTCTTAATGTCAATCCGCCATCCGGTAAGCTTGTTGGCCAGTCGGGCATTTTGCCCTTCCTTGCCAATTGCCAGTGACAGCTGGTCATCCGGAACCACGACCGTGGCAGATTTTTCCTCATCGTCAACGAGAACCTCGCGCACCATTGCCGGGCTGAGAGCCTTGGCAACAAAACGGGCGGGCTCATCGTTGTAAGGAATGATGTCGATCTTCTCGCCCCGCAGTTCGCTGACAACCATCCGCACCCGTGAGCCTCGCGGTCCGACGCATGCTCCCACCGGATCGATACCCTCTTCGCGCGATTCGACGGCGATCTTGGAGCGGTAACCGGGCTCCCGGGCAATATTTCTGATGATGACCAGGCCGTCGGCGACCTCGGGCACTTCCAGCTCAAACAGTTTGCGGATGAGTTCTTCGCTGCGGCGGGACACGATCACCTGCGGTCCCTTGCTATGCTCACGCACATCGACGATCACGGCCTTGATCCGCGAACCGTGGTCGTAACGCTCGTGATCGACCTGTTCGCTCTCGGGCAGCAGAGCCTCTACCTTGCCCAGGTCTACCAGAGTATAGCGCTGGTCGCTTTGCTGCACGATGCCGGTGACGATCTCACCGATGCGGCCGGCGTATTCATCGTACATCATATCGCGCTCGGCCTCGCGAATCCTTTGAAAGATGACCTGCTTGGCAGTTTGCGCCGCAATGCGGCCGAAGTCCTCCGGCGTTTCCACCGGCACTTTCTCAATCTCGCTCTCGTCGTACATCGAGAGATCGAATTCTTCTTCCGCTTCTGCTTCCGCTTCAGACTCTTCCGCTTCCTCGCCGGGCGCGGGCACGGCCGCCGCCGGCCGCTCCGGCAAGATCAGCTCGAAAATTCTGATCTCGCCGTCCCCGGGATCAATCTCGACCTTGGCGTGCTCAGCGGCGCCCGGAGTCTTCTTGTAAGCAGAAAGAAGAGCATCCTCCAGAGCGGCCAGCAGCACCGTGAAGCTAATCCCTTTCTCTTCTTCCATGGCCCTGAGGGCCTCAACGATTTCCTTGCTCACTTTGGACTCCTTTATCTCCCAGCCTGCCACAAATTGTGATCAACGGCCTTTCTTTTTCCTCTTCCCGCTGCCAGACGGCACCTGTTTGCCAAACTCAAAAACCGTGCGCGCCCGCGATATCTCCGAAAGCGGTATTGAAACCTCATGTCCGCTTCCATCCAGACTCATTGTCAGGAACTGGCTGTCTGATGAAACTAAAAAACCGGTGAAGTTCCGTTGTCCTTGCACCGGGCCAAATGTTCTTACATTGATCTTTTTTCCAGCCGCCGCCTGAAAGTGCTCTGGCTTGCGCAGCCGTCTTTCCAGCCCCGGAGAGGAAACCTCTACCCTGTTATCCCGCAGATACCCGGCCAGCAGGCCAGTCACGCGAGCGCAAAGGGAATGGCTTACTCCGTCTGGATGGTCGATGAACACCCGCAGGATCCGATTGCCGCGGTTGCCCCCGCTACCACCGACTTCTACGTCAACAACTTCCACCTCAGGCAAATTCTCCGCCAGAGTCCGCTCAACATCAGCAATTATTGACGCCTTGCTCACCGCAAACACAAATTCCTTCGGAGGCGCCGGGCGGCGCTCGGGCGCCACACCGGCAAAAAACCACGCCCCTGACAAATAAAAAGTGGGTACAAAACCCACTCCGAAAGAAACCTCGCAGTTTAGTGAAATTATATCACTGACGAAAAACACCCGCAAGTAACGGCGGGATTGCCACGCCTGTCCACGGTAAGGAAAAATCCCTGAAAATGACGGGATTTTTATCCCTGCTCATTGGGCGCGCGAGGAGCCCGGCAGTATCGCTGCTTCTCGTTGACGCACTGCCTTCCCATTGTAAACAATTTAATGGTCAGAAGTCCCGCCGCAAAACCTCCGATATGGGCGAAATAAGCCACCCCTCCGGCATTGATCCCTCCGTAACCAAATGCTCCCGAGATAAGTTGGAGCACGATCCAGAACACCAGCACGATTACAGCCGGCAATTCAATGAAAGTAAAAAAGATTCCTAAAAAGACAAGAGTTAAAACTTTTGCCCGGGGAAACAGGAGCAGGTAGGCTCCAAGGACGCCGGCGATGGCGCCGCTGGCGCCGATGTTGGGAGTGGTCGAATCCGGAATCACGGCAATCTGGGCGGCGCTGGCCGCCAGCCCGCAAATCAGATAAAAGACCAAAAACCGTCCCCGGCCCATGGAATCCTCGACGTTGTTGCCGAAGATCCATAAAAACAGCATGTTGCCGCCAATGTGCAGCCAGCCCCCATGAACGAACATGGAGGTGAAGATGGTCAGAAATACGGGGAAGCTGCGGCTGATGAGCGAAACCCCATGCGTGATCTCGAAGGGCGTCATGCCGTACTGCATGAAAAAAAAGTTCTGCTGATGCGAGCCCAGGCTGAGCTCGTAAATAAATACCACGGCGTTGGCTGCGATTAGCAGTACCGTGACAATGGGGAAACGCGCCGTGGGAATGTTGTCTTTAAGCGGCAGCAATTGATATCAATTATACTCCTGGTAATCAAATTGAATCCGGTTTACCGCACGAAGGAAGAATATCAGAATCAAGCAAGGAAGTGGGGCAGGCTCCGCTGCCGGATGAATCTTACAGCCGGCAGGGCCGGACCGGCATCTTAAACAGCCGTCGTACCAGGCCGGTCCGATACGGGGCAGGTACACTTCACTGCCGGCGAAATCAGTAACAGACACCGGGCCGGGCCGATTTTGATCCGGCCAGACTTGACTCCGCTGCCGGCGAAATGTGCCCTGGAGCTCCCGGCAGGTAATTCGTTTCAAGGCAAGCGAACCGGCTACAAAACCGGATAATGGATATTGGTGCTGGGAGTTGACATTAGGTTATACAAGATAAAGGTTAATGGTCTTGAACTTGCTCAGGAAGCGCCCGAGCATGGTCATGCCGAGGCAGCGTTCGGGATGACAGTTTTCGTTATCCTGAGCCAATAGAATGATTAGTCAATTGAATGAGCATATATGGACCTCCCGTCAAGAGACTCCCGGCAGAGTGGATCTGGATTGCACCCATACATCCGGCTTGGCGGAGGAGTCCATTTCATCAGTTAAATTTTGGTTTATCCAAAATCCAGAATCCAAATCTGCTTTATTGCTACTGATCAGGCTCCCGTGCGGGGAACAACAAATCGGTGCCGGCATCATCCTTGCACCGGGCCTGTAAAGTAGTCCGGAACCTTAAGATCCCCTCGGGTACGTAGTAACGCATCGCCACCTCCTGAAAAGCGCCAGGCATCATCGTCGCAATAGTTTCCGGCGTGTTGCTTAACCAGTTTACCTCGCCCGGGCTGGTCGACATATTTGCCAGTGACACATCTTCAGCCGGACCGGCTCCTTCGTTGACGAGACCATAGACAACCGTAAGCTGCCGCGACGCATATTCTTGCAGGCTGTCCCAGCGAACCGAATCCATCGACAGCGACAACTCGGGTTGAGCGGGAGGCGCGATTAACTCGGCGCCGTAAATATCCCAGCCACCATTGCGATTGTCCTGCCAGACTATCTTGTTGCCTTTGATGACTGGGTTGATCTGATCTCCCGCCGCCACGCAGACGGGCTGCTCAACACCTGTGGACAAGTCCTTGAGATAAATGTTCCAGTCATCAACCCAGTTGCCATCTGTATCGAAATATCCCCCGCGGTTGTCCTGATACACGAGCAAATTACCGCTAAGGGAAGGGTTAATCTGGTCTCCGGATTCCTGTACGGCTACATCTCCGAATGTATCGGAGTCCGCCAGAAAGATATGCCATTTTTCTCCCGGCGCATTTGTTTTTTGTTGATATGCTACCCTTCCGTTGCTAATTGTTGGATTTCTGCGCAGGTAGCGTGAACCTCCGTCCGGCGCCTCGCCGCCCCCGGTTTTTGTCAGGTAGGTGCTGGTGCCGGTAGCGAGGTCATAAGCGGTGATCAGCGGTTCATAATACTTTCCGGCATAACCACGTTCTTTTACCCAGACAACCGTATTATTTTCGATATCGGGATCGTAACGCATGTTCGGCATATCATAACTGTCAAGCATGCGGCTGCGCATGGTGTCAAAATCCAGCAGCCGGATGGTGCTGCCGTTATCACTGATTACTGCCTTGCTGCCCGATAACGCTATTGAGGACGCCTCAGGCGCCGAAATGCAACGATCAGTTCCTCCGCCAGCCGGCCGCAGGCAACCGTCTCCCGCCGGAGTCTGCCAGGCCACGCCGCCATCCGCCGCGGCCGGGCCGGCCCAGAATCCTTCGCTCAATAACAGCTGCTCAGCGATATCGCCGCCGAAATTCTTTCTCATCAAGCTTTCCGACCCCGGCGTTCCCCGATCAAGATAGACAACATTATCGCCATCGAAAGAAGGCGATACCTGATCGCCGGCTTCGGTCGAAAGGGCAGTTTCGTGCACCAGCCACGGATCGTGGGTTTCCGCCTTTGACGTCGCGGGAAATTGCCAGCTCGCCCAGAAAATCAATCCGGAAACAATAAGGATAAACTTTAGCCTTAGTTTTGATGGAAACGACCGCTGGGTCAGGGCCGCCGAGCCAGCCGTCGCACTCAGCCGCGACAAGCGCCGGCTTGCTCTCTGGCGCCCGCGGAGCACTGGATTGTATGACGTGGAGTTTCCTGATGCGCATTGGCCAGAAAGCACACAATCGTGCAACCTGGAGTTCCACGAGGCCCAATTTCGCCGCATGTTCGTGGCAAAATGCATTTTTCCGCGGGGCCGCGTTTTCCCGCAGGCAACAACTCTGCCGCTTACTCCCTGGCGAATTAACCTGCCGGGGTCTCCCGCCCACCCGTCGATTCCATCGTCTTCACTGGAAAAACGCGTCCGGGTCGAACCAAATTCAATTAAGTCATGCCCAATTTCGGCTTCACTCTCAAGCTCTGCCGGCTCCAGCTCTGCCGGCTCCAGCGCATCGTCAGCGATCTCACCGCTCCTGCTATCGATCTCGCCCCCGGTTCCATTGTCAGAAGAACCGCCGCGGGTCCGGGAGCGGTTGATATTGCGCTCCGGCGGCGGCGCATCAAGTCCTCGAGACGTGACTGGATTGGTCTCAGCGCCTTCGGCACCATCGCAAACTTTTGCTTCCGCGAAGATGAAATCTTTAAACTTCTTGCAGCTCTCCCCCAACAAGATTGGCTCACGAACTGCCAAACTCTCATTTCCCCTTGACAAGGCCCGTTTTTCTATTCCGGACATCCGCCTCAACATCGCTCCTCACTTTCTCCACGCGTACGCAACATCCAGTGGCAAGGTACAAATACCCTTGCAACCACCGACTGTAATTCCCAGCCTGAGCCCAGCAATAGTCCAGATTATTCTTTTTTAGTTGGCACGAAGACGCTGCTTAAAGACAACCTCCTTTGCCTCGATCTTGATCACCTGGCAACAAATTTATCATCTTCTCCTCGATTTTTAATCAAACTTTGGTTGTATTTTTTTTGTGCAAAAGTAGTATTTTTACAGGGAAGCAATTAACGGAGCCGCCGGGCCGGGGCCTCGACAGCCTAAGGCCTTGCCGGAACACTGAATTTAACCTCCGGATCCGCCGGGACCCCGGCCTTGCTTAATTACCGGATCCGCCGCCGGATTTTGATTTGGAATAAAAAATAAACTGGCTTGGAAAACTGATGCTGATTGTAAGCGCCGCCGCGCTGGCGGCGTCGTTAAGCGCCTGCGGCTCCGGGTCAGGCAGACAATCTCGGATGCAGACAGGCTTGACCGGAGCGGTTACCGTCCCGGCCGATGACCTCGCAGCCCGGCTGGCTGCCCAGACACAGCTCGAAACAGCGGCGGCGGATGAAGAATCATTTTTCCGCACTCACGATATTTACGCCGGCACGGCCGCCGAGCTGAAAAAAGAAGATCCCCGCCTGAGCCCGAAAGTCAAAGTAGTGAGCGGCAGCGTCGACGGGTTTGAGGTTGATATACAAGCCGGTGACTCAACCGGGACTGTTTTCATCATTCGCAAATCGGGAGATTTGACGCACCGGATTGATAATCATCATAATTCATGGTAGGGAAAAAGCTGGCAGGACCAATCACGCTCGCTGGCTGAATGACCATGTCTGCCAGCATCAACTGGCTGCGGTGCGGCAAATACAGTTACCCGGCAGATCATCGCCGTCAAGGAAGATTATCGGCTTATGCCAGTTTACCGCGAGACGCCGCCCTAACCGGTCCCCGTCCCCTGATCGGCGGAAGAGCCGGCGCTGCCACCGATACCCGAGCCGGTTGACGTATTTCCATAACCGGCATCAGAACCGCTGCTTTCCAGGCGATATCTGCTTTTCATTTCCAGAATCCGCACCACGGACTGATTGATGCTGTCCTCGCTGATCTTGCCTGACTTGACCGCGGCGATGATCGCCTTGTAAGCCTCATCGGCTTTCGCGGGCGTATGGGCGAACATCACAATGTCAGCGCCCGCGGAAACCGCCGCAACCGCGGCGTCTCCGGGGCTCCGGGTGATGGCGCCCATCTCCAGATCGTCAGTGATGACCACGCCCTGGAATCCCATTTGATTTCGCAATAGATCAGTGATGATCGGCCGCGACAGTGAAGCCGGGGTCTTGGTGGGGTCAAGCGCCGGTACGATCACGTGCGTTACCATGATCATCGGGGCCCCGTCCTTGATCGCTTCCTTAAACGGGGGCAGATCGGTGTTGTCCAGGGTTGATTTGCTTGATGAAACCGTGGCGGAACCGCTTTCCGGGTCACCGTCGGCAAAGCCCAGGCCCGGAAAATGCTTGACACAGGAAATGGTTGTCGCGTCATTAAAGCCCGTGACGGCGGCGCCCGTCAGCAGCGACGTCACTTCGGGGTCGTTACCGTAACTGCGCGTGTCCATCAGCGTTCCCCAGCCGGCGCTGACATCCGCCACCGGCGCCAGATCGGTATTAATGCCGATCTGCCTCAGCTGCCGCGCCGCCAGGAAGGACATCTCCCGGGCGGCGTCCTGGCCGGCTCCGCCTCTCATCTCACCGATGAACGGCTCTGAATAATTGGGGCCAATATCCATGAAACGGCGGGTCTTGCCGCCTTCCTGATCGGTGGCAATCATGAGCTTGGCCGGAGCGCCCGCCTGGGCCGCCAGTTGCTGAAATGAAGCGTCCAGCTGGGCCACTTGCGTCTGGGAATCAATGTTGGCGGTTCCGATAATAATTCCGCCGATATGATCATCCTTGATCAGGCCCGACAGGCTGTCGGTTGTCTTGCCGTCAAAGCCGGCCATTATCATCTGGCCCACCTTTTGCTCCAGGGGCATCGAGGCGACAATCTGCTCGACTGAGGAGGGAACTTTGGTATTTACACTCGTCTTTGCGTGCACTGCCGCGTCGGTCGAACTTGCCGCTTTTGCCGAGCTGCTGCCCCGCAACTTTATCGCCAGCACCGATCCCGCCGCTACCGCAATCAAAAGGATGACCGCGATTAATATGGCAAACCAGCTTCGATACCAGCTTTTTCGGTTCAACTTATGGGGGGATTGATTCTTCTTGCTGCGCCTGATGTCACGCCCGCCACCGTATCTCCGGGCGGCCCCGGAGACTCCGCCTCTGTCTTTTTTTCTCACGTACCTCTCCTAATTTTTTCCCGGCGGGCGCCTGCGCCCCACTTTTATCCCCGGCCCTGGGGGGATGCAAACCTAAAAGGTGATCCACCAAATCAATGATTCTATTGCAAAATCAGGCAATCGTAAAGAGGGAAAAAAGCTGAAAAATGCCAAAAGCTCCCGAAGGAGCCTTTGGGTCAGCAGGCCCGTAAGCCGGATTCTGTTCTATGCGGCCATCTATCTGGGGGACGCGTTGCCGCGCCTCTCTAGCAGCCTACCCGAGGGCCGGGCGAGCAACCCGAGCGCCCTCCTATTTGGCCTTGCACCGGGTGGGGTTTACCTGGCAGACGCGTCGCCGCGCCTCCGGTGCGCTCTTACCGCACCCTTTCACCCTTACCCGCCAGCGCCGCGAAGTCCCGGCGAAACGTGGATACTACGCGCCGCCGCTTCCCCCGCGCCGCCGAGCAGGCGGTTTGCTTTCTGTGGCACTTGCCTGCGGGTTTTCCCCGACTGGGCGTTACCCAGCACCCTGCTCTTTGGTGTCCGGACTTTCCTCCCCGCCATATTAATCCTCGGGGACATGATGGACGCGAAGCATCCTTCGTGCCCCGGTCAAAATTAGCCTCCGCCCAAAAAGGGAGCCGAAAAAAATGACGGGGCGGCCGCTCGGCCTGCATCTATATTTTACCAGCCCAAGCGAGAGGATTAAACATCGGGTTTCAGCGGCGTTGGCACCGGCGGCGCCAGACCGGCGCCGGTCGCCTCCATGGCCGCATCAGGCGGCGCTGGCTGCTGCGGCGCTAGACATCCGGAGCCGGCAAGTCCACCCGGTCGGGATGCTTGAACCGGCCGTCCCGCCACTCCCGCCACATAACGTTGATCTCGGCGCCGATCAGGAAGGTCATGGCGCTGATCCACATCCAGGTGAGCAGCACGATCACCGAGCCGAGGCTGCCATAGACGTTCTGGTAGGAGCTGTAGTTGTTGACATAGTAGCCGAATCCTAGCGTAGCGACCAGCCACGAACCGGTGGCGAACAGCGTCCCCGGACTGACCAGCCCGAACCGGAGCCGGCCGCTGGGCGCGTAGCGGTAGGTGCTTTCGATGCCCACCAGCGCCAGGATGAGGATCGCCGGCCAGCGCAGCCGGTCCAGCCATACCCCGGCGACCTGGTTGAACCCCTGGTCGTCGGAGAGGGCTTTGATGATCAGCGGCGCCACCAGCGCCAGCGCCAGCGCCGCGATGATGAAGAAGGCGGCAACGACGCTGAGGATGAGCGCCTGCAGGCGCACTCGCAGCCAGCGACGGCGCTCCTCGAAACCGAAGATGCGGTTGAGCGAGCTGATCAGGCCGGCGTAGCCGTTGTTCATGACGTAGAGGGCGCCCAGTAGCGAGAGCAGCAGCGTCGGCACCGTCTCCGCACCCTGCCTGAGCGTGCGCCGCATGACACGCGTCAGCAGGCTGAGCACATCGGACGGCACCAGGCCGGAGAGCTGCCGCGTAATCTCGTCGACAATGTCGCCCACCGGCAGCAGCGCCAGCACGGTGGCGATGAGGATCAGTACGATCGGCAGCGCCAGAAAGAAATTGTAGGCGATCATGCCAGCCAGGCCGGTGCAGCCGTCACGGCGGGCGCGCTGGATCAGCTTCCAGATAGTTTTCATGCCAGATGTATTCCCGCTGGCGGCCAAAACATCCTTGCGTGGATTTCAGGGAAATTCCCGAGCGCCGACCTGAAACCTCCAGGCAGCCGCCGGCGACGAAAGTGGCAAGCAGGCACAGGCAAGCCCGAAAGGGTTCGAAACGTGCCGGGGAACAGGAGGCCAAAAATGTTAAGGAGCGGCGGCGGCTTCTTGCCCGGTGAGGCCGCTTTCCCTATAATCCAGTCTCGGACCGAAAGCCCACCCCACCCCACGTCGGAGTGGCGGAATTTGGTAGACGCGCTAGGTTGAGGGCCTAGTGAGCGATAAGCTCATGGGGGGTTCAAGTCCCCCTCCGACACCACTTCGATTGCCCCGCAATTAGCTGCTTATATCGTCGGCAATCATGAACCTCTAGGCCGCCGTGAGTCCTCGAAGCAACAGCTTCGAAACGTCTTGTCTGTTCGCTGGCATGTTCAACGGTAATGCCGGTCACCCGCCCATCCGGGTCCAGATCGATCAAAGTATTTTCATCCAGATCACGGGTTTCGGTTTCACGCTGCGGCTTTCGAAACTCGATATACAGAGTATCCGTGTCAGCAAAGTATTCCACCTTCATGGCTTAAACCTCCGGTCAAGGAAAGCGTTCTGTACCGTTTCTCCGTCTTCAAGAGGTATAATCCGCAGATATCGTTTCTGGCCAGGGATTTTCCCCCACAGCTTGAGACGCCCATCCCGTTGTATTTCCGCGCAGACGGGGTTCTCTATGACAGATACAATCCAATCGTCGGTAATCATTTTGCGGTCAGGCTCTCGCCGCCGTCTGTCAAAATAGACAGTTGTCTTCATTTCTGATCTTCTTGCTCATCCTCCACCTCCGGGAGTCGCCGGCGTGGGAGAAATGACGAGGTGGGGAACCTCGTGAGTGAATATATCAGATGAGGCGGACGGAAAACCAATCAAGCTTTTAATACTTCCGACCCAGCTACCCAAGGTGTGTTAACCAACCGCCCGCTTACGAGCAGTATTTGTCCGGCGCGTTCCGCGCCGGGAAGCTGGCACTAGTTTAATTTCTACCTCGCACCCGACAGCTTGCGCATACTTCTTAAGAGTAGTCACGGATGGGGAAAGTTTTCCGGCGGCCTCCAATCTCGATACCGCGCTTTTAGTTGTTCCCATCCTCTCCGCAACCGCTTCTTGAGTCAGGCCCGCTTCCGACCGGGCACGGAGAAGTTCGCTGACAAGGGAATATTTGTCCGCCAGCTCATCGTGCGCCTCTTTGAAACCAGCACGCTTTTGAGCCTTCCTGAGAAATTTCTCATGGTCATGACGCGCGGGGCGATATTTGAGATCGTCAGCCATTTAGAACCTCTTTCATTCTTTTCCTGGCAAGCCTTAAATCACGCTCGGAAGTCTTCCGGGTTTTCTTGATAAAGGCGTGCAGAATAACAACACGCTTGCCCACGACAAAGCAGTACATCGCCCGCCCGATGCCCTCACGTCCGCTTGCTCGCAGCTCGAAGAGTCCCTTTCCCATCGCCTTCGAGTGGGGCATTTTAAGATCGGGGCCAAACTCCATCAGCAGCTCTGCCAAACGCGCGTAATCGGCCAGGATACCAACCGGCCAGCTTTCGATCTCGGCTTCCACGCGATGGTGAAAGTATACGATTTCGAAGTGCATGGCTATGTTAGCATATATGCTAACATATTTCCCATAGCTTCGAACGCTAACCGTTGCCCAGAATGATGATTACGTGCCTGGTAACTTTGTTGCTTGCTCATTATGCTCCACCTCCGGGAGTCGCCGGCGTGGGAGAAATGACGAGGCGGGGAACCTCGTGAGTGAATATATCAAATGCAGCGGACGGAAATCCTCAATCACCGGGCTATCAGCACGTCCTTTAATCCGTCCTCCTCGCCGCATATAATCGATTTCGATTGCATAAAAGGACAGCGGTTGGCGATCCGACGCAGATTGAACAATCATCGCTTTCCCAAGATTGAGGAACGGAAAGGAACAAATGCCCGGCAAGAAGATGTCAACAGACCAAGAATCATTTCTGAGCAATATTGAGCCGAGACCCTTTAAGCTGGAAGGAATCACCGACATCGCCCCAGTCGGCCCCGCCATCGGCCCCGGCTCCGGCGGCCTCAGTCTATGAGGCATGGGAGTCCGCCCGCCGCGACATCTACGATGAATGGATGTTTTCCACCGACCCGGCCAACATCCAGCCGAGCATCCGGCCGCTATTCCTTCGCGCGGCGGATCATTTGCGCCAGCACCCGCCAGCAGGTTCAACTCAGGCTGAGATCGACGAGGCTGTCGAGGCCCTGGAGGCGCCTGGGGTCGCAGGCACGAAAAGGCTATCCGGGAAGTGATGGATCAGGAGGGCTCGGAGTCCCAGGAAATATCAGTGGAGCTGTTAGAAAAAGGGCAGGAGCTGGGCCTCCAGCCTTTTGTTCAACCCGAACCGCTGCCGGTCATTGATGAGGAAGAGATTCATTTGATATGTTGGATGGCTATTGATGTTAAATAAAAGGTTACTTTCATGGGATACCGCTTTTGTGTTATTGATGGCTCCATCCTCTCAAATGATGAAGCCTCCAGAAAAAGCGGGACGATTCACTGAAGCTTGTTGGTTTTGCCAGGCCAAAATCTAGCAGGGGCCTTGCTTCCGCTCAACGAATAAATGACGTGGACGTAAAGGGCCGGCCGGAAGTAACCCTGTTTCCAGAAGCTGAGGAGAATCTTGCCGCGGACCAACCACGCCATCGCTTGCCGCGAACTGACCAAGTTTTACGGCCGCCAGCGGGGCATCGAAAACCTCAACCTCGCCGTAAGGAAGGGTGAGATCTTCGGCTTTCTCGGCCCCAACGGCGCCGGGAAGACCACCACCATCCGCCTGCTGATGGGAATGTTGAAGCCGACCGCGGGCGATGCGTCGATCATGGGAATGGATAGCTGGCGCGACTCCGTGAACATCAAGCTAAAAGTGGGAAACATACCCGGCGATGTCAGCCTGTATGAGCAGATGCGGGTTCACGATCTGCTGGACTACGTTGACCGGTTCCGCCCCGGACCCGACCGTCTGCGCGACGAGCTTTCCCACAGGCTGGACCTGGATATGAAGAAGAAGGTGAAGTCCTTGTCCCGGGGCAACCGCCAGAAAGTCGCCATCCTGATAGCGCTCATGCACGACCCGGAAATTCTGATCCTGGACGAGCCCACCCTGGGCCTCGATCCCCTCATGCAGCAGGAATTCTATGCCATCCTGGCCGAATTCAAGGAACGCGGCCGGTCCATCTTCCTCTCGTCGCACATTCTCTCCGAGGTGGAACGCAGCTGCGACCGGGTGGGCATCGTCAAGCAGGGCCGGCTGGTGGATGTGCGCGCTATCGAGGACTTGAGAAAGAACAAGATCCGTCACATGGACGTGGCTTTCCGGGAACCTGTGGCAACCGCGGAGTTCGAAAGCCTGCCGGCTGTGCTCTCGGTGGAGCGGCTGAACCGGCACCTGCGCATCACTATCCGGGGCGAGGTGGATCCCCTGATCAAACAGATCGCTCGCCACGAGGTCCTCGACCTGACGTTCACCCAGCCGAGCCTGGAGGATTTCTTCCTCAGCTTTTACGGACCGGAGCCGTCCAACAGCGGGGAAAGATGATGAACCTGAACCTATTCCGGCGCAGCTTTGCTGATAAAAGAACCTCACTGGCTTTTTATGCCGCCGGCGTCATCCTCTACAGCATCTTCATCCTGTTGATCTGGCCCTCCATCAGAAACAGCGCCCTTTCCCAGATCTGGAACAGCTATCCCGAGAACCTGAAGAAGGCCTTTGGCGCCAGTATCAACTATGCCAGCTTTGACGGCTTTCTGACACTCGAATATCTCTCCAACATCTGGGTCATCGTCATGGCGGTCTTTTCCATCGGCACCGGAGCCGCATCCCTGGCCGGAGAGATAGAAAAGGGCACCATGGAGGTGCTCCTGGCGCAGCCCATCTCCCGAAGAGCGGTTGTTGTCAGCCGTTTTCTTTACTACGCGGCGGCCCTGCTGATGCTGATTGCCGCCACGCTTGTCCCCATCGCCGCCGGCTCACCGATCGTCAGCGGCAATATCAGCTATCCTGGCCTCCTGGCCGTCGGCCTGCTGGCCTTCCTCTTCTTCGCCGCCATCGGCTCTTATACGTTTATGTTCTCCGCCATGTTCAACAGCCGTGGCATGGCCGTATCTGTGGCGGCGGGAGTGATCATCTTCTCTTATGCTCTGAACCTGCTGGCCAAGTTCAATGACACCGTGAACAGGTTCAATTTCCTGTCCCTGTTCAACTACTTCGATCCCTACCGTTTTCTGCACGGCGCCTCCATCGCTTGGGGTGACCTGGCGGTGCTTGCGGGGATAATCGCGGCCTGCCTGGCAGCAGCGGTAATCTGGTTTGAAAGACGCGACATCGCCGTGTAAAAACCAGCTGTTATTGCCCCAGCACCTCGTTAAAGTAGCCGTTCCAAAGGACGCGCTGCGAGGCCATGACGCTGCCGCCGGTTGAGGTTACCTCCACAGGGCCGTTCTGCTGCCCGGGGAAGGTAGGCGTGATGTTTCCTCCCGCGGGGATGGGGACGCCGCTATCGTCCTTGACCTTAACCCCGGCGATATCGATCCCGTAGTACATCGGGCTCGCTGACGGGTTGGCGATCATCACCCAGTCCAGATTACCTGCGGTCTGGTCGTACCAGGCGTCAACCGTTATCGTCGAAAGGCGACGCACCTGAGGCAGGGCGCAGGACTTTGGATATTTGACATTTGATTACATAGACTGTTCTTTGCTATTTCCAAATCCAGTATCCGGGATCCATTATCCGCTTGTGAGGGCTTCTTTTAAGTGACCGATCCAGGGAAAAATTCAAACGCAGGGAATAACCGCGGCGGCGATGCTGGCCAGGATACCTTCACTTTGGAGGCGGAGACAGAGACGGCGGCGCCCCGGCGCGGGAACCCGTTTGCCTCGCTGAAGCACCGCGATTACCGTTATTTCTGGAGCGGGGCGCTCATCTCCAACGTCGGCACCTGGATGCAGAACGTCGGCATCGGCTGGGTCGTCTTTGACCTCACCCGCGGCGGCGATTCCTCGCTGGCGCTGGGAGTTATCAACTTCCTCAACCTGCTGCCAATGACTCTGCTGACCCTGTTTGCCGGCGTCATCGCCGACCGCGTCGACCGCAGGCGGCTGATCATCATCATGCAGGCGCTGCTGATGCTGCAGGCGTTCGTGCTGGCGCGCCTGACCCAGATAAATGAAGCCACGATAACGATCATCGGCGTGCTGGCGCTGCTCGGCGGCATCTTCACCGCCTTTGCCTTCCCCGCCTGGCAGGCGATCATGCCTGATATCGTTCCCCGCCGGTCCCTGATGAACGCCATCGCCCTCAACGCCGCCCAGTTTAACAGCGCCCGGCTGCTGGGGCCGCTGCTGGGCGGGATCGTGTTCGCCCGCTGGGGGGCCCCGGAGATCTTCTATATCAATGGCATAAGTTTCCTTTTTGTCATCTGGGCGCTCTGGGTTATCCATCCGCAGCAGGAACGGCAGCGGCTGCGGGGCGGCGGCGCCATGGCGACCCTCACGGCCGGCATCCGGTACGCCCGCGAAAACATCCACATCGGCTGGATGCTCATCAGCGCCTTTGCGCTCGCGCTGCTGGGGATGCCTTATGTCACCTTGATGCCGGTGATGGCGGCCGAAGTCCTCGGCCGGGGGGCGTCCGGCTACGCGATGTTGATGGCCGCGGGCGGCTTCGGCGCTGTCGGCGGCGCCCTCTTCGTCGCCAGCAGCCCGCCCGGCGTCGGCCGGGACAGGCTGCTGCGATTCGGCCTGATGGGCATGGGCGGCTCCCTCCTTCTGTTCTCCCTGTCACGCAACTTTTACCTGTCGCTCGCCGCGGTAGCGGCGGCCGGCTTCTTCTTCCTGATGGGGATGTCGGCCAGCACGACCGGCTTGCAGGAGGCGGCCCCGGCCCGGCTCCGGGGCCGCGTCATGGCGCTGTTCGTCCTTTGCTTCGGAGGCATCCAGCCCTTTTCCGCCCTCGGTTTTGGCTCGCTGGGCCAGGTCGTTGGCGTGCCGCTCGCGATCGGCGCTGGCGCCGCGCTGCTGATGGCGTACGCCGGATTCCATTTCCTGCGGCGGGGCCTGTTGCGGCCAGCCGCGGACAGCGGCTGATACAGAAACCAAGCGCTGGCTCACGGTTTCCTGTTTCCGGTTTTGAAAAAATAAACGGGAAACTCATTGGCGCCGCCGGTTGCGGTACAATCTTTTTAGCAAATCGACCGCGGTGTTTTATGGAAGTTTTCAAGACATTTTCAATCGAGGCAGCCCATTATCTGCCCACACTGCCGGCGGGCCACAAATGCCGGCGGCTCCATGGACACTCTTTCCGGGTGGAGATACACATTGCCGGTCCGGTTGACGCAGCAAGCGGCTGGGTGATGGACTTTGCCGGCATCAAACGAGCATTTGCGCCGCTGTATCAGCAGCTGGATCATCGCTGCCTCAACGACATCCAGGGCCTGGAGAATCCAACCAGCGAGAACCTGGCCCGGTGGATCTGGAATCGGCTGCAGCCGGAACTGCCACAGCTGTCCAGAATCGTGGTCCGGGAGACCGCGTCCGCCGGCTGCGTCTACGACGGTCCGGAAGATTCTTAAAGGAGCATCGATGGCTGGGAAAACCGTCTGCGTCTTCTCCGGGGGGATGGACTCGACTACACTTCTTTATCATTTGCTTGACATTAGCGACGAGGTGTTGCCGGTCTCCTTCGACTATGGCCAGCGGCACCGCAAGGAGCTTGAGTTCGCCGCCCGGACCTGCGCCCGCCTGGGCCTGAGCCACCGGCTGGTGGACATCCGCGGCGCCGGCGAGCTGCTTCAGGGCAGCGCCCTGACATCAGAGGAAATCCCTGTACCCCACGGTCATTATGAGGATAAATCCATGAGATCAACTGTAGTTCCCAATCGCAACATGATCATGCTGGCGATTGCGGGCGGCTGGGCCGTAGCCACGGGGTGCCGCCGGCTGGCAGTGGCGGTGCACGCCGGCGACCATGCGGTTTACCCGGATTGCCGGCCGGAGTTTATCCTGGATTTCGAGGCAGCGCTTCAGTCCGGGAACTACGAAAAAGTCGAAGTTTACGCCCCTTTTCTCAAGTGGAGCAAGACAGATATAGTGAGACTTGGCCTCAGGCTGGGGATAGACTTTGAGCGAGACACCTGGAGCTGTTACGAAGGCGGCGCGGAGCCGTGCGGCAGATGCGGCACCTGCGTGGAGCGCGCCGAGGCGCTGGCGGCGGCTCAGAGGCTAAAATAAACAAACAAATGAATTGGCGGCCATGACCGGCAGTTGGGAATACAAACCAAACATTGAAGCCATGTCAGACGGGGAGCTGGCCGAGCGAATCAGTGCCGCGATGGCGTTTGATAATCCACACCCGATCCAGACGATTCCCTACGTGGGCAAAGTGTCCGAGCTTGTCACCTACGATTTTTCCGAGCTGGTAGCCCGCTGTCCGGTAACGGGTTTGCTCGATTTTTACCGCGCCCGGATTGATTTTATCCCCGGGAGCCTGCTTCCGGAGCTAAAATCGCTCAAGCTCTACTATTTCGGATTTGCCGACCTGCCGATCTCGCACGAGCATCTGGCCGCCCGCGTTTATACGGATTTCTGTCACGCGGTGGGGCCGGTCGCCTGCCGCCTGGTGCTCACGGCCGGCATCCGGGGCGGCATCGAGACAACCGTGCTGGTCGGGGAGAAACACCTTTAAGAAATTCGGGCAACGTTTAATGCTTAATGTTTTACCTTTGATCATGAAAGATGACTTTCCTGGTAAATGATTTTTTTGTATCGCTGCAAGGCGAGGGGCCCGCGATCGGCGAGCCGGCCGCGTTCATCCGTCTCTCCGGCTGTAACCTCGCCTGCGCCTACTGTGATACCGCCCATGAAGTTGGCCGGCCGATGGAAGTGGATGCGATCCTCGATGCAATCCGAAGCTGGCCGGCGCGGGTTGTGCTCACCGGCGGCGAGCCGCTGCTGGCGGGGGGAAAACTGGTTGAGCTGGCGGCGGCGGTCAGCAATACCGGGCGGATGGTTGACATCGAGACAAACGGAACCATAGCGCCGCCTTCAGAACTTGCCGGGCTGATCGATAACTATGTCATCTCACCCAAATTGTCAAATTCAGGGATGAGCGTGACAGAGCGGCGGCTGGCTGAGGGTTTGCCGCCGGGGCCCCTCAAGTTCGCGGTTGGCGTGGCTGAGGAATTGGACGAGGTCGCTGCCATCGCCGCGGAGCACCCTGAGCGGCAAGTGATCATCATGCCGCTGGGCACCGGCCGCGATCAGATGCTGACCGGTCTGGAGCGGCTGCGCGCCCCGGTGCGGGCGCGGGGCTGGCGGCTGCTGCCGCGGCTCCAGGTTTTACTGGGTTTAAAATAAAACCATGGTTGCCAGTTTCCAGCTTCGAGTTTCTAGTTAAAACTTTATTCCGGTCAACCCGGAAACCAGCAACCGGGATTTATCGTTATCTGGTCATAAATTAGACAAACAGGCTGCCACCGGCGGCAAAGCAATAAGCGGCGAAGGGATTGAGCCGGTTGGTCTGGAAAAAACGCGGCAGAAACCGCGGGGAGAGACAAGCGGCAAACCCCGGCGATAACCGAGCCGGCCAGGGCAAACCTGAGAAGGGACCGGTTGGCGACGCTGAGCCGGCCGGGCAGCTCTCGCCGAAAGCCGTTACGGGCCCGCCGGTGTGGCGGGCCCGTAACGGATCAACCTGGTACGCCATGTGCCGTAATTTGTTGCCTATGAAGACGGCGCCAGGCTCTTGCCGTGGTAGGTGATCTTCCGAATCTGGGCTTCGACCTTGGTCACCATCGAGGGGGGCTGAGAGACGAAATCAAGCGAAGCCGCGTACTGCTGGCCCTGGTGAATCCCCCACCAGAGGAAGTCAACCAGCGCCTTGCCCTTGGCCTGGTCTGTCTGATCCTGGTAGACCAGGATGTAAGTGAATCCGGAGATCGGATAGGCGTTGACGCCGGGAGGATCACCGACGGATCCGGACCGGAAGTCGGCCGGCATGTTGGCCACCGCGGTCTGGATTGCCGCGTTGGTGTTATCCAGCGTCGGCGCGACAAAGTTGCCATCCTTGTTCTTCATCAGCGCCACGGGCAGATTGTTCTGCTTGGCATACGACAGCTCCACGTATCCGATAGACCCATCGGACTGCTGCACCTGGGCAGTGACGCCTTCGCTGCCCTTGCCACCAAGGCCGACAGGCCATTTGACATCAGTGCCGTGGCCGACCTGGCTGCTCCAGTCAGGGCTGACAGCTGACAGATAACTGGTATAGATATTTGTCGTGCCGCTGCCGTCAGAACGGTGCACCACGGTAATCGGCTCGTTGGGGAAGTTGACGCCCGGGTTATCCGCCTTGAGGGCTGGATCGTTCCAGTTCTTGATCTTGCCGAGGTAGATGTCTGCCAGCGTCTGACCGGTCAGCTTCAGATTGTTGGGGACGCCCTTGACGTTATAAGTGATAGCCACGGCGCCGGCCACCGTCGGGATGTGCAGAACTGTCCGCGGGGCCTTCTTCAGCTGGGCGTCGGTCATCGGCGCGTCGGATGCGCCCCAGTCAACCGTCTGCGCCGTGAACTGCTGGATGCCGGCACCGCTACCGATCGACTGGTAGTTCATGGTTACGTTTGGCTGAACCTTGCTGTACTCATCAAACCACTTCGTATAAATAGGATAGGCAAACGTTGAGCCCGCGCCGGTGAGGCTGGCGTTGTCGTTCCCGGCAGCGGAGCCGGTGGTGCCGCCGCCGCTGCTGCCGCAGCCGGCCGCGACGGCGATGATCCCGACAACCACCATCATGACCGCCGCCAGCGCCACGATTTTTATAACCGCCTTGTTTTTCAAACCGATCAATCCTCCTGAATCTTGACTTGAACTTCTCTTGACAGGCCTACGCTAGCAGAATGAAAAAATCCATAGGTTACAAACTGGTAAAGAATTTGTGAAAAAAAAGTTAACAGCGCCAGATGACCGGGGGAATCTTCGGTTTCACTGCCTGGGGCGGTGGCGATCAGACGGAAGCCACGCGGGCATTTCGAGACGGTAAGGTTTTTTGCCATAATATGAACTGGTTTGGCAAAGCATAATCAAAAAAAGGCATCCGGCGGCAGTGGTGACGCGTCGACGGGCCCCATTGAACCCCTCCCGAGCCGGTTGCGTTTCCCCGCCGATGAGAAACAGCTGCCCTGGCTGACGGCGCTGCTCGATTCCTATGCCATCGTGGATGAGGGTGTCGTGGCTGAAATAAGGGACAGGCAGGAAAGCAGCGGCCAGCGGCCGGCCTGTCGCAAGGGCTGTGGCAACTGCTGCCAGTACCAGAAAGATGTGCCGCTCTTCCCGCATGAGCTGATGGGCATTTACTGGTACGTTTCCGAGAAGATATCAAAAGAGCGGCGGTCGAGACTGGAGCAGCGTTTCGCCGCCCACGGACCGGATTCGCATTGCCCCTTCCTGCTGGACGCCCAGTGCCAGATTCATCCTCTGCGGCCGATGGGCTGCCGCCAGTTCAACGTCTTTGGCAAGCCGTGCGAGCCCGGCGAGGATCCGTATTACACGCGCCGGGGCGATGTCATGATTCCCCTGCCCCGGTACACCGACCGCGCCTTCGCCGCCGTTTTCTCCTTCTACAGGATCAATGAGGAAGATGTCGACGGGGCAATCGGGCTCATCCGCGCCCAGATGATCAACCTGCTGGACTACAACTGGCCAAAGCTGGCGGCCGCGCTATCGGGGCTGGGAGAGGACTGAAGCGCCCGTACTGCCCGGCCCCGGCGCGAACGCCCCCCGGGAACGGGGACGCTCGCGACCTCAACCTGACCAGCTGACTATAACTATATCTAGCTGATAAACACGGCTTGGCTGCTGCAGCGGGCCCGGTGGATATAAGCGCTGGCGTCATTATCCGGATGGCCGCCAACCGGCCCTTCCAGCTCGTCAAGTTCAGTCTCAACATGCTCCAGCGACAGCCCGGTCGCTTCGCAGATCTCCGCCAACGGCACCGGCAGATCCTGGTGGGAAATCAGGCAGCAGATTGTGATGTTTTGGGTTTCATCCAGCATCCAGCGTCCAGAATCCAGTATCCGATATATTCACATTTTTGTAACAACTTTTTAACGGCTCTGTAACCTTACACCGGGATGAATCTGTTACCGTTGCCGTGATGGGTCAATTTTGCAGTTTTTCAGCTTTTGGAACCAAAGCGGCGCGGCACCGCCGCCGCATTGAAGGGAACACTTATATCTGACTTGAAGTCACTGGTGCGAGGCATTGGCCTGCAGGGAGCCAACCCCCTGCGGCGGCGGCTGGGCGATTCCATTTTTACCGCCCTTGTCTTCCTGGCCGCGTTCACCGTCATCATCCTGATGGCGATGATGGTGTACGAGCTGGTCCGGCAATCGCTGCCGTCAATCGAGCAGTTCGGCCTCGGATTTCTGATTTCCCGCAACTGGGACCCAATCAACAACATTTATGGCGGCCTGCCATACATTTACGGCACTGTCGTCTCGTCCCTGCTGGCGCTGCTGATGTCGGTGCCTCTCAGCCTGGGAATCGCCATCTTCCTCAGCCAGTTTGCGCCCCGCTGGCTTCGATCCCCGCTGGGCATCCTGGTTGATTTGCTGGCGGCCATCCCCAGCGTCGTTTACGGCCTTTGGGGAATCTTTGTCCTGGCGCCGTTTCTGGACAAGACAGTCGAGCCTTTTTTAATCAAGTACCTGGGCGGCATCCCTATTTTCGCGGGGCCGGCGTTCGGCGTCGGCCTGTTTGCCGCTTCGGTAGTGCTGGCGATCATGATCACCCCGACGATCTCGGCTATCTCCCGGGAAGCAATGTTGAACGTGTCGCGTGACCAGAAAGAGGCGGCGCAGGCGCTGGGGGCGACGCCCTGGGAAACCGTGAGAATGTCCGTCTTGCCGCTGGCGCGGCCGGGCATCGTCGGCGCGATCATCCTGGGACTCGGGCGGGCGCTGGGAGAGACAATGGCAGTGACGATGCTGATCGGCAACGTCCGCCAGCTGAACACCTCCATCTTTGCACCCGCTTATTCGATCGCCAGCGTCATCGCCACTGAGTTCGCCGAAGTTACGGAAGGCCCGCATATGGCGGCTCTGATTGAGATGGCGCTTATCCTGTTATTCATCACGCTCCTGCTGAATCTGCTGGCCCGCCTGCTCGTACAGAAAACCGGTAGCCGGGCCGCCAGAATCAAGGGCAGGTCATGAGCGAGGGGCTCCGGATACAAAGAGAAGAAGAATACGAAGCGGTGGAGCAAACTCCACGGCTGGCCCCCCCGTTGACAAAGCCAGAGGTTCCACCTCACGAGTCCGCGGTCGAGGGAACCGATGTCGAAATCAGCCGTGACAGCGAGCTAATCGGCCATAGCGCCGGCCGGCGGCGCAGCCGTAATTTCCGGAGCAAACTCGCTTTAACTCTCTGCGCCCTCTCGACGGTGATTGTGATGGTCCCGCTCGCGCTGATCCTGTTTTATATCGTTTACCAGGGCGCCGGCGCCCTCAACCTGAGCTTCTTTACCAGCCTGCCAAAACCCGTCGGCGAGAGCGGCGGCGGCATGGGCAACGCCATTGTCGGCTCGCTGATCCTGATCGGCATCGCGGCCGTCATCGGGGTGCCGTTCGGCGTGCTGGCCGGCACCCAGCTGGCGGAATACCGCAACCCGCGCTTAAGCTGGGTCGTCAGGCTGATGTCGGATATCTTGAGCGGCGTTCCCTCGATCATCGTCGGCATCTTCGTCTACACGCTGCTCGTTTTGACCTTTAAGCAATTCTCGGCTATTGCCGGCGGCGTCGCCCTTGGCATTCTGATGCTGCCCACTATCGCCCGCACCACGGAAGATATGCTCCGGATGGTGCCTGACACCCTGAGGGAAGCGTCGCTGGCGCTGGGAATCCCCCGCTGGCGCACGATCACTAGCATCATGATCAAGACGGCGGGCGGCGGCATCGTCACCGGCATCATGCTGGCAACGGCCCGCGTCGCCGGCGAGACGGCGCCGCTCCTGTTCACCGCCTTGGGCAGCCGCACCTGGCCCACCGGCCTTGACAAGCCGATCGCGTCGCTGCCGGTGCAGATCTATACTTACGCGATCGCGCCATTTGACGCCTGGCACAAACAGGCATGGGCCGGATCGCTGGTGCTTGTTCTGATAGTGTTACTTTTAAGTATTGGATCAAAAATTTTCTTTGGCAGAAAAATGAAGCGAGCGAACTAGAAAATGGCAGGATATTTAGCTACAAATAACCTGAGCGCCTCCTTTGGTGGCGGCGTGCAGGCAATCGAGAATATCACGGTCGAGATTCCGGCCAACAAGGTGACCGCGATCATCGGCCCTTCCGGCTGCGGGAAGTCAACGTTCCTCCGCTGCCTCAACCGCATGCACGAGCTGGTGCCGGGAGCCAAGGCCTCCGGCGAAGTCGTCTGGGACGGCAGGAACATTTACGCATCAGGGATGGACGCCACCGAGGTGCGGCGCGGCATCGGCATGGTGTTTCAGAAACCG
This sequence comes from Actinomycetota bacterium, assembly GCA_023489275.1. Taxonomy (GTDB): domain Bacteria; phylum Actinomycetota; class Thermoleophilia; order BMS3ABIN01; family BMS3ABIN01; genus JACWAD01. The sequence goes on from JAMDDD010000006.1 coordinate 90,930, forward strand.
AACCCGTTCCCGCTGATGTCGATCGAGGACAATGTCAGCGCCGGCCTTCGGCTCGCGTCGGGCAGGATCGGCAAGGCCAAGATCGCCGAGGTCGTTGAGCGCAGCCTGAAGCTGGCGGCGCTCTGGGATGAGGTCAAGAACAAGCTGCATAAACCGGGCGGCAGCCTCTCCGGCGGCCAGCAGCAACGGCTCTGCATTGCGCGGGCGCTGGCGGTGCAGCCAGACGTGATCCTGATGGACGAGCCGTGCTCCGCGCTCGATCCCGCCTCGACGCAGAAGATCGAGGACACGATCGACAAGCTGAAAAAGAACTATACCATCGTGATTGTCACGCACAACATGCAGCAGGCGGCGCGAGTATCTGATTTTACCGGTTTTATGCTCTCCAAGGAGATGGGCGAGCCCGGGCGGATGATTGAATACGGGCCGACAAACAAGATCTTTACGATGCCAGAGCGCAAGGAGACGGAGAATTACATCACAGGGAGGTTCGGTTAGCAATGACCCGGCAAATGTTTCATGAAGGACTAGAGCAGCTTAACCAGGAGATCCTTCATCTGGGCAGCCTGGTGGTGGAGGCGGTTGACCTTTCCACACAATCTCTGTTTACCGGAGACAGAAAGCTGGCCAACAGCGTCATCGCCGGCGACGAAGACATCAACGAGCTCACCCTCCGGATTGAAGGACGCTGCCTGGCGTTGCAGGCGCGGCAGCAGCCGGTGGCCAAGGACCTGCGGCTGTTGCACGTCTGCCTGCTGGTCAGCCTGCACCTGGAGCGCATCGGCGATCTGGCCGTCAATATTGCCAAGATCGCCAAGCGCCTGGAGCGAACCAGCGCCGCCGAGCCTTATTTCGACCTGCTGCGCAAAATGTCGGCGCAGGCGCTGGAGGTACTCCGGCAGGGCATCAAGGCGTTTGCCGACCGTGATGTGGAGCTGGCGGCTTCGCTCGAGGATATTGACGAACCGATCGATGAAATGTTCAAAGAAATCCTTTCCCGGCTGCTGCATCCGGAAGAAAAAGACGAAGAGACCTCATCGGAATGGTCTACTCATATCGCGCTGGCCAGCCGCTATATCGAACGAATCGCCGATCAGGTGGTTGACATGGGCGCACGGGTCAGTTTTCTGGTCACAGGACAGCTCGATGGTCAATATTTCGACCGGCCGGCGCCCGACCTCCAGCGCCAGTTCGGACAGTAACCCGGCGGCGTTACGTGTCCTTTCGGAATCAAGCTCCAAAGGTCATTCGTAGCGAGGCCCGGCGGACGACAGCGGACGACAGATTTTAAACCGGTGACAGGAAGGCTGCCATGAGTGGTTTGACAATCATCCTGCTGGTCTTTGTCGCGGCGCTGCTCCTGGCTATTCTGGTGCTCAGCGCTGTCTTGCTGAGACTGCTAAAGGAGCGCTCAGGCCTGATCGCCGTTCTCGATCCGCCCCATCCCGATCAGCTCCTTGAAACCGCCCGCCGGCAGCACGAAGCCGCCGCCACCGCCGAAAAATGCGAGCTGGCCGAGCGCCGTCTCCGGCAATTTGTGCTGAACTCTCCAATGCCGGTGTTGCTAATCAACCAGAGCCGCAGCATCGTGGGGCTCAGCTCTTCCGCCGAAGAGGAGCTGGATCAGCCCCGCATCAACCGCGGCCTGCTGGAGACGCTGGAGAATCATGAGCTGGACGACGCCGCCGCCGATGCGATTGCCTCGCTAAAGCCGGCCGAGCTGACGGTACGGCTTTACGCCAAGGGCCGCCGGCCCTACCTGGCGCAACTTTTTCCATTCCGGAACGGGCGGCAGCGCGAATGCCTCATCTTTCTCAAGAATGCCGCCGCCACCGTTGATTTCGGCGAACTGCGCTCGCAATTTGCCGCGACGGTCTCCCATGAGCTGCGGACACCGCTGGCCGGCATCAGGGCCCTGGTCGAGAGCCTGCGGGATCCCGACATCAACCGTGAAGACGCTGGCCGCTTCCTCGACCGTCTCGATCATGAGACGAGCAGGCTGGGACAGCTGATCGACGATATCCTTTTCCTGTCTTCCCTTGAATCCGGGCGCGCCGAGATCCAGGGATCCTCCCCGGCTCAAGCGGCGCTGGACCGGGTGATGGAAAAGTTGACGCCGCTGGCGGAGCGGTTCGACGTCAAGGTCAGCGCGGAGCTGCCGGCGGAGATCGAAATTCCGCTGCCGGAGCGGATGGCGGCCACCGTACTGGGCAACCTTCTCGAGAACGCGATCAAATATAGCGGGCGCGGCTCCCTGGTGAGCGTCAAGGCCGGGCGCGAAAACAGCTCGGTCTGGGTCGCCGTCAAGGATGACGGCATCGGCATCGACCCGGAGCACCTCCCCCACATCTTTGAGCGGTTTTACCGGGTGGACAAGTCCCGAAGCCGGCACCTCGGCGGCACCGGGCTGGGCCTCTCGATCGTCAAGCATGTCGTCGAGAGCGCCGGCGGCGAGGTCGAAGCCGACAGCCGTGAGGGATTCGGCACCGAGATTACCATCCGCCTCCCTCTGACCCCGGACAAGGAATCCCCGGAAATTTAAGAAGCAGATTCAAATCCGGCCGGATTCAGCTTTTTTTCTCTGACTCCTTGACCTCGAACCGGTAACCGAATCCGTGGTGCGTGTGAAGAAACTTGTTCCCCGGGAGGCTCACCGCCAGTTTCTGCCGCAGGCGGCGGACAAAGACATCGACCGCCCGGTCGCCGTGCAGCATCTCATACCCCCAGACATTGCGGTATATTTCTTCCCGCGAGACCGGCGCCGGAGACTCCCGCATCAGCAAATACAGGAGGGCAAACTCCTTGGGTGTCAGCCCCAGGGAGGCGCCGTCCGCGTATGCTTCCTTCCGGGAAGCATCGATCGAGATCGGGCCTGCCCGCAAACGCCGCGCGCCCGGCGCCGCCGCCGCGCTGTGCGAGCGCCTCAGCTGCGCCTTGATCCGGGCGACAAGCTCCCCCATACCGAACGGTTTGGTCATATAATCGTCCGCTCCCATTGACAGGCACTGCACCTTGTCAAATTCGCTGGTGCGGGCGCTGAGAATGATAACCGGCATATCAAACCCTTCCTGACGCGCCTGCTCGCAGAGCTTCCAGCCATCGAGGCCCGGCAGCATCAGATCCAGGAGGATTAAATCCGGCCTGGTCCGCCTCAGCAGGCGCAGACCTTCCAGACCATCGGCTGCCCGCAGCAGGGAAAATCCCTGCTTTTTAAGGTTATATTCAATGCTGTCGGCGATACTCTCGTCGTCTTCGATGAGGAGGATCCGGGCGCCGGACTCAGTATTTTTTGTCATGACATGATTGTAACAAAACGCGCCGGCGGGGCGCTCGCGGGCGGTAAAAGGCGGCCCTTGCCAGAATCGCCTTTGCAACCGGCAAGTGCTACTGCTAAAGTTTAGCGAGATACTGATCCGCAGGAATTTGTGAACCACAAGAATTCGATTATCCCCAAGCTTCTTGGCCGGAGAAGCGCTGCTTTCGCCGGTATGGCTGTCCCGTTGCTACTCATCGCCGCGGTTGCCGGCTGCGGCGGCAGCTCTTCGCCTGCCCGGACATCTGCATCGGCTCAGCTTCCAAGCGGTTTCTCGCGGCCGTCGGCCGGCGTCGTGCAGCAGATCGATGCGCTGGGCGATACCGTTGACAGCCACACCCATCAGCCCGCGCCCGCCCCCCGCGAGGCGGACATCAGCCAGGTTACGATCAGGAAGGACGGGCAAAACCTGGTTTTCACCATGGATGTCTCGGGACCGCTGCCGGATACCAGGCCTTCTGATACTCTCGCGGCGGAATGGGGCTTTCTGCTGGATACCAACGGCGACGGCAAGCCTGATTGGGGAGTTTACGCAAGATTTCCCGTGGGCCAGCCCAACTGGTCCTGGGGGCTTTATAACCAGATTAACAAAAACGATCTTTCAGACCAGAAATTTCCCGGCACCATGACCCATTCCGGGACGACGCTGACGATCACCTTAAACACTGCGGCCATCGGTTCGCCCAAGAGCTTCCGGTGGATGGCTTACACTGACGACGCGGAGGCTCCCGTTCAGGGACAGACAACGCCAGAGCAGCAGGCGGGCGACCTGGTGCCGAATAATGCCTGGCCGGCCGGCTCAGAATGGCTGCCATATCCATAGGGGCCATAAGACTGTCTCTCCAAGCTGCTTTGCTTTAGATTCCTTTAACCTGGAAAAGAAGTCCGGCGATGCCAACCACAATTGAGGCCCCGGCCCCGAGCAGCCATATTGCTTCCGATTTTCCTTCCGCCATACTCCAGAGAAATCCACCTAAGTAAAAGAGACCCGCTATGAGTGAAACGATAATGAAAAAATAAGCCGTCAACGCGCCCCTGGGTATTTACCTAAAGTGGAGCAACCAGATTTTATTGACGTATATAGTTTGTTTGGATATCCTCTATCTATGACTGAAATTATCTGCCCTTATTGCGGCTCGTCAATCATAACTTCGTTTCCGGAGAAGTTCCAGCCATGCGCCTCATGCGGCTACAGCTCCGCCCAGATCGAGTCCAGTTCAGGCAATTATCTGATCATAGACAGTCAGCTGCCCGATCTGATGAAGGTATATGACCATCTTTCCCGCAAAATGGGAAGGATGATCCTCATCGACCGCCGCGTCAGCTACCGGGATGTCGCCGGCGCCGACCGTCGCAGCTAACGACAGGCTTAACTCTCTCCCTTCAACCAATAGCACAAATCTTCCACTCACGCTTCCTTCTTTGACACATGATGGGAATCCTGCCAGACGAAATTAACGTATGTATCTGTGACGGCTGGCACACCGGGCCGTTTTGTATGATCTCGCTCAGGGAAGAATACCTGCGCCGCTCGTGCCGCATCTGCGCCTCAGCCGGCGATTGCTGGCCGGGACTGCATCCCGGTCCCCCCGAAACGGGGTCAGAATTTGATCCGGAAATCGCGGATTTCTGACTTCAAATTGATTAACTTTTCCTTAACTTCAATTTAACCTTGCTCTGGTAATATTCTAACTGGCTGTTGACCTTCAGCCTCCCCAAGCGGAAGGCCTGCAAATTATTAGTGGCTCCAGCAGGTTTTGCAGGCCTTCCGTGCCCGCTTTCCCGCCTGTTTCTGCTTTTTTGGCCCGCCTCCCGTCTCCAAGAAAACCCCTTGTCCGCTTTTTTCAGGGTTTCAGGGATTCCCCTGATTTTCTCCCCGGTATATTAAAAAAGCTAAAGCCCGCCGGTTTCTAACCGATAAATTATCACTATTTCGTTTCGCGACCGCTTGAGGCGGGCCCGGGGCAGGAGGTTCTAATGGGATACTGCGATGTTTGTCAATCGGCCGGCTCAGTAAACAGGTTCGGCTTCTGCGAAGTGTGCGGCACGACGCATGAAACCACAAGGGCGGACCTGGTGACCGAGTCGGCGGAAATGGCTCTGGATCGCAGCGCCTATGAAGCGCTCGCTACCGGTTAGGGGGAGGCCTCCGGAGGCGGGTTGCCAGAACGTCTACATGGGGTTTGTTGCCAGGACGGATAAGATTCCACCGGCAACAAAGAGAATAGCGGCCGCCAAAGTGGCCGCTTTTCTCTTGCCGTAATTATCCCCGTTCCCTCTTTTTATATTCCGATACTTTGTGATAGTTTACCGGTGCCCTAAGCGGCGCCGGTTCTATTTTGAGGCGGTTTTTCTGGCCGGAGATGCATCGGAAATATGACCCGGGCGGCCTATTTTTGCCACTATTTTCCGGCCGGTCCAGCACCAGCAATCAATAAATATCCGGTGAAGTTTGACAATCATTAATCTTCGTGTATTATTAAGTTAATAACATGCATCTGCAATAAATACAAGCATTCGTGTCAGGAATTATGATTGTCAACTGAACTTAATCCTGACATTAATGATAGACATTGGCACCGGGGAGGGATGCAACTGAACAGGCTGTTTTAGTTTGAAACATTTAATTGGGTTTTAATTTTTAAGTAAGGGAGTGGGGAGATGATCAAAAGTAAACACGTTAAATTCACGTTCCTGGCCGCGCTGGCCCTCAGCCTGCTGCTTGCGATTAGCCTGGCCGCCATCGGCCAGGCGGCGCCGCCCGCCGGCGACGAACAGTTCAGCGTCATCGCCGACAGCAGCAACTCATATTTCAACAATCCGCCGGCGGTAAACGTGACCGGAACCAACTATATGGATACGTCGACTTTGATGGCCTTGCTTGATGACAATAACGACGGGGTGATCGATTCCAGCGACAACCCGGCAAATGATCCGCTGGTCATCGATGTGCGGGGTGCCGACGCCTATTCAGGAACCAACACAACGGGCATGGGCGCCGGCCATATCCCAGGGGCAATCAATATCACTTACACGAACATTGTCAAACCTGCCAGCCTGGAGATTATCAGGACCGCGCTGGCGGGGCATCAGAACAAGACCATCGTGCTCGCCTGCTACAGCGGCCATACCGACAAGCTGGCCGAGATGGCCTTGGGCGCCGTGGCCCAGTCAGGGTATTTCGGGACGCCGGCGCCTGTGGTAACCGCGCTGAAATGGGGCAACCTGGGGTGGAACTCGGCCGCGGAGCCGGGGGTGCTCTCCGAAGTCACTCCGGGCACGAAGGACATTTATGTCCACAATTACGGAATGGAAACAACGGCGCACCCATTGCCGGCACCGGGCAGTTATCCGGTGATTAACAACACCACCTCGACCGAGCCGGCGGAGATCACCAGGGTGGCCGATGACTTGTCGCTGGCCGCCACTTCACCTCCGTTTATTTTCCCGGGAACGGGCACCGGTCAGATCAATGACACCAACATCGGCAGCTACACCGTTGTTGACGTCAGGAGCGCGGCTGATTACGCGGCGGGCCATATCACCGGCGCCGTCAACATTCCGTTCCAGCAGCTGTTCGCCAAAGACAGCTCCGGCGACTACACGAACCTGCTCTCGATCGACACCTCTAAGCCGGTGATCGTCTACGCCAACGGGCAGCAGGAATCGAATGCCGCCATTATCGGTCTCAACGCGCTGGGAATCCGCAACGCCACCACACCCACCAAGGGGCTCAGATATGGACTGGCGTCGTGGAACAATAACTACGGCATGATGTTCAACGCCAGCACCGAAGAGCATGCCTACCCGATCATCACCGGCACCGCTCCCGGAGGGCTCACATACAACGCCCCATGCGCGGGCGGCAAGCCCAGCATTAGCCTGAGCAAGCCAAACGCGTACTGGGCCAGCCAAACCGATTATCAGAATCGTGTGGTGTCAGTTGACTGGACGATCAGCAACACCGGTAGCGGCATCGGTTATGATATTGCCGTCACCGGCAGCAGTAACACGAACGGCGTCACGGTTCAGACGGCGCTGCCCTTAACGGTCGCCAATATCATGTCGCCGGCAGGCTCCGCAACCGTAACTCTGAAATACAATGTTCCGGCGGGCCTCGGTTACTGGGTGAGTACCACTACCGGTAGCGCCACGGACATTTGCGGCAGCTCCTACGTTCTGCCATAAACAGGATGGTTGACAATTGACAGAGAAAAAACAAACTGTGGGAGGATCCGCAATGAATAAAAACCGGAATAAGCAGGAATGTTATAAAAAACCGGAGCTGGTCAGGCTCGGGAATTTGAAAGAGATCACTTTCGAATGCTCGGGCTGGCAGTGCAGCGTCGTCGTGCCGCCGGCTCCATAAAAAGGGTTACCAGGCTTGCTCTACTCCCCCGAGTAGGCGGGCGGCCTGCTTCAGGCCGTTGGGGCGCCATCCTCTGGAAGATGGCGCCCCTTCTTTTCTCTTTTTTGCCCTTCTTCCCAGACTTCCTTTCTAAAAAATCCCTTCCCGGGCCATCTGCCTTAAAAATCGAATATAATACCGGCATGGAAAAAATCAGAGGCCTCAGCAGCAAATACCTGGTTCAAAAGACGGATGCGATCTCGATTCAGTTTTTTCGCTATCTCTTTGTTGGCGGCGGCGCCGCGCTGATCAACCTCGTCTCGCTTTACGTGCTAACCTCCAAGCTGGGCGTCTATTATTTGCTCTCCGCGGCGATCGCCTTTATTCTGGGCATCGTTACCAACTACGTGCTCAGTATTGCCTGGGTATTCCGCAGCACCGGCCAGGTCAAAAAGGAGATCGTGCTGTTCCTGCTGATCGGCGCTACGGGCCTTTTTCTCAACGAAGCAATCATGTATATGCTCGTCTCGGTGCTGACGCTGTTTTACCTGGGAGCGTGGCTTATCGCCACGGCGGCGATCATGATCTGGAATTTTGGCATGAGACGTAAATTTGTCTTTGACTAGATGAAGCTCAGGCGGCCGGATGATTCTTGAATACTCCGGTCGTTTCGTGCCATTAAATGACAAAAGGCCCGGAAAACTCCGGGCCTTTCATGTTTGTTTGTCTGGCCTGAGGGATTAAAGCACCGACAGGTACCGGTCCATCTCCCACTGTGTCAGCTGGACGCGGTAGTCGTCCCATTCTTTCTTCTTGTTCTCGATCAGCCGGCCGAAAATGTGGTCGCCCAGCGCCTTCCTGAGCAGCTCACTACTCTCGGCGAATCTGATCGCCTCGCCAAGGTTCTCCGGCAGAGTGTCAACACCCAGCTCCTTGCGCTCGGATTCCGTCACCTCGAACAGGTTCATCTCTTTAGGGTCTTCCAGCTTGTAACCGTTTTCGATACCATCGAGACCCGCCTGAAGCATGACCGCAAAGGTCAGGTACGGGTTGCAGGCCGGGTCGGGGCTGCGGAATTCGCAGCGGGTGGCCTTTTCCTGGCCGGGATGATACATGGGCACGCGGATGAGCGCCGAGCGGTTGCGCCGCGACCAGGCCTTGTAGACGGGAGCCTCGTAACCGGGCACCAGGCGCTTGTAGGAGTTGACCCACTGGGCAAAGACGACGCTGATCTCGCTGGCGTGCTGAAGCAGGCCGGCGATGTAACCCTTGGCGGTGTCGCTCAGAAAGTACTGGTCGTTGCCGTCAAAGAATGCGTTATCGCTGCCTTTAAACAGAGACTGGTGCGTATGCATGCCGCTACCGTTCTCGCCAAAGAGGGGCTTGGGCATGAAAGTGGCGTAAACGCCATACTGCTCGGCGATTTCTTTGACAATCAGCCGGTATGTCATGGCATCGTCAGCCATCTTCAGAGCATCCGCGAAACGCATGTCAATCTCATGCTGGGAAGGTCCAACCTCGTGATGGCTGTACTCGATGTTGATGCCCATCTCCTCGCAGGCGAGCACAGTATCACGCCGGAGGTCGCTGGCGATATCAAGAGGGGTCAGGTCAAAGTAGCCGCCCTTGTCCAGAATCTCGGTACCCTCAGAGCTCTTGAAATAAAAGAACTCCAGCTCCGGGCCGACATAAAAATGGTCAAAACCCATGCCGGCCGCCCGCTCCAGCGCCCGTCGCAGGACATAGCGGGGATCGCCTTCGTAGGGAGACCTGTCCGGATTTAACACGTCACAGATCATCCGTGCCACTTTTTTCTCCTGCGGCCTCCAGGGCAGGATCTTGAATGTGGACGGATCCGGCATCGCGATCATGTCGCTTTCTTCGATATCCTGGTAACCGGTGATGGAAGAGCCATCAAAGCCCATGCCGTTATTAAGCGCGGTCTCCAGCTCGCCGGCGGTTATGGCGAAGCTTTTCAGCTGGCCGACCATGTCGGTAAACCAGAGCCGGATAAACTTCACATCCTCGTCCTTGACAATTTTTATTACCTGATCCTTGTCCATCTTTGTTTAATTCCTCCTTAGTTAGTTCCAGGTTCAAGGTTCAAAGTTAAAAGTTAAAACAAACCAGATTTCTCAGGCGGCTTCCCTCGAACTTCAATTCAAAACATCCTGTTTGCACAATAACTTTTAAACGCAGCACCCAAAGACCCGGCGTCCGGTTGTTGATTTTATGCTGAACAGGCCCCGGTAGCAACACCGTCAGGAATGTATTTTTTCGCAGCTTTTTATCCTTGCGTCCAAAGACCCGGGGCCGGGCGGTGGCGTCAAATGGCGGCTGTCCCCCGCTCCCCGGTCCTGACCCGGATGGTGTCCGCCACCGGCAGCAGGAAGATCTTGCCGTCGCCGATCTCACCGGTGCGCGCCGCTTCGGTAAGCGCGGCCACGATCCGGTCCACCTCCTCCTCCGCGACGACTATCTCGAGCATCAGCTTGGGCAGCAGGTTGACCCGGGTTTCGAGACCGCGGTAGTGCTCGATGTGGCCTTTCTGGCGGCCATGACCCTTCACTTCCCAGATGGTCATCCCCACCGCGCCAATCTCTTCCAGGGCGCCTTGAACTTCATAAAGCCGCTCGCCTTTAAAGACGCACTGAATCATGGTCATCTTGCCGTCAGCCAATTAAATCAACTCCTCGGGGTAAGCCTTGCCGGCATGGATGGTGAGGTCGGAGCCGAGCAGCTCCTCGTGGGGCGTCAGCCGGAAGCCAATCGTTTTTTTAATGATGCCGTAGACGATAAATGACGCGGTCACCGCGATGGCGATCCCGGCCGCGGTCCCGGCCAGCTGCGACAGAAAGCTGACGCCGCCAAGG
>JAMDDD010000024.1 GCA_023489275.1 Actinomycetota bacterium
CCACATTGTGTCCTTTCGCCGGCGGTGCGTGTGGCGTAAGGACACCCCGAAAACCGGGACCGTTTCAAGTAGATTTTTTGGTGAGGCAACGAACCTGTTTGGAGTAGAATTCTGGTGAGGCAATTCGGAATCTTGACGCCAAACAGGATTCTAACTATTGTGAGGAATGTGTCAAGCTCACAATGTTTTTAAACTTCTCATGGCGGATATCAATATGAAAAGCAAAGCGAGACTCCATGGAACGATATGATTTGATCATTCTAGGTGGCGGTGCCGGTGGCTTTGCCGCCGCCATCAGAGCAAACGAGCTTGGTACAAAGGCGGCGCTGGTGAATTCAGGGCTTCCTTTTGGGGGCACCTGCGTAAACGTTGGCTGCGTACCCTCAAAATTTCTCCTCTGGGTGGGAGAAATAATGCACCTGGCCGAAAATCATGGTATTCCCGGTTTGAAGTTGAAATTGGATGGATTCGACTTCAGCCAAGTGGTTCGGGACGAACTGCGGTTGGTTGAACATTTAAGAAGAGAGAAGTACGAGAAGGTGTTGGCCGGCTTGGACAATATCTCCGTCTTGGAAGGCGAAGCCCGGTTTGCCTCAAAAGACACTCTGAAAGTAAACGGGGAAATAATCAGCGCCGAAAAGTTCATAATTGCCACAGGCTCCACGGCAAACGTGCCGCCCATTGAGGGAATTGAGGAAACCGGCTACATGACTCATATTGAAGCGCTCAAGCTCACAAAATTGCCGAAAGAGCTGATTATTATCGGCGCTGGGCCTCTAGGTTTGGAGTTCGCCCAGATGTACGCCCGCTTTGGCACCAAGGTGACGGTTTTAGAGCGAATTCCTTCCATCTTTCCTCACACTGAAGCGGTGCTGGCTGCGCGCCTGGCGGAGCTTCTGGGCAAAGAGGGCATCGTCATAAAAACCGGTGTGGAGGTAATTTCTACGCGGATAGAGAATGGTAAAAAAACAGTCTCATTTAAAGAGCAGGAAGAAACCAAAGAAGTAAATGCCGAGGAAATCCTGCTGGCCGCCGGCAAAACAGCCAATACTGGTAAGTTAAATCTGGAAACCGCCGGAGTGAAAACCGACAGAAGAAAATCCATTGTCGTAAGCGATTTTCTTCAAACTTCAAACCCCGGCATCTTCGCCGTTGGAGATGTCACCAATCTGCCTTTGCGCCTGGAAATTACTGCTGGACGGGAAGGGACGCTTGCCTGCAGCAATGCCATAACGGGCGCACAGGACAGCATCAACTACAGCACCGTGCCTTACACCATCTTCACCGATCCCCAACTGGCTGGTGTCGGCTATACCGAGAAAGAACAGATGAAGCAAATCGGCTCTTGCTCCTGCCGCACAGTTTCCTTTGAAAACATCCCCAAAGCCATGATCCAGAAACGCACCGAGGGCCTGATCAAGATGGCAATTCACCCTAAGACCAATCAGATTATGGGCGTCCACATACTGGCCCCGAACGCCGGCGAACTTGTCACCACAGCAATGATGCTGATCAAAAACAAAAACACGATCGACGATTTGGTGGGATCAACCCCAATGTTTCCGACCTTGTCCGAAGCATTCAAACTGGTGGCGCTTTCCTTCACGAAGGATATTGCCCGTCTTAGTTGCTGCACCTAAAAACCGTAAAGAGGAAGAAATTGCATAATTTAGAACTAAATATAGTTTGCTATTTGTCGTCCGGTTGTGCCTCGGAGGATCAATTAAGAGAAAATATCAACACTGCTCTCGCGAAAGAAGACCTGATTGCCGAGGTATCGTTCTTGCGCATAGACGACGATCAGGCATTGGAGTTGGGTTTGACCGGTTCGCCCTCTATCCTTATTAATGGCGAAGAGCTTCAGCCAACCAAAGGAACGGGCTTTTCATGAAGAATGTTCAGGGACGAGGCCGGTGGTCTCGCAAATGTGCCGTCGGTAGAGACTTTGAGGAAAGCGGTCAGAAATGAGTAGCGGAACGTTGATGGCGTCTGGGCTGCAGGTTCAATCAGCTTGAGCAATTGATCCAAAATATTAAGGTTCGAATAGCTACCGGTAAGGTCCAAATAAAACCAGTTGATAAAATGCCTTTCTATGAGCTTTTTATTTTTCGCGAAAAAAATGACCCGTCCGGATCGATTCTGCCTCCAGCCTTACCAGCTGTTTTGTCAGCTGCTCGAATGTGGTTTCATCCCTTTTCAGTTGCTGCCCGTCGATTTCTTTCACCGGGCAGATACCGAGAACGCTACTGGTTAGATAGGCGCCGGCCTTCGACAGGTCGAGGTCTTCCGGCTTCAATGTTTGATATTCCACCCGAATGTCCAGCTCGGCAGCAATATCAATAATTTTCTCTCTGACAATTCCGGGAAGGATGCCGGCCGATTCCGGCGCCGTGATCATCAGCCTTTCCACCTGGAAAAAAACATTGCTGATTGAGCCTTCCAGCATGCGGCCGTGGCCGGTTGTCAGGATCGCCTCCTCAGCGCCGGCCGCCCGCGCCTCCTGCCGAGCCAGGATCGTCGTCAGCAAACTTGAGGACTTGACAGAGGCGTAGCGGCCGCGACCGGACGGCACAGTCCGGCAGGAGATTCCTTTACGGTAGACTTCGTCTGGATAGCCGGTAAACGGCTCAGCCGTGACCAGCAGCGTGGGCGCCAGACCGGGCGCCGGATCGGGGCCGCCGGGATCGAGCGGCGTGCCCCGGGTCAGCTGTATCCGCAGGCGTCCGTCCCTGACCTCATTTATGGCCGCCAGCGATTCGGACTGGTTTTTCAGCCCTTCCGGATCGATGCCGGCCTCGAAGCCGGCAGCTTCCAGACCATGTTGCAGCCGCTCAAAATGCTCCCGGAAAAAAACCGGAAGGCCTTCCTTGATCTTTAGCGTCTCGAAAATGCCGTCGCCATAGGCAAAACCGCGGTCAAAGACCGGGACCAGGGCGGCCTCGACCGGGATCAGGCGGCTGTTTAGGTAAACGAAGGGCAACAGATTCTGGAAGCTGGATTCTAGATTTTGGATAATAATTGCATTTTTTCAAAAATAAAGTTTGTCGCCGCGGCGCTGGCCCCGTTTTTGCCACTTCTGGGTCAGGTGGATTGCCTTTATCATTGCTTCCGCCTTTCTAAGCGTCTCCCGGAATTCGCGCCCCGGATCGGAATCGGCGACGATTCCCGCGCCCGCCTGCGCGTAAACAAAATTCCCCCGCCGCAGCAGCGTCCTGATGATTATATTCATGTCCATATTGCCGTTATAGCCGAAGTAGCCGAGGCTGCCCGTGTAAGGGCCGCGGCGGACCGGCTCCAGTTCGTCAATTATCTCCATGCATCTGACTTTGGGACAGCCGGTGATAGTGCCGCCGGGAAACATCGCCCGCAGCAGGTCGAGAGCATCCCGGTCCGGATGCAACTTCCCCTTCACGTTGGAGACAATGTGAATCACGTGTGAGTAGGCCTCATTCACCATTAGCTCGTCGACCGTAACAGTTCCGTACTGGCAGACCCGGCCCAGATCGTTCCGCTCCAGGTCAACCAGCATGATGTGTTCGGCGCGCTCTTTGGGGTCAAGATTAAGCTCCGCCGTCAGGCTGCCGTCCTCTGCGAAGTCGGCGCCGCGGCGCCTGGTGCCGGCGATCGGCCGGGTTTGGGCCTGGCCGCCGGATAGCTGTACGAGACGCTCCGGCGAAGAGGAGATCAGTTCGAAGCCGCTAACCCCCATGTTGACGTAGCCGGCAAAAGGCGAAGGATTGACTGTCCGGAGCGCCCGGTAAAGATCGAGGCTCGCACCCGCATATGGCAGGGCCAGCCGCTGCGACAGGTTTGACTGGAAGATATCGCCGGCGAAGATATAATCTTTGGCGCGCTCGACCATTCGCTCAAATACGGACCGGGTCATGTTAGACAAAGTAGCAGCACTCAGGTCAAATACGTCCCGGGCAATTTCTTCCGGGACGGCCGGGGCTTCGGCCGCGCTATCCATGATGGCCTCTTCGGCGCGGTCGAGGCTGGAGGAGAGAGCGTCCTCAAACAAAATGTGAGCCGTGGACCGGCGATGATCGAAACAGATGAGCCGGCGGGGAAAGATAAACCACAGCTCCGGGAACCCGAGATCGTCAATAGCGCGCCGGGGTAGATTCTCAATGTAGCGTCCGGCGTCGTAACCGGCAACGCCGAAAGCGCCCCCGGTCAGCGGCAGGTTCAGTCCCGCGGCCGCGGGGAAATCCCCCGGAGCTTGACGTAAAAGCAGCTCTCGAATGAGCTGGAATGGATCCCCCGCTTCGATGGCAAGCTCCGTTGCTCCTGCCTTTACCAGGGCCTGGCCGCCGCGCACCGAAACCTCCAGCCGCGGATCCCAGGCCAGGAAGGAGTAGCGGCAAAGCTCCGCAGAGCCTCCGGCGCTATCAAGCAGCACAAAAGCGCCGGTTTCCGGCACACCCAGGCGGCGGATCAGGGCAACTGGAGAGTAAGCGGCTCCCGGCACTGCTCGATGGGAGACCAGTTTGGCCGGGGGGCAGATTTTCTCGGGTGGCGGGATCAAAGCCGGGCCTCCGGCGCCGTGCTTTTTCAAGCGCGCGCCGAAGCGCTGGCGAACGAAGTATACTTTTCAGTAAACACGAGATCGACAGTCCCGGTAGGCCCGTTGCGATGCTTGGCGATGATGAGTTCGGTCGTATTTTCCAGATGGCCGGACTCGTCGCGGGGCCGGTAAATGAACATGACCAGATCGGCATCCTGCTCAATCGAGCCCGACTCGCGCAAATCCGACAGAATCGGCCGTGGCGGGTTGCGGGCCTCCACCCCGCGAGAAAGCTGCGAGAGCGCCAGCACCGGCACCTCCAGCTCGCGGGCGAGGATCTTCATCGACCGGGAAATCTTGGAAACTTCCTGGGTCCGGTTTTCCACCCGGCCCTCCGTCATCATCAGCTGCAGATAGTCGATGATCACCAGCCCGAGATCCGGATACTTGCTTTTTAACCGCCGGGTCTTGCCCCGGATCTCCAGCATGTTCAGGTTCGGCGTATCGTCGACGAAGATCGGCGCTTTCTCCAGCAGTGTGCACGCTTCGGTCAGCTTGGCCCAGTCGTCGGTACCGACGCTGCCGTTGCGAAGCCGTTCACTGTCGATCCGGCCCTGAGTGCACATGATCCGCTGGGCCAGCTCCATCTCGCTCATCTCCAGGCTGAACAGGGCCACGGGAGTGTTCTGCCTGACAGCGAGATTTTGCGCAATGTTGAGCGCCAGCGCCGTCTTGCCCATCGACGGCCGGGCCGCCAGGATGATGAGGTTGGACGCCTGAAAACCGGAGGTTTTCCTGTCCAGGTCCGGAAATCCGGTGGGCACGCCCGTGATTGTCTTGCCGGCCGTGTTGAGCTTGTCGATCCGGTCAAACTGCTCAGACAGCAGCTCCTTAAGCGGCCGGAATTCCCCCTTGATCTGCTCCTGGGAGATCCTGAAGACGCTGCTTTCGGCCTCGTCCAGCAGCTCTCGCACCTCGCCGGGCCGCTCGTACCCCAGGGCGGCAATCTTGTTGCCGACTTCGATCAGAGACCGGAGAATAGCGTTTTCGCGGACGATGCGGGCGTACTGAGCCGCGTTGGCGGCGGCGGGCACGGTTGACACCAGCGTGTGGATGTAAGCTTTGCCGCCGACGCGCTCCAGGGTCCCTTTGTGTGTCAGATTCTCTGTGACAGTGATGGGATCGGCCGGCTCTCCCTGGGAGTAAAGGTCGACTACGGCGCGATAGATCTCGCGATGTGAATCGCGGTAAAAGTCATCGGCGCGCAGGCCGCTGTCCATCACCGCGACGATCGCCCCGGGCTGAAACATCATGGCGCCCAGGACAGACTCTTCCGCCTCCAGATTTTGCGGCGGCACTGTGTTCATCTTGGGCTTAAGCTCTCGCGCCATGCTAATCAGTTATCGATTTATTGCCTTGTTGTTTGGCAGCGGCGACGATGACCTTGACGCTTGCCTTGACGCCGGTGTGCACTTCGATCTCCACCATATAGTCGCCGGTCTCCTTGATCGGCTCGGTCAGATTTATCTTCTTCTTGTCGACCCGGACCTGGCGCGCATTATAAACAGCATCAGAGATATCCGCGGCAGTCACGGAGCCGAACAGCTTGCCGTCCTCTCCCGCCTGCGCGGAGATGGTGAGCACCGTCTTGCCCAGCTTCCCGGCCAGCTCATCGGCGCGCTCGGCGTCCCGCCTGACTTTGGTTTCATTTTCCTCCTGCCGGTGACGCACCTCCGCCACCCGTCCGGCGGTAGCAATCTCAGCCAGCTTCCGCGGCAGCAGGTAATTGCGGACGTAGCCATCCGCCGCCGTCACAACCTGTCCTTTCGACCCCAAGCCGGAGACGTCTTGCAACAATATCACTTCCATAAAAAAATCTCCTCTCTGATTATTAACCGGCACAACCTGCCAACGTAAGTTCTGATGTTGTTTAACGGAGCCTTGGATTTTTCGCTCAAACCTGCCCAGGTCCGGGTTTCGTCCTTCTGGTGAAACGGCGGCGGTAATCTATCCAAATGTCCAGCAGACCCAGCCAGCTGGGCAGTGACAGCGTCGTCTGGAGCAACACCAGGAAGGTGTAGACAATCACCCGTTTTACCCGCGTAACCTGGAATCCACCGAGGAAGAAATGGGTTATTGCCAGAGCCTGCACAAAAAACAGCGCCTGGGAAACGATCAAAAGATTCAGCCCTGTCAGATAAACTGCGGAAGAGTAATCAGCCGAGATATAGGGCGAAAACAGGTAACATATCAACCCGACGATCATCGCGTAAGCAAGCGAAAAATGCAGCCTTAGTTCCTTGAACGGCAATCCGTCAGGAAATGCCTGTCCCAGCCTGTCAAACACCCGGCGGGTAAGGAACACCATTCCCGCCGACAGCGCCAGCGCCGCAACCAGCAGGAGGGCCGGCAGAAGATAGGGGATCATCGACAGCGTGTCACGCAACTGATTCAGACCCTGCTGCCCGCCAAACAGCGCCGGCGTTTGCTGACCGATCTTTACCACCTGGTCCGTGATGCTGCTGACCGCCTCCGCCGGGCTCATGCCGGCGTTAATCAGCCCCACCGCGCCCCAGGAAACCAGCGCGGCAAGAAAGAGTCCGGTCAGGATTAGCAGCAGCTTTTGCCGGCCGGCGCCGCGCTTGATCGCGACCCCGCCACCAACTCCGGCCAGAGCCGCCAGCAGAAAAACCAGCAGGCCGTTGACGGGGCCGGCCAGCATCAGGCTAAGGACGCCGATGCCGATAGCCGCCAGCACGCCAATGAGCAAACGATGGCGGCAGATAACATAAGCAACCGGTATCGGCACCAAAGGCAGGGCAAGAATAGCAAGCACCGGCACAAAAGCCACAACCATGCCAAAAATAACCGATAAGGCAATCGCCTTGCCGCCGTCAACCAGCGCCGTGGTAGAAACAGTGCTCAAGTCGATCCGCCTCTCATCAACCGATTCAACCGCGCCTGGCGTTACCTGGCTACATACGGCAGCAGCGCCATCTCTCGGGCGCGCTTGACGGCGATCGCCAGTTGCCGCTGATGCCTCCGGCATGTGCCGGTGACCCGCCGGGCGCGAATCTTGCCGCGGTCGGAGACGAACCGCCGCAACTGGTTATAATTCTTGTAATCGATCTCGTCGACTTTTTCCTTGCAAAAGTAACAGTACTTGCGCCGCTGGCCCCCGCCCTGAAAGCCTCCGCGCCACGACGGCCGCTTGCTGTTACTCTTGCGTGCTCTGGGTGCAGGCATACTTCCTTCCTTTACTGTTTCATGTCGATTTCCGGCCGCTCCTTAAAAAGCGGCGCTGCCATGCCGGTAGCTCGGCCTTATCGCTGCCCGAGTCATGTCTCTGCCGTTTGCCGGCTGTCACCGGCATAGAAAATGCCGTTATGGCGCCGCGCCGCGATTAAAACGGGATGTCGTCGTCGCTTGCCGGCAGATCGTCAAAATCAGACGTGTCCGGCTCCAGCTCCGATGAGGCGCCCGCTGTCACGGGGGCCGCCGCGCCGCCCCCTCCTTCGCGCGAGCCCAGGAACTGAACCGTGCTGGCCACTACTTCCACCTTGGAGCGCTTGCTTCCGTCCTGTGCCTCCCACGAGCGAAAACTTAACCTGCCGTCAACCGCAACCGGACGCCCTTTGCTCAGGTAACGGCTGCAGTTTTCCGCCTGGGCCCCCCATACGACGACATCGAAAAAGTTGGGCTTGTCCACCCATTCCCCGGCGTCATTCTTGTAACGGTCGTTGACCGCCAGGCCGAGGGTGCAGACTGATTTTCCGGTTGGGGTCTGCCTCAACTCCGGGTCGCGGGTCAGGTTGCCGAGCAAAATTACTCTGTTGATGCTGGCCATCTTGGGCCTCCTTTAACTCTCACTGGCTACTTTTTCCTTGAGGGCAACCGGCATGAACCGGATCACCTGGTCATTTATCTTGAGGATGCGCGTGATTTCATCAAGCACGGCAGCGGTTACGGTGAGAGTGATGACGTAATAGTTGGCCTCGCGAATATGGTCGATTTCGTAGGCAAGGCGTTTCTTGCCCCACTCGTCGATCTTGTCGACGGAGCCTTCGCCCTCGGCCGCCGTTTTTTTGACACGCTCGATAATCTCGGTACGGCGTTCAGTCTCGGCGTCGGGGTTCAACAGAAGCATTAATTCGTAATTGCTCGTAGCAGTCACCTCCTTCGGTCTAAACGGCCCCATGCCTTTGCACGGAGCAGGAGTGGGAGATATTCAGATGAGCGCCGGGCAAACAGGCCCAGCGTAATACGAGCCAGTATAACAGATGGTGAGGACGGATTACATCTGGCCCAGATTTAATCGGAAGAACCGCGCAGGTTCCGCCGATTCCCCCGGGCGCCTCGTTCTGATATGTTGAAGACGATCGTTTATCATTTACCGCAGGTCTTCGGGAAAGAGACGTTTTAATCTGTGAACGGAAGGAAATGTTTCTTTGCGGGAATTTTTTCCTGATACTAATTTTCCCGGCGCTGAAGTCAACTCTGTGCGCCGGCCCGGAGGCTAAGGAATCATGGCATCGAAATTTATCACATTTCTCAGCGACTTCGGTTACACCGACAATTTTGTCGGTACATGCCACGGCGTTATCAAGAGCATCGCGCCCGAGGTCGAGATCATTGACCTTTGCCACGGGATCAGGCGCCATGACATTCGCACGGGAGCGCTGATTCTGGCCAATGCGTTGCCTTATATGCCCGGGAGCGTCATCCTTGGCGTGGTTGATCCCGGCGTCGGCACCGGCAGGCGGCCGCTAGCCATCCGCACGGCGCAGGGACGTTTTCTGGTGGGGCCCGATAACGGCCTACTGTCACTGGCCGCCGTGGAGCTCGGGGGGGCAGAAGCGGCCGTTGAGCTGGCCTGCTCAGCCTACAGCCTGCCTCAGGTCTGCAAGACGTTTGAAGGCCGGGACCTGTTTTCCCCAGTCGCGGCGCATTTGGCCCAGGGAGTGAGGCTGGAGCAGTTGGGAGCGCCCGTCCCCGTGGATGATCTGGTGCGCATCGAGCTTCCCCCCCCGGTTATCCGCGACGGCGAGATCGCCGCCACCGTCATCTACATTGACCGGTTCGGCAACGTGCAGCTGAACCTGAGCCGGGACCAACTCGCGGCGGCTCCCGGAAGCGATCTGGTGGTCAGTCATGGTGAGGAGAGCTGGCGGGTTCCGTTTGTCTCCGCTTTCGGCGATGTCGATCCGGAGGAGCTCCTGGTGATGGAAGATTCTTATCACAATATTTCATTCGCGGTCAACAGGGGTGATGCCGCCCGCATGTTCCAGATACAGGTCGGCGACGAGATTCGCTTCCGGGCCAGCAGCTGATGACCGGACCTGACCCATACCACCATGAATCGGGTGCGTTGGTCAACTTGCTGTTTAACACAACGCATGCGGTCCTGACGGCAGAAGAAATCATTTTGGCAGACGGCATCTGGTGCGATGTGGTGCCGCGGCCGGCAGGGATCTCGGATTTTCTCTGTGGCCTGGCGATTGAGATCCGGCGGTCTGATCTGGAGACAACAAGTTCGCGGCTTAAGGAAGCAGGACTGGTATTTGAGATATTTTCAGCGGAGCCCTTTTGATTCCTTACCCGGAAAATAATAATCTTTCGACCGGCCGGGGCCCGGCAGGCGATATGGACGGGCTGGACCGGCGGTTATTTGTCCTGCTGCGAAGGCAGGGACATTGGCCGGCCGTGGAGCTGCCTCTCAGAATTTTCTCCATCTGCGGCAACTGGGGGCTTTTCTGGGTTGGGATCGCCACGATTATCTGGCTGTCGGGAGGCACGAATGGCCGCGGGCTTCTGACCGCCTTACCGGTGTTCACTTGGTTAACTCTCATTCTTAATTATGCTATTAAGACATTGTTCGGCCGCAACCGGCCCGTTCCTGCCGACCCCCAGCTGCGGCCTCTGGTCCGGGTGCCCTCGAGCAAATCGCTGCCATCGTCACACGCAGCAATGTCATTCGCCGCCGCCGGCGTGCTGACATTTTTTTATCCGCCTTTCTTTCCGGTGTTTTACCTTCTGGCGCTGCTGATGTCCTGGTCCCGCGTTTATGTCGGCGTCCATTATCCGTCTGATGTGCTGGCGGGGACAGTAGTGGGCCTGGCGGCTGGCGGCGTGGCGGCGTTGATCCTAAGCCTTGTCTATTGAATCGTCATCCGTGATCCCGACGCCCTGCTGAAACTTAGAACTTAGAACCTTGAACCTTGAACTTCAATGATCGAGATAAAAATTTCCACACGCACGCAGTCAGAGCTTGTTGATATCACGGCGCAGGTAAGCCGGGCGGTTGAGGAAAGCGATGTCAGCTCCGGTGTCTGCGTTGTCTATGTGCCGCACACCACCGCGGCGGTCACTATCAACGAAGGGGCGGATCCCGCCGTCAGGCAGGACATCGTCAATGAACTGGACAAGGTGATCCCGCAGAGCGATGGTTATCAGCACCGGGAAGGGAACGCCGCCGCCCATATTAAAGCGGCCCTGACCGGCTCATCCGTGACCATCCCGGTAGAAGGCGGCCGGTTGACGCTCGGCACCTGGCAGACTGTATACTTCTGTGAATACGATGGTCCCCGCAGCCGGAGATTCACCGTCAGAGTCATCGCGGCGCGCTGATGGGCAGAACCTGAGCAGAGTCACCTCGCATCTGACCACCGGCGGACCGCCAGGACTCCCGCCATCCCGACAATCATGGATATCCGGCAATTAGTACCCGGAACCGTAACCCCCGGAAGTGCTGGTGCCGGTAGTGGTTGTATTTGTGCCGGCGGCGCCCGTCGGCGTCGTTAACACCCAGGCGAAGATCGCGCCTGTCAGCGGGTGGTCCAGCTCTCCCGCTTTTGCCTTCAGACCCAATGTATTGGCCGTGACGGCCCCGTTAGGGCTGATGTTGTAATACATGCTTTGGGCGGTCAACGCCGGATCCCTGGCTATCATCATGATTTTATTGTCAAAGGTTCCGATCAGCTGGCCGGTGTTCCGGTTAGTCACCTTTAAGGCAAATGTTAGCACCGGCTTCATGCCGCCCGGCACCTTGCCGCTCCAACTGGCGGGGGTCTGGCTGAGGACCTCAAATTTGACCGGGACGGTGAAAGCTCCCACCGGCACCTGAAACGTGTAGGGGCCGGCCGTGACCGTGCTTGCCTGGCCCGGAGTTAAATCCATGCTGGCCACGACTATGGAAAAACCTTTCGTTGACCAGTCGGGAGTTGTTACCGCGGTGGTAGACATGGTCGCCGTTTTTGGCGGCGTCCTGGTTGTGGTTGTACCGCCACAGGCAGAAATCAGCACACCCGCAAGGGCAAAGAACAAGATCAAGGTCAAGCTACGGAAGTTTCGCATCGCTCCTCCTCAATGGGCCGGATTCGCATTTTTCTACTTCTACCTCCGGGCTGATTTTGTAAACCAGGGTTTGCCGGCCGGTATAGAACTAATCCGGCGGGTGATTCGTGGCGAGGCCTGGCGGAAAAAGCCATCCAGCCGCCTCCCTTGACTTTCCGGCGCGGCGGGAATAACTTAAGCAAAGCATAGCCAATCCTCGTTAGGTGAGGCTCCAGCGCAGATACAGGCCGTTGCCCGGAAAGGTCCAAAGACCCCAACGGGTAGAACAGGCATTACCGGAATAAGGTTCTGCCCGAGACGGCTGAGAGAGATCTCTACGGTGCGCTGTGCCAAAGCTTTGACGAGCTGGGGAAGGTTATGAGCGGTTTGCTGCCGATATTTTTCCGGCCACAGCCGTTTGCGGTTGTCGGTTGATTTTTAGCCGATGTTTGCTAATGAACCTTCCCATGTGGAAGGTTCTTTTGTTTGGCGAGGAGGGTAGAAAGAATCATGTTTTTTTTAAGCAAACTTTTAGGTCAACAGGTGAAGGATTCCCGTTCGCAGTCAGTAGGCACTCTGGACGACATCGTCGTCTCGCTCAAGCGGAAATATCCTTCGGCAACAAAGCTGGTGGTCAAGAGCGGCCGCCGGAAGATGCTGCTGCCCTGGGAGCTGGTGCGGAGCTTTGAGGAGTCCACGACGCTGCTAAGGCTGCCGGCCGCCGAGTTGAAAGAGACGGAGCCCGCGGAAAACGAGATCTTCCTCGCCGGCGATATCATGGACAAACAAATAGTCGATACGGAAGGCCACAAGCTGATCCGTGTCAACGACCTGCAGCTGACCCGCGCCAACGGCAGCCTGCGGGTAGTGGGCGTGGATATCGGCAGCGGCGCCATCATGCGGAGGCTCGGGCTGGGGCGGATCGCCGACAGGCTTTCGCGGCGGGTACAGCCAACTCTGCTTGACTGGAAGACGGTAGAGCCGGTAAGCGGCGAAGCCTCCGGGATGAAGCTCCAGGTAACGCACGACAAGCTGGCGCTGCTCCATCCGGCCGACATCGCCGACATCGCCAACGAGCTTTCACCGGAAGAGCGGGTGGCGGTGCTGGAATCGCTTGAAGATGAGGTGGCCGCCGACACGGTGGAAGAAATGCACCCTCACTTTCAGGCGGCTCTGCTTAACGATATGAACGAGCGCAAGGCCGCCATCATCCTCTCCAACATGGACCCTGACGACGCCGCCGACCTGCTGGCCGATCTGCCGGAGGAGAAAGCCGCCTCCCTGCTGTCGAGCATGCGCCGCAAGGAGGCCCGCGACGTGCAGCAACTGCTGAGCTACGAGGAGGATACCGCCGGTGGCATCATGACAACCGAATACGTGTCGCTGCCACCCGGCCTGACCGCCGGCGACGTCATCGACCGGCTGCGGGAGCTGGAGCCAGGCGCCGAGACAATCAACTACATGTATGTCGTGGACAGGGACGGCCACCTCGCCGGCGTTTTCTCCCTCCGGGACCTGATCCTGGCGACACGGAACCAAAAAGTGGAGGGCTTCATGGAGCGGAACCTGATCAGCGTCCACACCGACGCCTCCCAGGATGAGGTCGCCCAGGTAGTGGCCAAATACAATCTGCTGGCCGTGCCCGTCATCGACGAAGAGAACAAACTGCGCGGTATCATTACCGTAGATGACGCCATCGATATCATCCTGCCGCTCAAGTGGAAGAAACGGCTGCCGAAAATCTTCGGCTAGGAGCTTCCTAATGAAACGCCCGAAGGTAATCCCCCGCATCGGCAAGACACGCCTGCTCCTGTTTCTGGCAATAGTCGGGCCGGGAATCATTTCCGGCAGCGCTGATAACGACGCACCCGGGATATCAACCTATTCAGCGGCCGGCGGCCGATTCGGCTACAGCATGCTGTGGATGTTGCTGATTGTTACCTTCAGCCTGGCGATCACACAGGAGATGGGAGCCCGAATGGGAATCGTCACCGGCCAGCCGCTGGCCGCCCTGATACGGGAACGTTTCTCAATCCGGATAACTTTCTTCGCCGTGGCCGTGATGCTAATCGCGGACCTCGGCACAACCATTGGCGAGTTCTCCGGTTCGGCAGATGGCTTTGAGCTGTTTGGGCTTTCCAAGTATTACATGGTTCCCCTTGTCGCCCTTCTTGTCTGGCTGCTTGTCGTGCGCGGCTCTTACAGATTTGCCGAAAAAGCATTTCTGGTGCTCTCGGCCTTCTATGTAACGTATGTTGTTTCCGCGCTTCTAGCCCATCCTAGCTGGAGCCACGCCTTGCGGAGCACCGTGGTCCCCTCGTTTCAGCTAAATTCAAACTATATTCTCCTGTTTATCGCCGTTATCGGCACCACAATTACTCCCTGGGGGCAATCTTTCATCCAGTCGTACGTTGTTGATAAAGGCATCTCTGTGAAGCATTTGCGCTACAGCCGCATCGACATTATTACCGGGGCGATTCTGACCGACATTATCGCCGCCTTCATCGTCATTGCCTGCGCCGCGACGATCTACGCTTCCGGCGGCCAGATTAACACGGCGGCTGAGGCCGCCTCGGGACTGGCGCCGCTGGCGGGCAAGTTTGCCTCCGATCTGTTCGCTTTTGGCCTGCTCAATGCCTCTATCCTGGCGGCCGCGGTTTTGCCTTTGGCAACCTCCTATGCCATCTGTGGCGCCCTCGGTTTTGAGTCGGGCATCAGCCGTTCTTTTAAGGAAGCGCCGGCGTTTCACGGCATCTATACCTTCTTGATTGCAATCGCGGCCATCATTGCCCTGATCCCCGGGCTGCCGCTGTTCAGGATCATGCTTCTCTCGCAGGATCTGAACGGCATTCTGCTGCCGATCATTTTGATCTTTGTCATGCTTCTCATCAACGACAGCCGGGTGATGGGAAAATACGTAAACGGCCGCATTTTCAATATTGTCTCCTGGCTGACCATCGGCTCAATTCTTTTTCTCAGCCTGCTGCTGGTGGCGACCAGCTTCTTCTCGTAGCCGGCGACAGATGCGACCCGCTTGCATCCTTTTGAGAGAATCTGCATCTATATTGTCATCCCGGAAAAAAAGCGGAAAGACGTGGAGGGAGACGCAATGAATGCTGATGAAATCACGCGGCGTATCGAAGAGTTAAAACTGGAACTAAGCGAGCTGAGGAAAGTCCGCTCGAACCATGGCGCCCACACTATCGACTTTAAAATGCTGGAAATCGAGGATGAGATCGCCGAGCTGAAAAACGCTCAATCCGCATCGGCCTGAAAAAATTTGCAAGAGTTTTTTCCATCAGAGGGGCGCTTCTGGCGCCCCTCGCCCCATTTCATCCCTTGCTTTCGCCTGTTATTGACCGCTTTGGGGCGAGACGTTATCGGTGTTGCCTAGCTCTTTTTGTTCCTGACTGGTTACCTGGCCGGCAGCTGCGCGAGCCCGGTCGATCGGCTGTGTAATCGCTCGCCCCGGATCAGGCGCATCTCCGGAAGATCCCGCGCCGCAGCCGGAAAGCGGCAGCGCCATCGTCACCATCAGCAATACAAGCATCAGCATTTGCAGAAACCGTCCCATACGCGTTTTAACGGCGCCGGCCGGAAAAATATTAGCGTGGCGTGGATAAATCCGGAATAAGTTGCGGATGCTTCAGCCGGCTTTTAGCTGACCGTCAGGCCTGCCGGCTAAAGGCGGTAACCGAGGCGGTGATCATCGCCGCGCTAAGCAAACTTACCACAAGAATGTCCATTCCCAAAGGAAAGCGGCTCTGGAAATGCGGCAGCATGATAGTTCGCATGGCGTCCACGCCGTAAGTGAGCGGATCAATGTGCGAGAGCGAGTCAAGCCACGCAGGCGCGTTCTTGAGCGGAAACATCGCTCCCGAGATAAAAAACATCGGCATCATGAAAAAGTTCATCACCATCTGGAAGCCCTGCATGGTCTTGAGCCGCGTCGCCAGCAGCACCCCCATGCCGGTCATGGAGAAAGCGACCAGAAACATCATTGGCAGCAGCTCGGCGATCAGTATCGGCGAGATGTGCACACCGGCAAACGGCGCCAGCAGCAGCATCAGAACGCCCTGAAAAGCGGCGATGGTAGCGCCGCTGATCACCTTTCCCAAGGCAATCGTCCAGGTTGGCACGGGCGCCACCAGCATCTCCTTGAGGAAGCCGAACTCCCGGTCCCAGACGATCGACACCGAGGCAAATATGCCTGCGAACAGCACCGTCATTCCCAGGATGCCCGGGAACATGAACTGCTTGTAGTCGAAACCACCCAGGCCTCCCAGCGCAAATGACGATCCCAGCCCCTGGCCGAGAATGAAGATGAAGATGATGGGGCTGCCCAGCGAGCCGAAGATGCGCGCCTTGTCACGGAAGTGGCGCTTGAGGTCGCGCAGCCAGATGATGTAAATGGCGCGAAATCTTCTCACCGGCGCATCCCCCGGGCGCGCATGCGTCGCCGCATCACGTCCTTCATCTTGTCGGCGGACTCCTCACGAATCTGGCGACCAGTCAAACTGAGAAAAACGTCGTCAAGGGTAGGCTCCCTGACCGAGACCGATATGATCTCCGTCGAAAGCTGCCGCACCAGCTGCGGCAGCACCGTCCGCCCGCTGGGCACCTCCAGGCGGATGCTTTTCTCTGCAGGCGCATTGGCTTCGCCAGCCCCTTCGATGACACTGGCATCGAAGCCAAAAATCTCCTTGATCTCATCCCGGGCCGCCACGGCGTCGACCGCATGCAGCGTGATGATGTCGCCACCGATGCTGTG
The DNA here is from genome assembly GCA_023489275.1 of Actinomycetota bacterium. Classification (GTDB taxonomy): domain Bacteria; phylum Actinomycetota; class Thermoleophilia; order BMS3ABIN01; family BMS3ABIN01; genus JACWAD01. Next base: position 16,611 of record JAMDDD010000024.1, read on the forward strand.
TTTGAGATTCCCGGGAGTGTCCAGCGCCACGATCTTGCCGTGATCGATGATAGCGATCCGGTCGCAGTTTTCGGCTTCATCCATGTAATGCGTTGTCAAAAAAACCGTGATGTCATACTGCTGCTTCAGTTCGTGCACAATCTCCCAGATCGAGCTGCGCGTCTGGGGATCAAGGCCGATGGTGGGCTCGTCCAGGAAGAGTACATGCGGATAGTGCATCAGCCCCCGGGCGATCTCCAGCCGCCGCTTCATGCCGCCGGAGAAGGTCTCCACCTTGTCACGGCCACGCTCGCTGAGACCGACCATTTCCAGCACGCGGCTCGCACGCTCGTCCCGTTCGTTGCGGGGGACGTTGTAAAGCATGGCGTGAAACTCGAGATTCTCGCGGGCGGTTAACTGGTCGTCGAGCGTCGGATCCTGAAAAACAATGCCAATCGACTGGCGCACCGCGTCCTGCTGGGTGATGATATCGTAGCCGTTGAGCACCCCGCGCCCGGCAGTGGGCTTCAGCAGCGTGCAGAGCATGCTGATGGTGGTGGTTTTGCCGGCGCCGTTGGGTCCCAGGAAGCCAAAGATCTCCTTGCGTCCAACCGTAAAGCTGACTTCGTCTACAGCCCGGAGGCCGTTAAAATCGCGCGTCAGCCGTTCGACCTCGATGATGGCCCCGGCTCCGGCCGGCGCGGCCTTGCCGGGCTGGCCAAAAAGATTTTCCGCCGTGACATCATCTTCCATGTTAGTGGCGCTCACTTCTTTTCTCCCCGGGCAATCTCCTCCAGCTTGCTGAGCCTGGCGATGGCCCCCGAAACAAATTCCGTCACTCGCTCGGCTTTCATCACGACCATGGAGTGTCCGTCCCGGTGACTGGAAAAAATCAGCAGCTTGTCACCGGCACTGATATTAAGCTTCTGCCGGGCTTCAGCCGGTATCACGATCTGCCCCCGCTCCCCGACCGTCGCCGAGCCAAAAAAAGACGGCTCGCTGGAATGTGAATCCTTTTGTTTTGGCAATGCTGAATTACTCTCGCATGAATGAATAATATGATTAATCATATTAATAAGCTATTCCATGTGCAATCGCAAATCCGCTTTGCAGATTCTTTTTTACTCTAGTTTAATTCAGCGGCAATCGGAAAATAATTATAGTGTCAGAAAAAAGAACGCTCCGTGCGAGCCGTGGTTATACGGGAGGAGGTGAAAAAAATGCCGCTGGTAAGATGGACACCATTTAGAGAAATGCTGGATATGCCCCGCGAGATGCGGCGCGCATTCGGCAGGCCGTTTTTCTCCTTGATGGAGCCGGGCGTCGAGGCTCTGCCGCCAATGGACGTGTATACCAAAGGCAGCGACATGATGATCAGGATGGAGCTTCCCGGGATCGATATCGAAGACCTGGATATCTCGCTCACTGAGCACACACTGCGGATTTCCGGCGAGAGCCGCAGCGACAAGGAGATTAAGGAAGATGATTATTATCGCCGGGAGCGCTCCTACGGACGCTTTGAGCGCTCGCTGCCGGTGCCGGAAAAAGTCACCGAGAAGGACATCGACGCTTCCTACACTGATGGCATTCTGGAAGTAAAAGTCAAGGGAGCCGTTGAAGAGGTGCCGACCAAGAAGATCGAGGTGAAAGCAGGCAAGGAAGGCGCGCGCCGGATCCGTGCCAAGAAGGGCTAAAGTACCGTTCGATCCGCAATAGCCGGACTGCTAAAAAGACTGCTAAAAAATCCGGTATAGGGCGGGGTGTTTTTGCGAAGAACGCTCCGAAAAAACACCCCGTCCGCCCTACCTGCCCTACCTTTAAGGAAGGCGGAGCGAGTCCGCTCAACGCCCTGGCGTTGCCCTCGGAGCCGGTTGCAGATGCCGCTTTCTACTGGTGGTCGCTTTCTACTGGTGCGCCAGGATCATTGGTGCGCCAGGATCTGGTCCAATGGCTTGTCGGTCGCAGTCAGCAGCATAAAGACGTCGCTTAAGTGCTCCAGGGTCACCATCCCCAGCAGGTGGCCGTCTTCCAGCACCGGCACCGCTTTCGTGCGCGATTCGTTCATCCGCTCATAAACTTCTGAAAAGGGAGCGCCGGCGGAAACCACCGGATAATCTTTCAGCATGATCTCGGATACCACTCCATCCGGGCCCAGCGAGTGGAGCCCTCTGATCAGATTGTTGCGCGTGAGCATACCAACCAGCTGGCCGCCGGAAACTACCGGGAAGTCTTCCTGGTTGTGATGCAGCACCAATCCTACCACGCTGCCCAGCCTGTCTTCCGGTGAGATCGTCTGGGTGTCGCCGGTGACCGCCTGTCCCACGTTCAGGCGCGAGAGAATACTCTTCATCTCGGTGCCTGACCCTTCCTGCTCGGCGCCCATGTAGATGAAGATCGCGATCAGGATCCACAGCCATTGCCCGATCAGCAATCCGCCAATGCCCAGCACGAAGGCAAATGTCTGGCCTACGCGCACGGCAATCCTGGTGGCGCGCGTGTACGACATGTGCCCAGCGAGGAAGCTCCTGAGAACCCGGCCGCCGTCCAGAGGAAATGCCGGGATCAGGTTAAACAGCGCCAGCAGGATGTTGATAAAAGCCATGTAGAGAACAAACCCCTGCACACTGATGCCGGTGAGAACGTTGACAAATGCCTGGCTGGTGGTGGTTGGCGCTTTCCCGGGAAGGAACGCATAGAGGATCACAAACAGAATGCCGATGACGACATTGCTAAGAGGCCCGACCAGTGATACCAGCAGCTCCTGGGACGGCTCTTCCGGCATTTTTTTAAGCAGGGAAACGCCCCCGATAGGAAGCAGCGTAATGCTCGCCACCTCGGCGCCGTAATGCTGTGCCAGCCGCGAATGACTCAGCTCGTGGACAACGACAAACACAAACAGAACCGAGATTACCAGGACGCCATAAAACGCTCCCGGAACTCCCTCGTGGTAGCCCACGCCCCATATATAGGCAGCGAACAGAAGGATGAGAAAAAACGTTACATGAATGCGGAGCTCAATCCCAAAGACTCTGCCGACTTTGAAAGACCATCTCATGCAACATGAATACCCGTTTTTAATAATACTTCAAACCAGTAAAACGGATACTGGACACTTGATTCTGGACGCTGGATTAATAATCTGTATTGATTATCTGAACTGTGACAGGAATAGTCACTGAGAAAAAACAAGCGATTGGCCGGTCCGGGCGCCTCCAAAACTGCTTCCGATCTTAAACTTTTTGGGCCGCACACTGCGGCCGCCCTCAAAAAGTCCGATCCCCTTGGAAAGCCCTGTCTAGGAGCTTTTGCCTCCACGAAGCTGTTCAAGCAGGCCGAAGGACGCCCGGGCACGGTGACTGATGCGATTTTTTTCATCGGCAGAAAGCTCGGAAACAGTTAACTCATAACCCTCAGGGATAAAAATCGGGTCGTAGCCAAATCCAAATTCTCCATGGGGCTCGCGGGCGATCCGTCCCTCGAGAATTCCGGTGGAGCGCAGTTCCTCTCCTCCCGGAGAGACCGCGACTATCTCACAAACAAAGCGCGCCTGGCGATTTGTGTCTTCACCCAGCTCGGCCAAGAGCTTATTGACATTATCCACATCAGTGGCGTTTTCCCCCGCGTACCGCGCTGAAAATATTCCCGGCGCGCCCGCCAGCGCCGCCACTTCAATGCCGGAGTCGTCCGCCATGACCCAGGGAATGTGACCATCAAGCACGCTGGCGTGGCTGATGTACTGGTTCCTGACCGCCAGCGCCTTCAGGCGCGCATTTTCATAAAAGCTGCTGCCAGTCTCTTCGGGCAGGTTAAAGCTCTCCGGCATCGGCTCCACGCGAATACCGGCGAGGAGTGACCCGAACTCGCGGGCTTTATTGGCATTGGCGGAGGCAAGTGTGATGAATTTCGGAATCATCGATAAAAAAGTTTCAGATTTTCTGGTTTCTGGTTCTTATAATTGGTTTTTAACTCGAAATCAGAAACTCAAAACCAGAAACGTTCATCTTGAGGCGGTGACTTTGAGTTGCGCGGCCGCTATCTGCTCGATGCCGGCTTGAGCCAGATCGATCAGCCGGTCGAGAGTCTCGCGGGAAAAGGGAACCCGCTCCGCGGTCGCCTGCAGCTCTACCAGCTCTCCGGAGCCGGTCATAATGACATTCATGTCAACATCGGCGTTACAGTCCTCGACGTAGCTTAAATCAAGCATTGGCTCTCCGCCGACAATGCCGACACTGACCGCCGCGACAGAGTCGCGAAGCGGTATCTCCTTGATATAGTCCTGGTCGACCAACCGGGCGAGAGCCAAATATAAGGCAACATAAGCACCCGATACGGAAGCGCACCGGGTGCCGCCGTCGGCTTGGATGACGTCGCAATCAATCCAGACGGTGCGGTCGCCCAGAGCTTTCGTGTCGACGATACTTCGCAGGCTGCGGCCGACAAGCCGCTGGATTTCAACCGTGCGGCCTTCCTGCTTGCCGCGGACCGCTTCCCGGACCTTCCGGTCGTGAGTGGCTGCGGGGAGCATACTGTATTCAGCCGTCACCCAGCCGCCGCGCCCCTGTCCCCGCAGCCATTTGGGCACGCTGTCCTGAACGGTGGCGTTGACGATCACTTTTGTCTTGCCGGCCTCTATCAGAACGGAGCCGTCGGCCCATTCGATGAAGCCGGGCGTGAATTTTAGCGGCCTGATTTCATCCACCGGCCGCTTGTCTATACGTTCCGCCATCAGCTGGTCCCCCGGGAGACGCTTTTCATGCCACTGTCATCCTTTCCAGCTCGGGAATTTCAATCCCCCGGACATCATCGAACGGCATTTGCAAAAACCTGGCGCCCACATCGACAAAGGCCTCCACGTTCCCGGTACACAAGAAGGAATAAGCACCCTCACGCCCGGCGGCGTTGCGGGCGCCCTTGCGTTCAAGCGTCTGCCCTGCCTGACGGGCAATCTCGCGGGCCGGATTTATCAGGGTCACATCCCTGCCAAAAACCCGCTGCAGCATCGGTGTTACCAGCGGATAATGGGTGCATCCGAGGATGACGGTGTCGACCTCCGCCTCCTTAAGCGGATTGGCGTATCCTTTTACCGCCGCCACCATCTCCGGCGAGGAGACATCGCCCGCCTGAATCATGGAAGCCAGCTCGGGACAAGACTGAGCCACAACCTGGAGGCCCGCGTCGAGCTCGAGCAGGGCGCGCTGGTAGCTGCGGCTCGCGATTGTCGCCTCGGTGGCAAGCACGCCAATTTTTCGGTTTTGCGTCGTCTGCACGGCTGCTTCTGATTCCGGATGAACAGCGCCGATAATCGACGCGTCCAGCCGCTCCTGCAGCCATGGCAACGCCGCCGCCGTAGCCGAGTTACAGGCCACGACCAGCAGCTTCACGTCCAGGGAAAGCAAATGGCTGGCTATCTGGCCGGCAAAGGCCCTGATGTCGCCGATTGGCCTCGGTCCGTAAGGAAAGCGGCCGGTGTCTCCCAGATAGATGAAATCCTCCTCCGGCAGCGCCACCAGGCACTCATGAAGAACGGTCAGGCCGCCGACGCCCGAATCGAACATCCCGATTGGCCGCGGGTCCAGGGCTACCGCCTCCTCCGGCGCCGCCGGCGCTTCGCTGGGCTCTTTTCCGCAGCTTCCTGCTCTTTTTCCGGCTGCTCCAAAGCGCGCCGCTCCTCGCGGCGGGCGGCGGTGACGAGAGCTTCAAGTTCTTCGACGGAAGCCTCGATTTGCTTGCCCTCGCCAATGTCGATCACGAGTTTTTCCCGGGGTACGCAATAATCTACGACCCTTCCCTCACCATGGACGGTTTTGACAGCGGTCCCTTTTCGCGGCGCTTTGTCCTTGAACTCCTTGTAGCAGTCATACTCATATTTAAGACAGCACATCAACCTTCCGCAAATACCGGAAATCTTCATCGGGTTCAGGGGAAGATTCTGCTCCTTGGCCATCTTGATCGAGACGGGCTGCTGGTCGCCGGCAAACATGGTGCAGCACATCTTCCGGCCGCAGGGGCCATACCCGCCGATCAGGCGCGCCTCGTCCCTCACCCCTACCTGGCGAAACTCTATCCGGGTGCGAAATTTCTTTGCCAGATCTTCGACCAGTTTGCGAAAATCGACCCTGTCTTCAGAAAAGAAGGAGAGAATGATCTTGCTCCCATCAAAGACGACCTCAGTATTAATCAGCCTCATGCCGAGGCCGTACTCCTTGATCTTCTCTTCGCAAACCTGAGCCGCCCTGGCAGCCAGCTTTTCATTCTTCTCCGCCGTGGACTGATCGGCGGCGCTGGCCACGCGCACGACTTTTTCCAGCGGCGTGATCACCTCGGGCTCCGGGACCTCATGGTTGGCAATAACCACTTTGCCCAATTCCATTCCCCGGCTCGTACGCACAATTACTTGATCCCCGAGGTCGAGTTTAAGCCCGGCGGGATCGAAAGAATAAACCTTGCCGCCGCTCCGGAACACGATTTCAACCAGCTCCGGCATTTACAAAACCTCCATCAGTTCATAAAACATGGCCTGCAGGGCCAGGCCCAGACCGATATTATAGCCTAGTTTATCCCGGGTCTTTTCGATGACCTCAAGAGCCTGCAGGTAGTTTTGCAGCCTCGAGGGAAGCGCCTGATCTTCCAGTTCCAGCTCATAATCCTTGTTTAGGATGGCATCCCCGGCCCCGGCAGCGACCGCCATCATATCTCGGAACCACGACTCCATAAATCCCAGCGCCAGCGCCAGCTCCTGTTTCCGGGCCGCTCCGGCGCGGCGATGAGCATCCTGCTTCAGATGGTTCCGGGCCGCAGCCGTAAACCCATCCGGTACGGCCGCTGCCTCTGCGCCACTTAAAGCCGCTCCGGCGGTTTCGCCTACCTGAACTGATGCCGACTCGACCTCAGCCGCGAGCTCCCCGGCGGCGCCCTCCCAGCCGCCCCGCCCCAGCCGGGCGGCGATGGCAAGATATCGCTGGCGGCGGCCGGCCAGGTCCGCGTCGGTACATAAAGATTCCGCCAAAGAGAGGTTCCCGCTGCTGATGCGCGCGAAGGTCTCCGCCATGGTGACTGAGAGGCCGTGCCTCCGGATAAGCAAGGAAGTAATGACATCTTCAGGAACAGGCCCAAAGCGCACCATCTGGCAGCGGGAAACAATCGTGGGCAGGACTCTGCCCAAATGCTCCGCCAGCAGCAGGAAGACAACAAAACCGGGCGGCTCTTCCAGCGATTTCAGGAAAGCATTGGCGCTCTCGGCGCCGAGAGCTTCGGCGCTGCTGATAATAATTACCCGCGCTGGCGATTCACCCGGCAGCAGGCGGAGCGTGCGGTTTACCTCCCGCACCTGCTCGATTTTGATCGTGGAGCCGGCCGGCTCCACGATGGTGACATCGGGATGGCTCCCCTTCAGCGCTTTTTTACAGCTGGGGCAACTGCCGCAGCCGCCATGCTGGCAGCAAAGAGCAGCGGCAAACTCGAGCGAAGCCTGCCGCTTTCCGGTGCCGGCGGGCCCGGCGAACAGGTAGCTGTGGCTGGAAGATCCCGAACGGAGCGCCGCGCTCAGCAGGCGCGAGGCGTGCGGCTGTCCGGCAATGTCGATTTGATATTTTTCTTTGATATTTGTCAATTTTATGACAATAATTTTCCCGGATCATGGAGAAGTTTTTTCAGATAACCCTGGAGAGATCCCATGCTAGGCATCGGAAAAAAGAACTGCCAATTACAGGATACCACTGCTGCCTGCGGCTGTGGCGAAAAGAAGTTGGCAAGCACAGCCCGATGGAAAGGAGATGCCGGAATGAAACGGGTGTTACAGCTCGATCCCCAACCGCTCGCGGCACTGGCTGACGACTTCGGCGTGGACCTCCTCGACCGTCTGCGCCGCATTGATTCCGGCAATCCGGGCCGGATACATTTCTTCCAGGCGGTGGTAGCCTTCCTCAACCATCCGGTGAAATTCGATCGGCTCGCTCTCAATGCGGTCCTGGCCGGTTTCCCTGCCTTCCAGCCGCGCGCGGGAAGCTTCGGCACCGAGATGAAAAACAAGCGTCAGGTCCGGCATCAGCCCGCCGGTGGCGCCCATATTCAGTTCCATAATCCTTTCAATTCCCAGACCGCGCGCGATGCCCTGGTAGACGAGCGAGGAGTCGATGAACCGGTCTGAGAGCACGATCTTGCCTGACATCAGCGCCGGTTTAATCACATCCTTGACCAGCTGCGCCCGCGCGGCCGCATAAAGCAAAGCCTCTGCCCAGGGATCCATCACCTGATGCTCAGGTCCAAGCAGCAGCCCGCGGATGGCTTCGCCCAAGGGGGTGCCCCCCGGCTCACGGACGCTTAAGACGGAAAGGCCGGCGGCCTCCATGCCGGCTGCAAGCAGCTCAAGTTGCGTCGATTTCCCGCTTTGATCTATGCCCTCAAAAGTGATAAAGAACATCTGCTTGGAAGGTGGCTATGAAGCCTGTCTCTTTTTTGCCAGCCGCGCCTTGTATTCTTCCTTGGTCGGGCAATCCGGATCAACGCATAGCTCCCACGGCCGGCGGCCGCGCGTGAGGATCTTTATTTTTGGAGAGCCGCATTCAGGGCAGGTTTTAAACGTCGGCATAATGTTTCCTCGCTGCGGCAGTGGATATGTTGTTGAGCATTCCGGGTATCCCTCGCAGCCAACAAACCGTTTCTTGGTTTTCTTGGAGCGGATCACCCGCAGCTGCTTGCCGCAGTTGGGACACTCGCCAATCAGCTTGTCTTCCTGGATTCCCTTGACAATTTCACCGGCCAGAGCTTCCTTGTTTTTCTCCATCATCTCGTATGCCTGATGCAGCAGCGAGCGAGACCGGTTCACTACATCGTTCTTGCTGACCTTCTCGTCGGCGATATCACTCATTTCTTTCTCAAGCTCTGCGGTCATTTCGGGCCTGGTAATCAAGTTCGCGTACGTGTCCAGGGCTTTCACCATCGAGATGCCGGTTTCCGTCGGCTCGGCCGGCGTGTTGCGAATGTAGCCCCGGTCGTAAAGGGTCTGCAGGATGCTGTGGCGGGTAGCCTTCGTTCCCAAACCATTTTGCTCCATCAGCTCGATCAGCCGGCCCTGGCCGTAACGACCCGGAGGCTGCGTCTCCTTTTCTTCCTGAAAAATTCTGACAACATCGACTTGTTGACCTTCATCCAGTTTTGGTATCTCATCATCCTTGCTGCGCGAATAAGGATAATACGCCAGCCAGCCCTCCTCCACTATGCGCGAGCCGGATAGCATGAATGGCTCTTCGCCGATGGACAGGTCAATCCGGTTGCTTTCCGACACCGCCTCGTTGCCAAGGGTGGCCAGAAACCGCCTGGCCACCAGCATCCAGATTTTCCACTGAGCGTCGTCGATGTCCCCCGCCCGGGGCACGCCCACAGGGTAGATTGGCGGATGATCGGTAGTTTCTTTCTTGCCCCGCGTCGGCTTCAGTTCCGGCTGCGCCAGCAGGGCCGCGGCGTGCCCTTTCAGCTCTTTGCTGCCGGTCAGAGCACTCAAGATCTCCTTGAGATCGAGCGATTTGGGATAAACCGTGTTGTCGGTGCGGGGGTAACTGATGAACCCGCCCAGATAAAGATCCTCGGCCAGCCGGATGGCACGGGCGGCGGAAAAGCCCAGCGCCGTGGCGGCCTTTGTATAAGCGGTCGTGTTAAACGGCGCCGGGGCCGGCAGTTTTTTCCGGGTCGTCCTGACGCCGGTGACCGAGCCCGAACCGGCGGCGCTTGCCCGCTCGTACGCCGCTGCCGCTGCCTCTTTTTCCTTAAACCGCTCTGTCTTGTGCCTGGCGGTAAATGGTCCTGCGGCCGAATTAAGATCGGCAAAGATCTGCCAGTACATCTCCGGAACAAAGGCGCGCCGCTCCAGCTCGCGCTCGACGATCAGCTTCAGCGTCGGGCTCTGCACCCGTCCCACTGACAGGAACTGGTTTCCCAGCCTTGACGTCGCCAGAGAGATATAGCGGGTTAAGGTGGCGCCCCAGATCAGATCAATATCCTGGCGCGCTTCGCCCGCCTTTGCCAGCGGTACCGAAAGGTCCACCATATTGCCAAACGCGTCCCGGATTTCCTCTGCCGTCAGCGCCGAATAGCGCGCCCGGCGGACATCTGATTCCAGACCGGGATTGGCCTCCAGCGCCTGGCCGAGAGCTTCCAGGCCAATCAACTCCCCCTCGCGGTCATAGTCGGTGGCGATTATGATCCGATCCGCCTGTTTCGCCATCTTCTTCAGCGCATTGACAACGGATTTCGCTGACGGGGTCTTGATCAGGTCGGCGTCGATCAGCTCCCTGGGCTCGACCTTGCGCCAGTCGGAATACTCCGGCGGATATTCCAGCTGGAGAATGTGCCCCTTAAGGCCGATGCAGGCAAACTCCCCCCCGTCGCTGGCAAACATGTAAACTGGAATCCGGTAGTAGGACTCCGCCTTTACCTTGCCGGACCCCAGGATGTCGGCAATCTTCTTGGCCGCGGTATTCTTCTCTGTCACTATCAGCTTCATTTACTGCGCTCGTTATAAAAGGGCTCTTCTTTCTTGGACTTGCTTTAACCAGAGGCGAATTCTTCTTCATTAGCCGCATTTGCCATGTTTTTAAACATGGATTCTTTCGTCATTAATCCCAAAAGCTTGATAGCTGCTTGAGTTCTTCCGGTTATTGCGCCCTTAAGCTCAAATACAAGTAAGCTTTATAGCATAAAAACCGGTAGTAAGAAATGCGGGGGTTTTCAGGACCGGTGTTAAGGGCGCCAAATCCTGAATTCCGGGGCGAGACAATCGGGAGCGTGGCCCGCCCCTGAAAGAAATCCGTTAATGACCGGTCGTCGGCGTTGCCGCTGGAACAGTAGTTGACGGTGCGGTCGCCGGATGGGACAGCGTATCAATCTCCGCTTTGATATCGGATGCGTAGGGGCTGTTCGGTGTCAGCTGCAGATATCTGTTCCAGGCGTTGATGGCAACCTGGTTCTGCTGCCCCTTGGCAACATCCCCCAGCTCGAGAAAAGCCTGGGCATCGGTGGGATCCACGGTAGTTGCCTCGGTGTCGATCTTGATCGCTGAGGCGGTGTCGTTCATTTTTACATAAGTCTGGCCCATATCCAGCCTGACCTCGATGCTTTGCGGGCTTTTGGGATCGATGGCGAGATATTTTTGGTACCAGGTGATCGCGTCTTTGTACCGCTTCACATTATCACCGGCGTAAAGACTTGCCAGTTGCAACATCGAATCCGTGTCGTTCGGATTTTTCTTGATCTGTCCCTTGAGGTAGCTCTCCCGATCCGCAAATGAGCTGTTGGCGCTCAACCCGGACGAGGAACTCTGGGCGCAGCCGGCAAAAACGTTTCCCGTTTTCGATCCCACACCGAGTACGACGCCGCTAAGGGCAAAGATGGCCGCGAGAACGATCGCGAACCATTTGGCGATGCGATTTATTTTTTTACGAGCAAGAAGCATTAAAACAAGGCAAATAGATCAAGAAATCAATCCTCTGTCATTATAACCGAATCAGGGGCCGGTTGCCGATCGCGAAAGTTTTCCTCCGGCGAAAAGCAGGCAATTTTTCTTCGCGCGCCGGGGCCGGATCTGAAGCGTCATAAATGAGCCGGGATGAGCTTTTGCCTCGCTGCTTTTGCCGCTGCCGATGTCTTTTCTTCGTCGACTGTGAGCAGCACCTTTTTGTCATAAATAGTCCGGCCGGCAACCATGACAAAAAAAACATCTTCCCGGCTGCCGCCCAAAACCAGCGCCGAATACGGATCTTCAATCGGCATGAAATGATTGTGCTCCATATCAACCGCGATCATGTCCGCCTGCTTCCCCGGCTCCAGCGAGCCGGTGCGTCCATCCAGGCCCAAAACCCGGGCCCCGCCGAGAGTCGCCATCCTGACGCAGTCAGATGCATCCAGAGCCTCCGCGTCTCTTCGGACTCCGCGGTGCAGGAAGACAGCGGTTCTCATTTCACTAAACATATCCATCATGTTGCTGCTTGCCGGGCTGTCAGTGCCGAAGCCAACCCTGATTCCCGCAGCCAGGAAAGAAGGCAGCGGGGCGATGCCGCAGCCCAGCTTGGCGTTGCTCTTCGGGCAATGGGCAATGGCGACGCCGCTCCCGGCCAGGATCGCCACGTCCTGATCGGTAACGTTCACGCAGTGAACGGCGATGAAGTCAGGACCGTAGACATCCCATTGTTGCAGGTACTTTACCGGGGTGACTCCAAACGCTTCCCGCGTCATTTTTTCCCAACCAACCTTTTCCCTGAGATCAAGCGCAAGCACGCCGGAGCCGGACCGGATGTATGCCGATTCCTCACTACTTTCAGCAAGGTGAGTGGCAAATCTTTTCCCTCTTTCCCGTGCCAGCCGTGCGACCGCGCGGTACATGGCGGCGCTGACCGTATATGTCGCATGGGGGAAAAGGCCAATCTCGACCAGGTCGTTCTGGCTCTCTTCCAGCTCATCCAGCCGGGCGGAAAGCCCGGCCATCGTGGCGGCGAGTTTGCCGTCATCGATGCCGAACGCCTCCTGAAAAACAATTGCCCTGAGACCGGCAGCGTTGACCGCGTCCAGGCTGGCGCCCGCGTACATGGAGTCGGCGACGGTCGTAAACCCCGACGAGACGCACTCGGCGGCGCCCAGACGGGCGCTGGCCAGATAATCTTCTTGTGACAAAATCGAGCGAATATCAAGAAAATTCAACAGCCAGTCGCCGAAATTCATATTATCCAGCAGGCCGCGAAAAACTGAATATTCAAGATGGCTGTGGCAATTGACAAAACCAGGCAGAAGAATTGCGTGATGCAGGTTGACGACTTTCGATCCGGGATTTGCTTCCATAATCACCGCGGCCGGCCCCACATCAATGATAGACGACCCCTTGACAGCGACAGCGCCTTCGTAAACAGGATCTGCCGATACGGGCAGAACCCATTTTGCCCGGAATATACTGATCGACTCATCGCTTCTATTTTGCATCAGGCGCGCCTTTTAAAAAGCCAGCTCTCCGATCCCTGACGGAGACAGCCGGGTGTTGACCTCTGCCCGGCCGGGTAAATATATGTGCCGGCCCCGGCAGTCAGCTTCGCTCTTCGGACAGGAAGGAAAGATTTCTTGAGCATTATTTCCTCTTTCTATAGGATATGGCGGAAAATATTTCCTTCCCGCATTTCCGGTTTTGGCTTGTGTCCGCGATCGGCCCCGGCCTGCAGATTATCTTCCAGTACTGGCAGGACCGGGAACGGCAGAGCTGCCTGTAGAAACCTCTTTAATGAATCGCTTAAGAAAAGAATGGAATAGTCTTAAAGACGCGTGGGACGCCAGCCGCTGGGCTGGCAATCATGGCAATCCTTCGAGATTCATTATTATCGCCGGCACATTCTGCCTCTTCGCTTACATTTTATTCGCCATCCTGCCACTTTTCATTCCCGGAGCAGATTTTAGCCATTTCCCTCCCTATCTGGCGCTGCCGGATGGAGGTTTTAACCTGTCAAATTACTATTTTCTATATTTTCTGATCAGCTTCAACGCGCTCATGCTCTTTGGACTTTATTTTATTTCGCTAAAAAGCATCTCTGGCTACCGGGCGGATCCGGCTGATCTGGCACCGCCGCGGCGCTTCCGGCCCTGGAGGCGCAACCGGGAAACGAATTATGTTTTCAGCTTTGCCGCCCTGTTTCATTTGGTGATGCTGCTTACGCCATTTCTTCTGTCTACTGACCTTTTCGACTATATCCGGCATGGCCGCATCTTCGCCATCTACGGCGAGAACCCTCTAGTGGTGCCGGCCACTTATTTCCCTCACGACCCCTTCTTCAACCTGGGAGGCTGGCTCAGCACGGGCGCTGTTTACGGCCCCCTTCACGTTTACGCGACCGGCCTGCTGGCCTGGCTGGCCGGCAACGGCATCGGCGCCAACTTTCTGGTCTTCAAGGCTTTTTTCCTTGGCCTTAACTTGTTGAACGTCGTCCTGATTGGCTCCATCACCGCGCGCCTGCATCCTGGCCTCGAGAAAAAAGCCATGCTTTTCTATGGCTGGAATCCCTTTATCCTGGCGCTGGTGGTGGCCAACGCGCACAACGACATCCTGATGCTGACATTTGTTTTGCTTGGCATAGCGTGTTTTTTAAAAAGGCGGTTCGTTGCCGGAGCGCTTCTGATTACTCTCGCCACGCTCGTTAAATTCATGGCGCTCCCGATACTCCTGGTTTACTTTGCGCTGGCGCTTCGCAAGCTAAAATCCTTTAGAGCCCGGCTGCTTTCCGGGGCCGGCATGCTGGCCGTGTCCGTGGGCGCGGTGGTGATTTCCTACTGGCGGTTATGGGAAGGCATGGATACCTTTAGATATCTGACCGACGTGGGGCAGAAGACCAATTTCACCATTCCGGGGCTCATGCGGGACATCGCCGCTGGGCACCTGCAGCTCTCGCTCTCGAATACGGTGGTGCAATTGACGGTGGCCATCCTTTTGCTCGGATACATTTTGTGGCATACTTTCGGCGTCAAGAATACGGCTTCGTTCCTGTCGGCCGCCGCCGGCATCGCCTTCCTGACGCCGCTCGCCCTTTTCTGGTTCCAGCCGTGGTACTTGACGATGGCAATGGGCCTGATCGCGCTCAGGCCTTGGCGGCTGATTTACAAAGTGTCGCTGGTTTTCTCATTCACAGTGATGTTTTTCGACAGTTTCTGGTGGCACACTCCCATGTCGATGGATGTAGAGAAAAGCCTGCGGGTGCTCGTGGTTTTCGGACCGCCAATCGCTCTGCTTCTCTGGGCGAAAGGCCGGGAAGTTCTGCCGGCGGCCTGGCAGCGGATCTGGTCCTGGTCGCTTGAGGGCAGCGCCAGGAGAGACGGGACTCTGGCTGCCACGGACCCCGCTCTGGTGAAAATCGTGGCGCAGGTCGCCGGCCTGTTTGCCGCCGCGCTGGTGCCGATGGCCTTAATTGTTTCGGTCTCTCCTCATCTCAGAGAGCTGACCAATCTGGTGTTCATGAAGTTTCAACTGCTTACCCATCTGTAGATGATCACCTGGCGTTATCACATTTTGACGATCGCCGCAATTTTCCTGGCGCTTTCCCTGGGAGTGCTTATCGGCATTGCCCTCACCGACAGCGGCAGAGTCAACAGCAGCCAGCAGGATCTAGTGAGCGGCATTCAACAGGATTTAACCAGCCTGCGAGACCAGGTCGATTCACTCGGCCGGGATAATTCGATCAACCTCCGATTCCAGCAGGATGCATTTCCCTTTATCGTCGGAGGTCAGCTGCAGGGAAGAAAAATTGCCGTCATTGCGGCTGATGCCGCCGGCAGCGATATCCAGCGCAGGCTCGAATCAGCGATACACGGTGCCGGTGGACAGGTAATTTCCACCACGGTGTTAAATTCGAGATTCGATCAGAAGGCCATGAACGACAAGGTCAGAAATGATTGGAAAGACGACCCCTCGTATGCGGGGGCCGATGATGGAACCTTGATCAACTTAATCGCCCGCCAGCTCGACCGTGAGATCGTGAAGGCGGGAGGGGACAGGATGCTTTCAACCCTCCAGGGGACCCTGGTAGATTCGACCAGCGGCCGATACGATATCCCGGCTGACGGGGTCGTCATCATCTCCCGGTCCGATGACAAACAGACGTCTGCCTATTCCGAGGTGGAAAAACAGATGGCCATCGGACTGAACGAGCTGAGCGTAATTGCCGTCGGCTGCGAGACGAGCGACGCTCCCAGCTCTGAAATCCCCATTTACCTGAGCGCCGATATTTCTTCGGTGGACAACCTGGACAGCCCCATCGGTCAAGTTTCCGTTGTCTACGCGCTTGCCGGGGAAAAGGGAAATTATGGAATCAAAACAACGTCAAACATGCTGATTCCGATTCTGAGAAGTCCAAAATCGCAAACGGTCGCGCATTAAATGAAATGCCGGCGCAATCCTGGGAAAACGGCCGCGGCTGCAATTCTTTTTCTCATGATTTTTTTGGCGGGGCCCGGCTGCTCGGGCAATAATCTCTCCTCAACCAGAACGCCGGCCATATTAAAAACACAAACCGGGGCTACCGGCACCGTGATGACCGCGACCACGCCCGCCGGAGCTTTCCGGTTCCAACCGCTGGCGTTCCCGGCATCTATGCCAAGCCCCGCCCGCATTGTCAAGGTTCCCATCCTCATGTATCATCACATCGGCAGCCTCCCGCCTCGCGCAGACCTGATCCGCCGGGGACTAACGGTTTCTGCCGCCAACTTTAGCCGGCAGATGAGCTACCTGAAAGAGAGCGGATTTCATCCGGTTTCCCAAGCGGCGTTATTCGAGGCTCTGTTCGAGAACGAGCCGCTGCCGGACAAGCCTGTGGTGATCTCATTTGATGATGGCTACCGGGACAATTTCACGCAGGCTCTGCCGATCCTGGAAAGCTGCAATTTTACGGCAACCTTCAACATCATCACGGCAAAGGTTGGCATCAAAGGTTTTATGAGCTGGAACCAGATTCTGGAGCTGCAATTCACCGGTATGGACATCGGCTCTCACACGGTTGACCATCAGGATCTGTCCATTCTCAGCGGCCCCGGCGTCAGGCATGAGCTGATTGATTCGGAGCAGACACTTGCATCCCACCTGGGCCATCCCGTCTACTGGCTTTGTTATCCGTCCGGCGCTTACAATGCCCGGGTTATCGCGGTGGCCCGGGAGGCCGGCTACCTGCTGGCGACAACAACGCATCCGGGCGCGTACCAGAGCAGCGCCAAGCCGTTTGAACTAAACCGGCTCCGGGTGCGCAACGACACGACCCTGACGGAATTCGAGCAACTGCTCCGGTAGACGCAGCCGTTTCATCCTAAGCCGTTTCTCCCTTGGCGTTTCCCTCCACAACCTCGGCGTCTGGCTGGCGCTTTTTTTGAACCAGCCGGCTCAAGTGAATGCTGATCTCATACAAGAAAATAAACGGAACCGCCATCGCCAGCATCGACACAGCATCTTGCGAGGGCGTTAGGGCGGCGCTGATAACTGCGGCGGCGAGAATGGCATAACGCCGGTTTTTCGCCAACTGTTTGGAGTTGACCAATCCGACGCGGGCCAAGGTCAAAAGCAGGGCGGGCAGCTCGAATATAATCCCAAACCCCAGCAGAAACAGGGTAATAAAAGAAAAATACTTGGACGCCTGCACCTGCGGGTGAAAGTAATCACTCTGGTAATTGAGCAGAAAAGGCAGCGCCCTTGGCACCACAAACCACCAACAGAAAGCAACGCCCCCGAGGAAAAGCAGTGACGAAAAAAAGGCCGCCATGATCGTCACCCGCTTTTCTTTGGTTTTCAGACCGGGGGCCACGAACGCCCAGATCTCGTAGATGATGACGGGAGAAGCCAGCAGAAATCCGGCATACAGGGAAACCTTAAAAGCAGTCATGAACGATTCCGTGGGCGCCAGGGTTATCAGCTGTTTTCCGTGAAGCGGCGCGACGAGGAACTCAAGCAAATACCCCTTGAAAATAAAACAAAGAGTGGCGCTGGCGCCCAGCGCCACGATCGAAATCACTATTCTTTTGCGGAGTTCCTCCAGATGCTCCACCAGGGGCATCCGAAAGTTGCGATAGTCTGCCAATGCCTGAGCCAGTTGAGTCGCGGGCGGCGATGATGTTTCCTGTCGCGGCCTGAAATACTTCTGCTTGCCGCTCATGAGCCAGCGCTTTATTGTTTCTTCCCAAAACGAAGCGAAAGCGAACGCTACCTAAACGATGCGGCCATAAATGATTCTAGGTCAGAAGAAGCAGCCAAGTCAATTTGACCGTTGAACGGGGTAGCGAGCTTTTGCCTGCAAATATTGCTAAATTATATTTCATGACAAGACCGGACAGACCCTCGGTAGCGCAGCAAATTGAACTTGAGATAGAAAGCCTCGCTTTCGGCGGCCGGGGCTTAGCCCGCTTAAACGGATTTGTCATCTTTGTAGAGGGTGCATTACCGGGCGACCGGGTCCTTGCGGAGATCATCAGATCTACGCGTTCGTTTGCTGAGGCCAGAACCGTCGCTGTGATCAGCCCTTCACAGGCGCGGATTGAGCCAGAGTGCCGGCATTTTGGCGTTTGCGGCGGGTGCTCCTGGCAAACGCTCGAATATCAGACACAGCTAAAGTTCAAGCAGCGGCAGGTTGACGACTGCCTGTCACGCATCGGGGGCGTCGATGAATACGAAATCGACACGCCCTTGGGGGCGAGCCAAATCTGGCGTTACCGCAACAAGGTCGAGTATTCTTTCACCGGCGATGAAGGCGGACTAAAACTTGGCTTTCACTTGCCGGGTGACTGGAGGCGGGTGATGGACGTCGAAGACTGCCTGCTTCACTCCGAAACGACCAACCGGATGCGCGATTTTATTCGTGAGTTTGCGAGCCAGAGCGGGGCCGGTGCTTACGATCAGCGCTCGGGCAAGGGCTTCTGGCGCCATCTGGTGCTGCGCGAAGCCTTTCGCACCGGCGAATTCATGGTTAACATCGTGACAGCGCCTGGCGAATTTCCGGCCGCTCGCCGGTTTGTGAACGAAATTACCTCCACTTTCCCCGGGATCGCATCGCTCCTCTGGAGCGTTAATGGGGGTCGCTCGTCTGTGGCCGCCGGTTTTCCCTATCACGTTCTCGCCGGCCGTGACCATATTTTCGAAGAGATCGGCGGACTGAAGCTCGAGGTCTCACCCTCATCCTTTATGCAGACAAACACCGGCATGGCCGAGCGCCTTTACGGGAAGTCGCTTGAATATGGCGCTCCCGGAGCTGGTGATCTCGTCTTCGACCTCTATTCCGGGATCGGATCAATCGCCCTGTCGTTCGCGCGGCACTGCCGGGAGGTGGTTGGAATCGAGATTGTCGAGGAAGCGGTCCGCGCGGCGGCAGCGAATGCGCGACTAAACAATATTGAAAATGCTTCCTTCCGGTACGGAAAGGTGAGAAGCGTACTGAAGGAGATTCTTGCGGCAGGACGCGTCAGACAGGAATATGGCAGCGGCCCGGTAGAGCTGGTTATTCTCGACCCGCCCCGGGCAGGCGCGAGCAAGAAGGAGATTCAGCGGATCCTGGAGCTCGATCCGGACCGGATTGTTTATGTTTCCTGCAATGCCGCGACGATGGCGGCTAATGCCTCCCGGTTGAAGGAAGGTGGGTACCGGCTGGTCAAGGCGGGCTCAGTTGACATGTTTCCCCACACTCCCCACATTGAAGTCGTCGCCAGTTTTAAAAAATGACAGACGCGCCGGACCGCCCCGGTCTTAAAGGAATCAATGCGGAAATGACAAATAACTAAGGGCCGCTTGAGGCACCCTCTCACTGTTCAGCTTCAGCCTGTCATTTACTGAAAACGTCTCAGGCGCCGCTGGCGGCGAAGGCTGCCTGGTTTACGATTAATCGGGTGATTGTGATTTACGAGGTTTAAATGTCCGGCCCCGAAGAAAATCTATATGACAAATATCTGACCCGGGCAATTTCTGAGATCAATGAGTTATGCCGGGAGCTAACCCATTGTGAAAAGTGCGCCCACGGTCCCGCGGTCCCGGTGATTGGATCAGGACACCCGCTGGCGGACATTTTCCTGGTCAAATACAGAACGCTTCCCAGCGAATCTTCCGAAGGGGTGGCGTTTTACGGCCCTTCTGGCGAAGCAGTGATGAAGAGTTGCCAGAAATTGGGGATCGACTCCCTTATACTTTACGGCACTGATATCATTAAGTGTGCCAACGTTTCCGAGGAAGAGGCTTTGGAGCACTGTTCGGCATTCCTCACCCGGGAGCTGATGATCGTACAGCCGAAACTTCTGGTTATCATGGGGGAGAAGGCCCTCGAGGCCGTTAACAGGCTGGAGTTCCCGCTTTCCCGGCGGCTGGAGTTCAAAGCAGGTGAAATCCAGCAATTTACTCCCACGGCGGAAGCGCTTGTGACTCCGGAAATCGACACCTCTCTAAATGACCAAAAAAGAAAAACAAGCTTCTGGAAATCATTCAGAATCCTTGGCGAATGGTACGAATCGCTTCCGCCCTACTAAGCCGGAAGAAAGGCGTGTAGCACGCCTACAACGTAATGCCAACCAGAATGGAAGCTTCATCCGGAAGCCATTTCTCGCTTTCAAGCGGGAAATTTATTCGTTGCTCGTCTTTACCGGCATTTTCGGGTGCGCGGCGCTGCTTTTTTTCATGCTGACCCGGTCAGGTTTGGTTTCCCGCAACTCCGATTCAGGGTTGATGTTGGCGTTCATGCTTGGTCTCATCCTGGCCGGGGGGATTTCCTCCACGCTGGCTTTTCTATCCCGCCTTGGCCACCGGCTGCTCCTGGTTGCTCTCGGCTCCGCACTTGCCGCAGCGGCCGGAATCGCCACCGGCCTGGCGCCGCTGGAGCTTGCCGCAAAACTCTTGTTTGCCACCAGCGCCGGGCTCTGGGTCGGCATGATGCTTACATCTATCGGCCAGATCATTATCATCAGTGGCCTAATCATCCTGGTCGATTTTTACAGTGTCTTTCTTGGACCGACAAAAAAACTGCTTGAAAGCGGAGGCAAGGCGATCGATTACTTTACGATCAACCTGCCCGTCTTCGGCGCTCCAGCGGTTTCGAAAATTGGCGTCAGCGATCTGCTTTTCTATGCGGTATTTCTCGGTTGCACACTTACATACAGGCTGAGGCGAATTACAACCGCCGTGGCAATGACGGCCTCGTTTGTCGGCACGATGATTATCGGCCTGACGCTTAAAAGGGGCGTCCCCGCGCTGCCGCTGCTTTCCGTTTCTTTTCTGCTTTCCAACGCCGATCTGCTTTACCGGCGGTTTCTGGAAGAGCCTGATGAACAAAGAAAAAGGGGGGAAGAAAGGAATTAGGGCCGGCCGCGCCAGGCCCAGTCAGCAATGCGAATTTTTTTGTTGATTTATACGCTGTTCATGGTCGCCGGCAGCTTGTTTATGCTGGGCTTGGTGCCGCGTGCGCTTAAAGACCTGGGCCAGGAGCGCCAGCGCCTAAAACAGCAGGCCCCTCAGGCCGATTTCCAATCAATGGTTGAAGCCGGCTACCGCGTCAACGTGACGCTGCTTTTGATCGAGATTCTTTATTATTATCTATTGCTTGGCTTCGGCGGTCCGGGATGGCAGTTTTTTTATGGCGGGTTTTCCTTCGGCTTGCTCCATATCGGCTATCTGATCACCGGCCGTCTGGAAAAACGAAGGCTGTCGCGGGGGTCAGCCAGGACGGCGTGGCCGCGTTTCTTGCTTTGGTTGACAGCAATTTTGACAGGTGTTGAAATAGTTTTTCTGGTGTATATCGCCTATCTCTTGCTGCAATCATAAGCGGACAACAGACTCTGGGTGCTGGACTTTGAGTTACCCGGTTCTTGCTTTTCTCCAAAATCTGGTATTCAAAACTGAAAAAATGGACCGCCCTCACTACGATGGCATCTATGTGCCAAAGTGGTAAATTCTTACCACTTAATCACGAAGAGAAAAGAGTCCGGGCGCAGATTACAACAGCAGCCCTTGACTTGGCAAAGAACGTTTTTCACTTTCACGCTGTTAATGGGAAAGGAAGAACCGTCTTAAAGAAACAGCTGGCCAGGAAGGCGTCCTACCGTTCTTTGCCAATCAAGCGCCCCGCCTGATTGGATTAGAAGCGCAAGGTGCAAGCACCTACCGGGCCAGAGAGCTGGGAAAGCTCGGTCACGAGGTGCAAAAAAACTGCTTGAAAGCGGAGGCAAGGCGATCGATTACTTTACGATCAACCTGCCCGTCTTCGGCGCTCCAGCGGTTTCGAAAATTGGCGTCAGCGATCTGCTTTTCTATGCGGTATTTCTCGGTTGCACACTTACATACAGGCTGAGGCGAATTACAACCGCCGTGGCAATGACGGCCTCGTTTGTCGGCACGATGATTATCGGCCTGACGCTTAAAAGGGGCGTCCCCGCGCTGCCGCTGCTTTCCGTTTCTTTTCTGCTTTCCAACGCCGATCTGCTTTACCGGCGGTTTCTGGAAGAGCCTGATGAACAAAGAAAAAGGGGGGAAGAAAGGAATTAGGGCCGGCCGCGCCAGGCCCAGTCAGCAATGCGAATTTTTTTGTTGATTTATACGCTGTTCATGGTCGCCGGCAGCTTGTTTATGCTGGGCTTGGTGCCGCGTGCGCTTAAAGACCTGGGCCAGGAGCGCCAGCGCCTAAAACAGCAGGCCCCTCAGGCCGATTTCCAATCAATGGTTGAAGCCGGCTACCGCGTCAACGTGACGCTGCTTTTGATCGAGATTCTTTATTATTATCTATTGCTTGGCTTCGGCGGTCCGGGATGGCAGTTTTTTTATGGCGGGTTTTCCTTCGGCTTGCTCCATATCGGCTATCTGATCACCGGCCGTCTGGAAAAACGAAGGCTGTCGCGGGGGTCAGCCAGGACGGCGTGGCCGCGTTTCTTGCTTTGGTTGACAGCAATTTTGACAGGTGTTGAAATAGTTTTTCTGGTGTATATCGCCTATCTCTTGCTGCAATCATAAGCGGACAACAGACTCTGGGTGCTGGACTTTGAGTTACCCGGTTCTTGCTTTTCTCCAAAATCTGGTATTCAAAACTGAAAAAATGGACCGCCCTCACTACGATGGCATCTATGTGCCAAAGTGGTAAATTCTTACCACTTAATCACGAAGAGAAAAGAGTCCGGGCGCAGATTACAACAGCAGCCCTTGACTTGGCAAAGAACGTTTTTCACTTTCACGCTGTTAATGGGAAAGGAAGAACCGTCTTAAAGAAACAGCTGGCCAGGAAGGCGTCCTACCGTTCTTTGCCAATCAAGCGCCCCGCCTGATTGGATTAGAAGCGCAAGGTGCAAGCACCTACCGGGCCAGAGAGCTGGGAAAGCTCGGTCACGAGGTGCGGCTCATGAGCCCACAGTTTGTAAAACCGTTCATAAAGAGTTCGAAAAACAACCAAAACGACGCCGAGGCGATAGGAATCAAATTGGCAGGCAGGGAGAAGACCTGGTTCGTCAGGAGACAGCCAGCCGCTGTTTCCGGTGGGCCACGCTGACACGGTTGCGGCCGCTTTTTTTAGCAACATATAGCAGCTGGTCAACCTTATCCAATAGTTCTTCACGAGACGAAGCCCCCAAGGGATAGCTGGCGACGCCGGCGCTAACAGTGATGGCTGTGCTGGCGCCACCCACCGGCACCCGGGCCTGGGAGATAGCCCGCCTCAAACGGCCGGCCGTTTCGATGCCGGCTGATTCGTCCCCAGGAATCAGGAGCACGAACTCCTCGCCACCAAAACGGGCGGCAATATCGGATTCGCGCTTTTCCCGCCTCAATGTAACCGCGACGGTTTTAAGCGCCTCGTTCCCCGCCCGGTGTCCAAACCGGTCGTTAAATTGCTTGAAATGATCGACATCGAACATAACCAGCGTGACTGAGCCGCCGTAGCGCTCTGCCCGGTGCATTTCGCGATCGAGGCAATCCATGAAAAAACCGTAATTGTAGAGGCCGGTAAGTGAATCGGTGATGGAGGACCGGAGCGTGTGCCGGTGCGCCAGTTTCTGCCGGCGTTGACCCCAGCCGAGCCCCAGGGCAATGGATGCAAACGTGACCAGGGCAATTATTATCGCCGGGCTCTTTTCGAAAGGAGTCTGAACCAGAAGCAAGCCGGTAAGCAGCAACGACAGCAGCGCGCCAGCCTCATAAAAATACCATGCCGAGAGGAGAATCGGCGCCGCCAGCAGCGGCCAGAAATTATCTTGCCCCATAGCTTTAAGCGCCACCCACAGGAAAAAGAAGGCGCCACCGATAACGAGAACAATTTTCAGCCTGCGGTTTACCGCATCACTGCCGTGAAGAAAAGGAACTTTTACCGAAGGTTTTGGGGACTCCCGCCTGGGCCGGGCGGTGGCGGCCGGCCGGGCGCGTCTGCCAGACTGGCGGTGGCGACGCTGCCCGCGCCCTGCGCTCGCGGCTCTTTGTTGGGAAACTGAACCGACCCGGCTTCCCCCAAAAGCGCCAGCTTCGAAGAGTTCCTTATGGTCTGCTGCCGAATGCCCGGGTTGACTGCCTTTCGAGCCGCCCGAGCCTGACATTCGCTCAATTTTCATGCCTTGCCCCAGGTTTTGGCAAACAATTAATCCTTAATAAATACATTTACTCGCTGCTTGCCCTTCTTCCTTCGATGGGCGCTGCCGCCGGCTACAGAGATCGCGGGCGGCGCCCCCGGGAACAAAAAGTGCTTGACCTGCCTGCGCTAAGGACTTGCCCCTGCGTCCTTGACCATGGTTTTTTTGCTCAGCCTCGCATACGTATGCCATTTGAGACAGGTTCTCAACCACACCGTGAGAAGCCGCATGACCGGCAGAAGACGCATCCCTCACCAAATTCCAGGCTGGTGCTGCCACATTCGGGGCATTCAGGGCAATGAGCCAGCTCCGCCGACGGCCGCAGTTCCATCGATTCAATATTTCCGGCCAGTTTTGGCATTTTTTCCAGATGAACCAGTAGCGCCTGGGCGATCGCATCCGGACAGGAATTTACCTTAACACCGTCCGAGTAGCCCGGCGTGGGGCAACGGATGCCCTTCACTGACTTTACGACGGCATCTACCGCCACTCCGGATCTCAGCGCCAGCGAGATTAACCGCGCAATGGCTTCAGATTGGGCGCCCTTGCAACCTCCCGCAAGTCCCATCGATGAGAAAACCTCGAAAAGTCCATGTTCGTCCTGGTTGATTGTGACGTAAATGTTGCCGCAGCCAGACGTCAGCTTGTGCGTCCCTCCTGTAATAAAACCTGGCCTCGGCCGCGGCTTGACCTGACCGGGAATAAATCCGTTTTTCGCCTGCTTGTTTCCGGCAATATTTAATACCTGGATCTCACGACTGCCGTCCCGGTAGATTGTGACGCCCTTGCACCCGGTGCGGTAAGCGAGCATGTAAGCCCGCTTTACGTCGTCCGTCAAGGCGTCATGGGGAAAGTTGACGGTCTTGGAGACAGCGTTATCAGTAAACTTCTGAAAAGCAGCCTGCATGCGGATATGCCATTCGGGGCTGACATCGTGCGCGGTAACGAACAGGGATTTCATTTCATCCGGGATCTCCGGCAGATCCTTGAGGCTTCCCTTCTTGGCGATCTCTTTCATCAGCTCCTCACTGTAGTATCCGCCATCCCTGGCCATTCTCTCGAAGGAGCGATGAACTTCAACCATTTCCGTGTTATCAAGCACGTTCCTGACGTAAGAAACTGCGAACAGGGGCTCGATACCGCTGGAACACCCGGCAATTATGCTCAGGGTGCCGGTGGGAGCAATTGTGGTGGTGGTGGCGTTGCGAACCTTCAACCCTGGCGCAGTATCATAAATGCTGCCCTCAAAATTTGGAAACGCACCCCGTTCCTCCGCCAGCTGTGCGGACTTTTTCCCGGCTCGGTCCCGGATAAACTCCATGATTTCCGCGGCGACGGTTACTGCTTCCTCCGAATTGTACGGGATACCCAGTTCTATGAGGAGGTCAGCGAATCCCATCACTCCCAGGCCAATCTTGCGATTGGCCTTGGTCTTCTGTTCAATCTCCGGCAGCGGGTAATTGTTAACATCGATGACATTGTCAAGAAAATGAACCGCTCCGTCGACGACATGGCCCAGATGCTCATAATCGAGCTCGCCGGCAGATCCGATCATTCGGGATAGATTGATCGAGCCGAGATTACAGGATTCGAAAGGAAGGAGGGGCTGCTCGCCGCAGGGGTTGGTGCTCTCGATCTCACCAATATGAGGCGTCGGATTATCACGGTTAATCCGGTCGATGAAAATGATCCCCGGGTCTCCGTTCTTCCACGCGAGATTGACAATCATCTCAAACACCCGCCTCGCTTCCAGGCTTTTTGATACCTTGCCCGTGCGGGGATTAACCAGATCATATTCTTCATCCCGGTCAACAGCTTCCATGAACTCTTCCGTCAAGGCAACGGAGATGTTGAAGTTATTCAGCCTGTCGTTGCTTTGCTTGGCGGTAATAAAATCAAGGATATCGGGGTGGTCCACGCGCAGAATCCCCATGTTGGCGCCCCGCCGCGTCCCGCCCTGTTTAATCGTTTCGGTAGCCGCATCAAACACGGTCATGAACGAGATGGGTCCGCTGGAGACTCCCTTGGTTGACAGCACCACATCATTGCTGGGGCGGATGCGGGAAAAAGAGAAACCGGTTCCCCCACCGCTCTTGTGGATCAGGGCGGTGTTCTTGATAGCGTCAAAAATACTCTCCATTGAATCGCCAATCGGGAGCACGAAACAGGCCGACAGCTGCCCCAGTTCTCTGCCGGCGTTCATCAACGTAGGCGAGTTCGGTAAAAACTCAAGCCTGGCCATCATCCGGTAGAATTCTTCTTCCACAGCCTCAATATCAGCCTCGCGGTCATGGATCAGATCAGCCTGAGCAATGGTTGACGCCACCCGCCGGAACATCTCGGCCGGCGTCTCGACTGGATTCCCATCTTCATCTTTTTTAAGATACCTCTTCTCCAGCACTTTCATCGCATTGGGCGATAGCTGCGGCTTTAACGGCAAAGACGATATCCGGGAGCCTTTACTGGAAGCCTGCTGGTGTTGATTGACTAACATGGAGTGTTTCCCCTTTCCAGGCAATCGGCCAATGAAAGATTGTAGACTGCCAGCCGGACGGACCTTTCTCCAGCGCCGCAGGCTACCTGTTGATGGGTCCCCCGACCGTATGAATTTGAGTTTCTATGATAATTTTGACAATTCACGCTGAAACTCTTCAACATCCTCAAAATGTCTGTAAACAGAGGCGAAGCGGACATAGGCGACCTTGTCCAGACTCTTTAGCTGGCTTAAAACCCGATCGCCAATCTCCGCCGACGGCACTTCCGTTTTAAATTCATTTCGTAACGCCGCCTCGACGGAATCAACAAATTTTTCCAGAGCCCCGGCATCAACAGGACGTTTTTCACAGGCCCGCACCAGCCCCTCGAGCAGTTTGGACCGGGAAAAGACCTCCCGCTCGCCCCTTCTTTTAACCACGACCAGCGGCGCTTCTTCCACTCGTTCGTAGGTGGTAAAACGACGCTGGCAACTCAGACATTCGCGCCGGCGCCGGATCGCATCCCCGGAGTCAGTATCACGGGAATCAACCACTTTCATCTGCATCGATTCACAAAAAGGACATTTCACCGTTATCGACTACATATTGGTGATTGTACATCGCTGACATACAATATTTCGTGGTAAGAAGGTCATATCCTGCATGTATCTGAAATGTTAAACCGTTGTTAACACCGGGTAAAGGCCTTGCGGAAAAAGTTTATCTCGCAAATTGCAACATTCAGGATGATAAGGCTCAAGTTGAACTTTATAGTTGATTAAGATGACCGGTTTAACATAATTGCTTCGGTTGATAAAAAGTTGACTTATAACCAGTCTGGATTTAAAACCTCACCGGGAAGTAATTTGTACCAGGACCGGGGAAAAGAACTTGAGCCGCTTTTGTCGGCTCTATTGATTACGCTGCTCGCGGCGCCCTTTTTCCAGCCGTTTGGTTAGCTCCGCCGGATCCATGGCCGCCGGCTGGCAAGTTGACCCAATACATATAAATGCCATCGGCCTGTCCCGGTAGCCATAACCGGTAACTTCAAGCTCCTCGCCATGAATGTCCGGGTCCAGAATCTCCACCGAGCGAAACGGGAGGCGCGCCCGGTGTGCGGCTTTGATCATCTCCAGCGTGGGATTCGCGGCAGGAGGCCCGATGATTGTTACCCGCACCGGGGGCTCCAGCATCCGCTGTACGGCGCAGGCATAGTCAGCGGCGAAGATGCCTTTCTCTTTGTATGAGTCGCTATAGCAGGAAAGCGCCCCCCGGGCACTGTCCCCGAAACGTGGCTGGCCCGTTGTCTGGGCCAGCCTCACCAGCGCCGAAGCCGCCAGGCTATTTTCCACGATCGGCTTTTCCCGCTTGGCAAAAAAGCCGCTCGGTCCCAGGGGCAGATTGGTGTCAAAAAAACCGCCCCTCTCTTTGTCCTCAAGGTTTGCCAGCACCCAGGATGCTGTCGAAACCGCACGGTCCAGCCACACCTCCCCGGCTCCGCTTTCAAAAGCGTCAATGCAAGCGGGAACCAGCCTGGCCGCGTCAACGAGCAAACCTGGCGCGAAAGCGTTTCCATTGAAGTAGTGGCTCGGTCCCCCCGGCTGCGTCCACATCCGGTTAAATATGAATTCAAGCGCCCCCAGCGCCAGGTCGCGGAATTCAGGATCGCCAAACACCTGAAAGGCTCTCAGGAGCGCCGAAGCTGCGACCGCGTTTGCGGAAAAATACACCGTAAAGTCAACTCGCGGCGCGGTGGTCCGGGCCCGCCCGCCGGCATCCAGCAAGTAATAATGCTCATCGGCTTCCTGACTGCCGCCAAACGCCCCGGTCTCCCGGTCCAGCAGCACCGAATCAAGATAGCGGTAAATGTCGCGGGCGACAGATTCGTACCCCGGTTCTTCCGTCAGCAGAAAAGCATCAGCGTAAACCGCGAGCAGGGCAGCATTGTCTTCCAGGAGTTTCTCGTAATGAGGGGTGCTCCAGTCTCTTGCGGTTGAGTAGCGGAAAAAGCCGCCCTCGACCCGGTCATAGAGTCCGCCTGCGGCCATCGCGTCGAGGCTGGCCGTGAGCAGATTCGCAACTGCTTCGATATAGCCATCGGCGAGAGTCATCAAGAGGAAATTAAGCGCTGAGGGATAGGGAAATTTGGGTTCGATCCCGAAGCCGCCGCTTTCCTCGTCATAACTGTAAGCTATCATCCGGAGGACATTAGCGGCCACGGATTCATCCGGCTCGCTTCCGGAAGCGGCGACCTCCAAATCCAGCTCCTGCCGGATCTGCCGCACCGCCTCGACCACCTTCTCCCGGTTATTGACATACAGATCGGAAAAATCAGCCAGCAAGCAGCTTAATTGATCAGGAGACAAGTAGGTGGTGCCACCGACCGATTCGCCATCGGGAGTGAGAAAAGCAACCGTCGGCAGGCCTCCCTGGTTATACCGGCTGTTAATCTCAGGCCGCCGGTCGCTGTCTACGCGCACCGGTATAAAGTTCTCATTGATCAGGCTGATGACGCTTTCATCGGAATAGCAGGTCTCGTCCATCACGTGGCACCAATGACACCAGGAGGCTGAAATCGCCAGCAGCACAGGCTTCCCCTGGTATTCGGATTGCTTAAACGCGTCCTCGCTCCACTCCCGCCAGTTTATCTCCCGCGCGCGGTTCGGCCGCGGGGAAAAGCGGAAAACTTGATCGCTGTCTTTTTTCTGTTTATCTTCCACCAGATATCAAATAAGTTTCGCATAGATAGTTATTCAAATAAAAGCTAAAGAAGCAATCAACGGCAACTTCGATTGCTTATATAATGTCTTTATGGAGTCTTCGCCGACAGTTGCCGCGATTTCCACGCCGCTGGGAGCGGGCGCCATCGGGATCGTGCGCATGACCGGATCTGAGGCGATCGACATCTGCGACCGCATATTTACCGGTCGACGGCCGC
This sequence comes from Actinomycetota bacterium, assembly GCA_023489275.1. Taxonomy (GTDB): domain Bacteria; phylum Actinomycetota; class Thermoleophilia; order BMS3ABIN01; family BMS3ABIN01; genus JACWAD01. The sequence goes on from JAMDDD010000024.1 coordinate 46,074, forward strand.
TCGCCGAAGCTGCCTCGCATACGCTGAATTACGGCGTCATTCTTGATCCAAAAACTAAAGAGGCAGTCGACGAAGTGCTTGTCGGCGTCATGCGGTCGCCGGCCAGTTACACGCGCGAAGATATTGTTGAAGTCAACTGCCATGGCGGTCCCGTCGTTCTGCAAAAAATACTCTCGTTTTTCCTGGATGGCGGCGCGCGGCTGGCCGGCCCCGGAGAATTTACCAGGCGCGCTTTTTTAAACGGCAGGCTGGATCTGGCGCAGGCAGAGAGCGTCGCGCAGATTATTGCCGCCAAGACCGGCGCTGGTTTGCGTGTGGCAATGTCACAGCTTGGCGGGGGGCTTTCGGAGACAATCAAGTCTCTGCGCTGGTCGATCCTGAACGTCCTGGCGGCGGTAGAGGCGGGAATCGACTTCTCGGACGAAGACATTGAGGAGCTGGACAAAAGCGAGGCGGAAGCAAGGCTGGAGCAGATCAATCAGCAGATCGGGGAACTCGTTAATACGGCATTTGCGGGCCGCGTTCTAAATCAGGGCGTCCGGACCGCGATTGTCGGTCAGCCCAATGTCGGCAAGTCCAGCCTGCTAAACGCGATGCTGATGCGAGAGAGAGCCATAGTCACCGAGATCCCGGGCACAACCCGGGACACAATCGAAGAGGTGATAAACGTAAAAGGCATCCCGCTGCTTTTAATCGATACCGCGGGGTTACGGCCGCACGCGGACACCGTCGAGAAGATTGGCGTCGAGCGCAGCCTGAGGGCGATGAAAGAAGCGGATCTCATCCTTTGCCTTTTTGACGGCAGCCAGCAGGAGAACGATCATGACCGGGCGCTGCTGACATCTGTACCGGCGGAAAAAACCGTTTACGTAATTAATAAGTGTGACAAATTTCGTGGACGTCAACCCGTGTTTAATCTGGGCCTGCTGCCATCGCAGCCGGTAATAATCTCCGCGCTGACCCGCCAGGGTATGCGGGATTTGACGGAAAAAATCGCCGCAGCTGTCCTGGGCGGGTCTATTCCGCCTCTGGAAAACCCGATCGTGACTCAGGAGCGCCACCTCCGGCTCCTGACAGAAGCATCTTCTTTTCTGAACAGAGCAGCTCAAGGCCTGCGGGTTGGGCTTGGGGAGGAGCTGATCGCCGAGGAGCTGCGTTCGGCCCTGTCAGCCCTGGATGAAATCACCGGGGAGGAGTTCATCGACGATCTCCTCGATACTATCTTTCACGAATTCTGCATCGGCAAGTAAATACCGGGAGCGGCTCGTATCTTGCATGTAAATTCCTGTAATTCCCTCGATTTCCATGACGTTGCCGTCGTTGGCGCCGGACCGGCCGGCTGCGAAGCATCTCTTGCTGCTGCTGCTGCCGGAGCCAGCACCATTTGCCTCACGATCAACCTCGATGCCGTTGCCTTGCATCCCGCGAACCCGGTGCTGGTTGATGGAACCGGCGATCCGAGGATGCGGCTTCTGGAAGAGCTTCACGGGGCGGGCGCCGCTCTGCCAGGGCTGTTGAAGGAGCCGGGAGCATCCATCGAAAGCGGCGCCAGGACAGTGATCGACCGGCGCGTACTCGGGCTTGCCTACAAGGAACGCCTTGAGTCTGCTAACGGGCTGTCCCCAAGGCAGTCGCTGGTGACTTCGATTTCCCCTGGCAAAGGAATCTGGAATGTCGCAACCAGCCTCGGAGAAACCTTCCGGGCTGCAGCTGTTGTTGTGGCTGCGGGAACATACCTGAATGGTGTAGTCACAGCGGGAGGGGTCAGCACGCCGGGCGGAAGGCATGGCGACATCCCGGCAAATGCGCTCGCCTGCTGCATCAAAAGCCTGGGGATAGCAATGGAGCGCACCACAGCGACCAGTTATCCCCGTCTGGACTCGCGCAGTGTCGATAACGCCGGCGACGGATTGGTGCCGCCCGACGAGGCCGTTCTGGGCGAACTTTACGGCTCGGATGTCGATGTGGATGGGAACGGGGCAGCGGCTTTAAAGCAGCTGCGGCGGAGGGGCGGCTATTCCGAAGGATGGATTACCCGGTTGGGCTATACCGTGCATCACCACATTTTAACTGCTGATCAAGTTGATCCAACCCTGCAGGCTTTGCGCCAGAGCGGCCTTTTTTTTGCCGGCAAGGCCGCGGGCAGTTGCAACTATACCGAGGCAGCCGCCCTGGGCTTTGTCGCCGGAAAAAACGCGGCTGCCCTGGCCACAGGGGAAGCTGATATAAAGTTGACTACAAATCATATATTTATTACTAAGCTTTGCCGCGCGGTCTCCCGGCAGCAGTCACGGCCGGTCACTATTCGCATTCCGCCGCCCGGTTGTTAGCATATTACAGATTAAATGACAAACCATTGCAGCAACTCGTCAGCTTCCTCTTTTTCCGTTTTCGATGTTGCCGTCGTCGGTGGCGGACACGCCGGATGCGAAGCAGCTCTGGCGGCTGCGCGCATGGGGTGTGACACACTCCTGCTTACTGTTAACCTGGAAAAAATCGCACTGATGCCCTGCAATCCTGCCGTGGGCGGGGTCGGCAAGGGTCAGCTGACGAGGGAAATCGACGCCCTTGGGGGCGAACAAGGGCGTAACACAGATCGGTCATACATTCAAATGAAAATGCTCAACACCGGCAAGGGTCCGGCGGTGAGGGCGCTGCGGGCCCAAGCAGACAAAAAGGTGTATGAAGATCAAATGAAAAAAACTTTGGCGGCCGAGCCCAGCCTGAAGATACTGGAGGCAATCGTTTCGGAAATTATTGTTTCACGTGAAACAATTTCCGGCGTTAAACTGATTGATGGCAGCGTCATACCTGCAAAAGCAGTTGTTTTAACGTGCGGGACCTTTCTCCGGGGTAATCTCGTCATTGGCGATATAAAATTTCCAGGTGGCAGAATGGGAGAACCTCCCGCCAAAGATTTGTCTTTGAGCCTGATCCATTACGGGATCGAAACCGCTCGCTTTCAATCAGCAACGCCTCCTCGAATCGACGCGCGATCAATAAATCCGAACCGAATGAAGGTCGAGCCCGGCGACCCGAAACCGGCGATGTTCTCGCCGTTTTCGACAGCGCGTGATGAAAATCAGATTCCCTGTTATTTAACGAATACGACGTCAAAGACGCATGAAGTTGTCCGGAAATATTTGCATTTATCCCCTTTGAAAACAGGCTCCGTTAGTGGAAAAGGGCCCCGTTACTGTCCATCAATTGATCGCAAGGTGATTAATTTTCCGGATCGGGACCGCCATCCCGTTTTTGTCGAGCCCGAAGGACGGCACACTAATGAAATGTACCTGCAGGGACTCACCACGAGCATGCCGGTTTCCATTCAAGAGTCAATTATTCGCTCAATTCCGGGTTTGGAAGGAGCATGTCTGATGCGCCCGGGATATGCAGTGGAGTACGATTATATTCCTCCAAGTCAGCTTAAGCTTTCTCTTGAAACAAAAAGAATCTCCGGACTGTTCCTGGCAGGGCAAATAAATGGTACGTCAGGATACGAAGAGGCAGCCGCGCAAGGCCTGATTGCCGGGATTAACGCTGCAAAGCATATTTCCGGTAACGAGCCGCTAATCTTAAAACGCAGCCAGGCTTACATAGGCGTTCTCATCGATGACCTGGTTACTAAGGGAATCGATGAGCCTTATCGAATGTTCACGTCACGGGCCGAATACCGGCTGCTTCTAAGGCATGACAATGCTCACCGCCGCCTGAGCGGTATCGGCAACCATCTCGGGCTCATCTCTAATCAAAAAGCAGCGATGATTGCCGAAACAGCCGCGAAAATTAACGCGATTATTAAAAGCTATTCTACGAGAAGAATACAGCCGAACGATTCAATCAACGATTTTCTCACCTCGCTTGGCACTTCCCCGATCCACGAACCGCAAACCATGGCCCAACTACTCAGACGTCCGGAGGTCGAGATTGCCGGCTTAATCAAAGCCGTCGGTGATTCAACTCAGCTCGATGACGCCGCCTCCGCGGCGGAAACAGAAATTAAGTACGAGGGTTATGTTCAACGTGAGATCGAAGATATAGAAAAACGGCGCGGGCTTGAAAATTCGGCGATCCCCAATGACATTTCCTATGAAGACCTGAACAGCATTTCTATCGAGGCGAAAGAGAAGTTGGCGAAGGTGCGACCGTCGACCTTGGGGCAGGCGTCACGGATTGCCGGCGTATCTCCAGCCGATATCGCCGTCCTGTCTCTTTATCTTAAAGCATTACAATGACATTGATCGATAAAACGAGTTTGAGAAAGATTCTCCTCAGGCCGCAAATTTCCTTGCTCGCCCGCTTTCTGGATCTGCTTGCTGAAGCGAATAAAAAAATTAATTTAATCGGAGCCAGCTCTTCGGAACAGATTATTGAAACTCATTTGCTGGATAGTCTGAGCCTGCTTGATTTTGAAGAGGTTAGGGATTCCCGCCAAGCAATCGATGTTGGCAGCGGCGCCGGCTTTCCCGGCATTCCCCTTGCGATTGCGCTACCCAATCTCAATTTGACCCTTCTTGATTCAAATGCGAAAAAATGCGGTTTCCTCTCTCGAGTAACCGGCATTCTGGGCCTCTCAAATGTCGAAGTCGTTTGGGAACGGGCCGAGACTGCCGGGCGCTCCCGCTTCCGCGACAATAACGATTTAGCCCTTGCCCGGGCCCTCGGCCCTCTGCCTCTGACTCTGGAATATGTTCTTCCCTTTGTCGAACCGGGCGGCCATTGCGTCCTTCAAAGGGGGCGACGTCAGACGGGGGACACCGATGTTGCCGCCGATGTGGCCTGTCTGTTTTCGGGGGAACTTGACCGTGTCACACTCGTTAAGCCTTACCCCTCTGCGCAAAACCTGCATGTATGGGTATTTACAAAGGTGGGAAAAACACCGGCGGCCTTTCCGCGACGGCCGGGCCAGGCAAAAAAACGGCCTCTCGCAGCCTCCTGACGCGTCCCTTTCAATTACGCTATATGGAAGCCTTCTGGCCAGGGCCGCCTGCATCTGATAAAATTTCTTCGTGCGGGCGAACACTTCTATTCAGGCAAGAACCGGCTTGGGAAAAACCTATGCCATCGCCAACCAAAAGGGAGGCGTTGGCAAGACCACCACTTGCGTCAACACCGCCGTGTGTCTGGCGGAAGCAGGCGCAACCGTCCTTTTGGTTGATATCGATCCTCAATGTAATGCAACCCATGGAATCGGCATCCATGATGTTCCCGGCCCTACCATCTACGATGTTCTTGTTAACGGGGCCAGGATCGAGTCGGCCATAATTGGAACCCAAATTCCGCATCTTTTCCTGGTTCCATCTACTCCGCATCTGGCGGGCGCCGAGGTTGAGCTGCCTGAGCTCTCGGACCGCGAATTCATTCTTTCTGGCAAGCTCCGCTCCATGGCGGCCGATTTCGATTATTTGTTTATTGATTGCCCGCCCTCTCTGAGCCTGCTGACCCTAAACGGCCTCGTGGCAGCGGACAAGGTTATTATCCCGATCCAATGCGAATATTTCGCCCTTGAGGGACTGGGCCAACTGCTATCAACGGTGGAAGCGGTACGCGGGAATCTTAATCCCAGTCTGCAGATTGCCGGTTTGCTGATGACTATGTATGACGCTCGTACCAATCTATCAACCCAAGTGGTAGAACAGGTGCGGTCTCACTTTCCAGAGTTGACTTATAAAACCATAATACCGCGTAATGTTCGGTTGAGCGAAGCGCCGAGCCATGGCATGCCGATCTCCCGTTACGATCCTACTTGTGCCGGCTCTGACGCTTATTTTGATTTAGCATCGGAGGTTGTCGAACGTGAATGACAGCAAGGGGCTCGGGCGCGGCCTGGAGGCGCTGTTTAAGAATACAAATAATCAAGTTGGTCAATTGCCACCGGGCGATACCGGGTCGCTGGACTTATACCAAGAATTATCCATTGATCAAATTAAGGGCAATCCAAAGCAGCCGCGTACGATCTTCGATGACGCCGCCCTCGCCGAGCTTGCTGATTCGCTGAAGGCGGTTGGCCTCGTGCAGCCCGTTGTTGTCCGCCGGCGGGGCAAAGAATTTGAAATTGTCGCTGGCGAGCGCCGTTGGCGCGCCGCTCGCCTTGCCGGGCTAAAAAAGATCCCGGCCATAATCCGTGAGGCAGGCGACGCCGAATCACTGGAGCTGGCTCTGATTGAAAACCTGAGCCGGGAAGACCTGAATCCAATCGATACGGCTCGGGCTTATGCCAGCCTGCAAGAGGATTTTGGCATCACCCAGGAAGTGCTTGCCGGCAAGCTCGGCCGGAGCCGGTCTGCCGTCGCTAATACGATGAGGCTGCTGGACCTTCCGGATGAAGTTCAGACATTGATCGAGAATGGCAAGCTCTCCGAAGGTCACGGGCGGGCGCTGCTGTCAATCCCCGACCGGCTGCGTCAGCGCCAGCTGGCCGCCAAGGCTGCTGCCAAGAGCATGACTGTCAGGCAACTTGAAGAGCAGGCAAAAAAAGAAAGCTCGCGGCGCCGGCGAAACGATTCGCGGCCGGCTCCCGTCAGCCAGGAACTCATGGACGAGGCCACTGATGCTTTATATTCTGCCTTCCGCCTGCCGGTAAAGGTTCGTTGGGCTAGCAAGGGAGGCCGGGCAGAGCTGGAGTTTGCCAGCTCTGCTGATCTTCGCCGGATCATCGGAGTGCTGGAGAAAGACCTCTGATGACGCTGGGGGGGAACCAGGCTTCGCTGAAGGAGATTATTTCTCCTTATCTTGAGATAGCGGGCATATTCTCGGTTGCTTTAGCAACAACCGAAGGGCTGCTGGTTTCGGTAGCCGGCGAAAATGAGGCGCGGATGGAAGCGGTTGCCGCGCTGGCCGCCGGATCTTTAACGAATATCGCTGCCCTCGCGGCGGAACTTGGCAACCACCTGCGAATCATGGGCTTTGATTTTCATCGTCAGGGCCTGATAATCGCGCCACTAACCCGGGAAGTATTTTTGATTCTGCTGGGAAGCGAAGACATCCTGGAATTAATCAAACCCTCCGGCATCTAGCCCGAATCCGCTTTACCCATTTACATCCGGCGTCGTTATGGAGCCGGGAGGCTCATGGCCGGTATTGCCGTAAGCATTATCACGGGCATTTGATTTATCGCCGCCGGAAAAAAGCACGTATGTGCCTTTAAGCGGAGTGAAAACTATCTTGTCCACCGGTGGCGGGAAGTCATGCCGGGGCAAGTTGCTTTCGGCCGTGGTCATGAACCCTTTCCATATATCCACGGGAAGACCGCCTCCCCAGACGCTCGTCCCGTGAACATCCGTCATCGGTATCTGGGTGTCGGGGTATCCAATCCAGACGCTTGTGGAGTAATCGGGGGTGAAACCAACAAACCAGGCATCCTGCAGATTTTCCGTCGACCCGGTCTTGCCCGCGGCCGGATGTTGCGGGCCCAGGTTGGCCCGCGATGAAGTCCCGTCTTTGACGTCGTCCTCCATCACCTGCGTTACGGTAGAGGCGACGGCGTCGCTGACAACCTGCGTTGGCTGAGGGGTGGCCTGATAATCAATCGCGCCATCGGGCATCTCAACACGAGTGATCGCCCGCGGCTTTGCATACTTGCCGCCGTCCGCCAGGGTGGCGTAGGCAGACGCCATCTCCATCGGCGAAACTCCGTACTCAAGGCCGCCAAGCGCGATTGAGGGATTTGCGGAAATGTCGCTGGTAATCCCGAGCTTCTTGGCTGCGTCTCTGGCCTTCTCAGGACCGATATCCATGACCAATTGCGCGAAGATAGTGTTGTCTGAATGTGCCATCGCTTGATCGAGATTTGATACTCCGTAATAATGATGATCATATGTGGCGACGTGCCAGGTGCCGCCACCCGGCAGCGGAATCTCCATTTCCTTTGACATGTAGTAGGTTTTCATCGGGTTGACACCCTGTTCTACCGCTGCAGTTAAAACAAACGGCTTGAAACAGGACCCCGGCTGCCGCTTGGCCTGGGTTGCCAGATTAAACTGCGACTTTTGAAAGTCCTGGCTGGAAACCATCGCCTTGATATAGCCTGTATGCGGATCGATGGATACAAGCGCCGCTGCCGGATCTCCTTTTTCGTACAGCGTTTTCTTGATGGCCGCCAGACCGGCCGCCTGCAGTTTGGGCTCGATTGTCGTGTAAACCTTGAGCCCACCCTCGAATACTTTTTGCTCACCGTATTTGTCAATCAGCTCCTGTTTGACGTATTCGACGAAATATGGATCCGGGCTGACCGTACTCCCTCCATGCACGTCAATCGGCTGGGCTTCAGCGCTGCGTGCCTGCGTTCGCGGGATATAGCCCAGATCAGCCATTTTCTCAAGCACTTCGTTCCGGCGGTCCGTCGACGCCTTGATGTCATTTTTTGGCGAAAAAGCTGAGGGCGCCTGCGGCAGGCCGGCAAGAGTGGCGCATTCGGATAGATCCAGCTGGGACACGTCTTTGCCAAAATAAGTCTGCGCGGCGGCCTCAACACCGTACGCGTCCGATCCATAATAAACGGTGTTCAGGTAACGCTCGAGAATCGTGTCTTTGGTAACGGAGTGCTCCAGCTCTATCGCCAGGATCGCCTCGACCGCTTTCCGGGTGAAGCTCCGCTCATCAGAGACATAAACCTTTTTTACCAGTTGTTGCGTTATGGTGCTGCCTCCCTCTGCCAGGCGCCCCTGGCTAATGTCGGTCAGAAAAGCCCTTCCGATTGATTGAAAATCGACGCCGCCGTGCTGGTAGAAACGCTGGTCTTCAATAGCAACGGTAGCCTGTTTCAGATAATTTGGCATGGAGGCCAGAGGAACCACGGTACGGTTCTGCGTTCCATAGATTTCCGCCAGCAGACTTCCGTCCGCTGCGTATATCTTGGAGGTCTGACCCAGAGACTGAAGGGTTTTCGCATCCAGCTTGGGAAGATCATGGACCAGCGCGGAGACGGTCTGGATGCCTACAAGGAGGGCAACAATCAGCCCGAGGGCAACGCTTGCTCCGGCCAGCTTGAGAAAGCTTCTTTTGTTATACCTTTTGTTTCTGCGCCGACGGGCCAAAGAATAATGCCTTAGGAATGAGCAGGTTAGCCGGGGGCCGGCTGAACTTTGCCGGCACAACCTGGCAGGGACGAATCATATCACAAGGAGGTAAAACGTTGCAGCCCCCTGAGCATGAAACGATCCCCAGGGTCTATCCCGCCAGGTGGTTCGTGGCGACCGGGAAGCAAAGAGAAATAAAAGCAGATAATTGAATTTGGCTGCCAGATTCTTTTGCATCGGCACTATCGATTCCATCCAAAGTCAAATAACCAAAAAATCCGCTTTTTACTTGACGTGCTGGATATATTTCATAAAAACTTCAAAAGCTTCATCAACCGCCAGATCATCCAGGCCCAATTCTTCCGTGCTCTGACGGAGGCACTCTTTCATTCTGTTGCTGATCAGGAAGACTCCGACCCGGTCGAGGGCCGCCCGGGTGGCGACCAGTTGCGTTAGCACGTCCTCGCAGCGTTTGTCTTCGGAAATCATCCTCTGAAGGCCGCGCACCTGACCTTCAATCCGCCTCAGCCTGTTGAGCACTTTCTCTGTGTCTGTCTTTGCTTCCGCTTCGATCACCTCATCACTAAATGTTGAACGAGCTTAAGAGTCTAGTCCGGCAGGTGCACCCTGCCGGAACAAGCCCTTCGCTTCATCGCGGGAAGTAATGCCAATCGAGCGCCGTGCAGACTGTCCCAATTGCCTCCCTGACCCCGGTCTTACCCCTGCGGGTATTATCACACGGGGTTTCCGGAGGCGTCAAGAATGAAAACTGCGGCAATGCTACAATCAATCTGGCTTTCCCCGAAAATGACATGACCGGGTTCAAGGTTCTGGACCCCCGAAGCAACAGGAATCATGCCCGATAAAAAGGTTATCAGCTGTTCACGGCGCACTGACATCCCCAGGTGCCATTCCGGATGGCTGGAAGAAGCTCTCCGCGACGGCAACGTCCACTTTCGTTCTCCGAGAGGAATTAAAAAGGAGGTTTCTTTAAGGGAAGAGGATGTTCATTCGATTGTCCTCTGGTCGAAAGGCTACCGGCCATTGCTTTCCCGCGCCGGGCTGGTTAGCCGGCTGCATAATCTGAATCCATTTTTTCACTTCACCATTACCGGTCTTGGCGGGACAGGTTGGGAGCCGGGGGTTCCGCCATGGACGGAGGCCATGGCGGAGATGGCTGACCTGGTTAATATCTTCGGACCGGCACGCGTGAAATGGCGCTTTGACCCGGTGATTCACTGGCGCGATGAAAACGGCGCCCTCAAATCAAATCTGCCTCTTTTCTCCGTCATCGGGGAAAGCGTCGCGGCTCTGGGCGTTTCGGAATGCACCTTCTCTTTTGTCAACTGGTACACCAAAAGCAAGCGCAGGGCTCAAAGAAGCAGACGCGATTATATCGAACTCACGGCTGAGGCAAAGCTGGGGGCGGCCCGTGAATTTGCCCGTGACGCGGGCCTGCTTGGAATACGCTTAAGCAGCTGCTCCAACGATGACCTGCTGTCAGTGGCGGGAATCGCCAAAGCCAGCTGTGTCAACGGCCGTTTTCTCGCCGGGCTAAGAGAAGACGGGGAAGCGGTTTCCGTTGCCAGGGACCGTTCCCAGCGAGAGCAGTGCGGCTGCACCGTGAGCATCGATATCGGGAGTTATCAGCAATCCTGCGAAGCCCCCTGCGTTTACTGTTACGCCAGCTAGCCCGCAGGTGGCTGAGAAAAACTATCTCTTCGCCGTCAGCAGGCTAAAGATGGCGATTCCGATCAGCACGGTCACAAATCCAAAGATATATAGTGCGGTCGTTTTCTGGCTGTCAGAAAGCCACCAGGCGCTCGTGAAAATAATAATGCCAAAAATTATCTGTGCTGCTGCCACAATCGTAGCGCGGTCGGTTTTCATCGCCACCTCCGGTTGGTTTGGAAAGTAATTCTAAAAGGATGCTATTATTTCCTCTACAATCTGACAGTTCCACCGGTCTTTTAAACATGACAGCTTAAGCCTTCCCCCAACCAGAGGGCCCTCTCTGATAAGGTATGCCTCTGCTAAAGGTGATTTTTTGAGGCGTAGATTAATTGGCAGAAGTTAATCATAAATATGAGCGGCTCAGGGCGCTCCTGCTGGAGAAGGCTTACCTGACAGGCGATTTTGTTCTCACCTCCGGCAAGCACAGCAGGCATTATTTCGACTGCAAGCGTGTCACGCTCGATCCGGAAGGACTCTCCATCGCCGCGGAGCTGATCATTGAAAAAATGAAAGCGGCGGAAATTACCGCCATTGGCGGACTTGCCATCGGGGCTGATCCGATTGTGGCCGGAACCGTCGCCGCCAGCTGGCGGATGGGATATCCGATATCCGGAGTGATCGTCAGGAAAGAACCCAAATCGCACGGGACCAGCAGGTGGATCGAGGGCCCGGCGGCCCCGGGCGTTAAAGTCGCCGTCGTCGACGATGTTGTTACCAGCGGCGGCTCCATCATCAAGGCAATTGAAATCTGCCGCCGGGAAGGACTTCTGCCCGTGGTTGCTTATTCTCTCGTCGACCGCGAGGAAGGCGGAGCGGGCGCGATCATGTCAGACGGCAAGGTTCCGTTTGATCCTTTATTTAAATTTGGTGATCTTTTTAAGTGACGTTTACGCTGCCGCCGGGGTAAAGCCCTGGTTAAAGATCCGGTCAAACCGGCCCCTGGAAAAGCAGCCGGCTGCAAATAGCGCAGAACCCAGGCCCCTTGCTGTCAGTGTCTTCAATCGTGTTGGAGAAATGCATGATACATGCGGGGTCGGGGCAGTGAGCAAGCCCGAAGACATGACCCAGTTCATGCACCACCTCCTTTTCGGTTCTTTCCTCAAACAGCTGCCTATTGGGTGGCTTTGCGTAAAACTCAGGCCGCAACCGCGCCAGCGAGACAAGGGCGCAGCCTCTCGCCTGATCGGTCTGGCCAAATACGTAATTTAGGCGGGGGACAAATATGTCCAGGTCCGTGATGCCGAGAACGGCAAACGGTCCCCCGGCTAATTCATCCGCTGCGGGCATTCGGGAAAGCAGGGAGCCTGACCGGTACTGACGCCGGCGCTTGTTGAGGGCGTCCCATGGGGGTTCCAGCTGATCGCCGGTGCGCGCAGTCAGGTTGAAAGTTGCGGCGGCGCGGCGCCCTGCCATGACGGCAAAATCCGCACCGATGCCAGAAAAAGGATATACGATCAATCCCCGGGTGTTCTTGAGAAACAATGTCATGTTAGCCTGGCTGTTTTTTCCTCTGACTCTTGTACTCTAACACGGCGGCGAAGATGCGGCTGGCGCCGGCGCCTTCCGGGAAAGGGGAGCACCTTGCTTACGGTAAATAAAAAGATCGATCATCTTGCTTTGCTAAACTGAATTCAGGCCTTTGCGTCTCAAATTCATTTACGTTTATCCATGCATAATGCCGACAAACTCGATCTTTTAACTTCGGGCGCCAGCTATGACCTGGCCTGTGCCTGCAGAGGCGAGCAGCAATCGCGCATCCGCGGCTCGTGGGGCCGCTGGATTTATCCTGCCGTTCTTCCCGATGGAAGGAGGGTGCCCCTTCTTAAAATTCTGCTGTCGAATTCGTGCTCGCGAGACTGCGTCTATTGCGCGAACCGGAGGGGAAGGAGATTCACCCGGACCTCATTTCGTCCCGAAGAGATGGCGCAAATTTTTATGGAGCTCAACCATCGGGGGCGCGTCGGCGGTTTGTTTCTCAGCTCGGCGATTAACGGCAGCGTAATTAACAGCATGGAGCAGATGCTCAAAACGATCGAGCTGGTCCGGTTCTGGCACGGATACAAAGGCTGGGTGCACCTGAAGATCCTTCCCGGCGCTTCCCGCCAACAGATCGAGCGCGCCGCCAGGCTTGCCAACCGCCTTTCACTGAATCTGGAAGCTCCAAGCCCGGCACGACTGAAGGCCATCTCATCGAAAAAGCGATTCACCGAGGATATTTACCGGCGGATGGAGTGGATTCAAAATCTGGCGGGCTCTGGCGGTTACCGTTGCCGCGGGCAGACAACCCAGTTTGTCGTCGGCGCCGGTGAGGAAACAGATCGTGAGTTTGCTTTCCTGTCCGGCAAACTTTACACCAGTCTCGGTCTGTCACGCGTCTACTACAGCGCTTTTCAACCGGTAAAGAATACGCCCCTGTGGTCAAGACCGCCGGCGGCTTTTGAACGGGAGCACCGGCTTTATCAAGCAGATTTTCTGCTGAGAAAATATGGATTTACCGCAGACGAGCTCGTTTTTGACCGAAACGGAAATCTTCCTCTGGATAAAGATCCGAAAACCTCCTGGGCGAGCATCCATCCTGAGGCATTTCCAGTGGAAGTTAACACGGCGCCGCTCCAGCAGCTTTTAAGGATTCCGGGAATTGGACCCGTCGCCGCGACCCGAATCATCAAAAGCAGAAGGCGGGAAAAACTTTCGACCCTGGATCACCTAAAATCCACCGGCGCCCGGGCTAAATGCGCTCCTTTTATCCTGCTTGACGGCAAGCGTCCAGCGGGGATTCGCGACGCCCAGCTTAGCCTGTTTGTGCCGGCTGCGGGCTTCGGCGTGGTTTCCGGCTGAGTTTAAACTGATAATATAGCTTGCCTCCCGCGTTTCTCTCCCGCAGGAAAGTTATGATATAAATTAGGCCAGGGATATCATCGGTCGTCAATCAAAGGATAACTTTATCAGCCGGCAGGACCAACATATTGTTGCCGTCCATTACTTCTACCTGCTAAAGCAAGATGAAGAGGACCTGCGAAAACTCTGGCGCACCTTTGGCCCTCAGGCAGGTCCTGCCGGCGGCGAGTCTGATGCCGGAGCCGCCGAACTGGTCTCGGCAGGCCGGTGTCGCCTGATTCACCGCGTTTACGGCTCCGACAGGGACTTTTGCCTGCTCATGCTTGCCGATTTGGCTTTGGTGGAGGTTTTACACCGGCGCAGCTCCGCCGTGGTTTCCGACCATGAGTGGCAGCAGATTCTGAATGAGATCGAAACAGGCCGCTCGCTGGTTGAAAAAGAGAACATCACGCTTTACGGGGAAACGACCGCGCTAGCCGTGGACGCGGGCGGCGCCCAGGAAGCGCTCACGCTGGCGGCATCCAGGGAGCGAGGCGGCCGGAGCGATTTCGAGACAGGTCTGCCTCCCACGGAACCGTTGCTTGGAAGCGAGCTGAATCCGGATCTCGGCGATGGTTCCACGGTTCTGTTCAACATCCCTAAAGCCTCGCCGGCAACTCGGGATTATTATGCGGTTTCGGCCGGGAATCCTGACCGGGTGCTTACACTGGTATTGCCGGAGATCGACGCCGCCATAAAAAACCTGCGGAATCAAGCAGTTTACTTTTCCCATCAACGGCTGACGATCGCGGATGAGCGCGCCCAGATCGATACAAAGGTGGGCGGGCTGCTTCACGAACGAGTAGTCAGAGTAATTGATGAACCTGAGGGCGCCGGTCATCTGGAAGAAATGATCGCGAGCCTTTCGCGCATGTTTGGACTGCTGGCAACTGATTCTCTGCTGGTCCGCCGCTCTGAGGACAACCTGAAAGTGAGGAAGAAGGCGCTGGAATCGGTGCTGAATCTGAACTTGAACAGGAAGAACGGCGCCAGGGACGAAATCGGAGCATATTGCCTGCAAGCAGCGGCGAGCGACCTGGAAGAGGTGCACGCAGAGGGGAAAAAACTCGAGCTCTCCAGGCAGAACGCCGCGGCGGCCATCGAAGTTGTCAGAACTCAGGTAGAGCTGCTCCGGACCAGAGAAGAAGCCGTTATCCAGGAGCAAACGAAAGAACTGCTTTCGCGCAGCCTGCTGGTGCAGCAGGAGCGGCTTGCCCTCCAGGTCGCGGCCGGCCTGGTCGAGTTTGTCCTCATTTTTTACTACGTGCTAAAGTCTTGGGAAGGAATCGCCGGACAGGCAGTGGTTGACCGGGCACCGGCGATGATTCGGCTGCTAGCCATTGGCGGCATGAGCGCCGGAGCAGCAATCGGCACGCACTTTCTGGCCCAGGCGCTTTATAACCGTTCCTGGAAATCTGCCGGGTTGTGGATCTCGGCAGTGGTTTTGACTGCCTCTTTTGCGGCAATGCTTGTATTGACGCTTGTGGAGCAACAGGGTTAAATTCTGACAGGGAGACGTTTTTTGGACGCAGTTGAGCTCATCGAGCAGGCAATCGAGAACGAGAGGCTGGCGGCACAGCGATACCGCGAAGGCGCCGAGTCCGCGGATGACCCTGAAACCAGATCGCTGTTTGAACAGCTGGTCAGATGGGAGCAAGATCACGAGCGTGTCTTGCGGGAACGGCTGGCAACGCTAAAGCTGATCCGCGGTCAGCGCTGAAAGTTCAGGATTCTCGATTAGCGCTGACGGCCGAAAAGAGCCAGAAAACCAACCGGTGCCAGCCACAATAAAACCCAAAAACCGATTGTGATGGCAAGAGGGAAGATGGCGCCGCTGCCATCCGAGCCGGGACCAACCGCCTCAAACAGAAACACTCCGGCGCCCGACAGGCAGATGACGGACCATACGATTATTAGCTGAATTCTGTTTTTTACTGACATGATTTATCTGAGCCGCGTCGATCACAGCCGAAATAAAACAGCCTGACCCATTAGCCACGGCTGTTGCGGCCATCCCGCGTTCTTAAAAATAGCCCAGATCGCGCAGCTGCGCCATTATCTGCTCTTTTTCCTGGGCTCTGCCTTCGCGTTCCGGTCCGTCGCCGCGCGGGCGCGAGCTCTTGACCGTGCAGGGCTGGCAGCCAAGACTGCGGTAACCCTGATCATATAGAGTGCAGTATGGAAGGTCATACTTCTTAATGTATGCCCAAATGTCAAGCTCGCTAAAATGAAGAATCGGCTGCACCCGGGTATGCTCCGTCCGGTCCGAGAAATATTCCTCATCCTCACGAGCCGGCTGCTCGTCCCAGCGAACACCCGTGATCAGCGCTTTCCATCCGTTTTTTTTCACGGCCATGTCGATTGCCTCCGCCTTAAGCACCAGGCAGCATTGCTCATGGTCTTCGGCAATCTTGATTTTTTTAAGTCCTTCATGATTCGTGGTAATAATCAGATCAAGGTTCCATTCCCGGGCGAGGCGGTCACGGAACTTGATTATCTCATTGAATTTAACAGTGGTGTCAAGATTAAGCACCGGGATGGTGACGTTGCCTGCACCGATGCGCTTTAGCATATGCAAAACGGTGAGCGAGTCTTTCCCGCCGGTGAAGGTAGTCGCTATCTTTCCCTGGAAGCGCTCCAGCGCCTGCCTGAGCACCTCGAGGCTCCGCGCTTCTTTTTCTTCCAGAGCCTGCTCCGGCTCTGGCAGGCCGTCTGCTTTGTCAGTCATTTTTCCCCTGGAGCTCTGGCCGGTCAGTCTGTGGAGTCCGGCTGCTTTAGGAATTATTGTACCGCAACCGGAACTATTAGTCTCCCTTTGTTTGAAGCCCAAGCGTTCAGAAAATTGATCACACAAATGGCTCAGGCAAACCTGTCATCCTTCGCTACGCCCAGGGCAGCTCTGAGCCATTGCCGCAGGCGGGTCTGCTAAAAAAGTGCTGTCTACTTTACCTGCAGGCTGCGCATCCGGTTAAAGGCAGCCGCGATTTCGAAACGGCGCGGAAGCGCATAGTCTCCGGGATGCTCATCCGGGGAAGCCGCGGCCGGGGCACCGGCCTCGCCACCGGACTCGGGTCCGGGTCCGGTAACCGCCCCGCTGGCGCCGGCGAAGGGGCTGATGATCCCCAGGCCGCCAAGCTCAACATCGGCAAGCAGCCTGTCAAGAATCTGCTTTATGTCTGTCTGACCATCATAATAGCCGCGCCTGAGCCCGTATAGAATCAGATCGCCGATAGCGCGGGTTTGGCTGAGATCAACGAGTTGTTCCAGGCCGTCAAGGTTGACAACCTGTGCTCCGAAATGGATTGTCTTCAGATCCCGGGCTCCCACTTTTTCCCGCCGGCCGCGGCGAGGATCGATGCCATGAGCGAGCGGCACTCTGGCAGTCAGCGCTCCAAATCCTTTCAGCGCCTCAATTTTTCGTACATCTTGGCGGGAAGCAGCCACGCGGCGGGCTTCGGCGGTGATTATTTCCGGCCGGTAATTTTTCATGGCAATTACCGTATCTGCGACTTCAAAATAATCCCCCGATCCGCCCATCACCAAGACCGTAGAGACGCCATGCTCTTTCTTCAGATCACGCACCCGGTCAATGAACGGCGTAATCGGCTCTGAACTTTTGGGAATCAGCCTTTGCATAAGCTCGTCACGGATCATGAAATTGCTGGCCGACGTATCTTCATCGATCAGCAGCAGCTGCGACCCTGCTTCCAGGGCCTCGATAATGTTCGCCGCCTGGGAAGTGCTGCCGCTGGCATTTTCAGTACGGAATCCGACCGTATCAACGCCGAAAGGGAGATTGGAGATGAAAGGACTGATATTCACTCGCTCCACGCGGCGCCCGTCCTCCGCTCTTATTTTGACAGCGTCGCTGCGGGTGACGACGCCTTCCCGTCCATCCCCCGGGATATGGCAATAAACCGAGCGCTCGAGGGCATTCATCAGCGTCGATTTACCGTGGTAGCCGCCGCCTACAATTAATGTTACCCCTTCCGGAATTCCCATCCCGCAGGTCCGGCCGCCGTTGGGCAAATCAACACCGACTCGTAACTGTTCTGGGCTTTGAAAACCCACCACCGGATCAGCCGCCCGCGGCCGGTCGCTAACCCCGCTTTCGCGGGGCAGAATTGCGCCGTCCGCCACAAAAGCAACCAGTCCCAAGCCGGGCAGCTGGCGGCGCAGCCATTCCTGGTCCTCGGCGGCCTCCACGTGAGCTTTAAGACCGGCTGCGGCATGCCCATCGAAATAAAGAGATGCGTCAACCAGGAGAGGAAGCTCCCCGAAAAGAATGGCTGCTGCGTCTTTCCCGCGGCAGCGCCGTCCTGAAGCAGGCAGCCCGACTGCGAACCGGACCTCAACGAAGGATTCATTTGCAACCGCCGCCGTGCGCTTGAGAATCTCCTGGCCGCCGCTGTCGACGGTGACCAGGCCTGACTTGCCTGTTCCCCTGTGTCCTTTGACATAACGGCTGATTGCTGAATCAAATGCCCGGGCAATGTAATCTTCCAGCGCGGTCTGGCGCACGTCGGTGCAGTAAAGCCGCGGCTCAAAACCGGCGTCAGACTGGAGGACACGAACCCGCATCCGGGAAGGAGCCGCAAACGGGTCCGACTGGACGTGATCCACAAAAAAGGTGAAACGGGGAAAAAGATAAGACCCTTTAATTTTGCGGTACGCTTTGTAGCCGCCGCCATCGAGCTGTTCTAGTTTCTGTTTAAGGCCGGCTGCATCCATCATTTACCTTAACCTTTGGCTTCAAAAAATCCGGACGCGATTTAATATATCACCCGGTGTGGACGGACAATCTGTCTGTAGCGCAATCACCCAAGACGTTCGATTCATCAGCAATAGCGGTTTGAACCGAAGGACGAAAAGAAGCCGTCATAAAGCCAGGGCTCCTCCTTCACCCCACGGTTTGACCTGAGTCAAGCCAAGGGACGATCAGCGGCCGAGTAAAAACCACTCAGTAAGGGAGCCCTGCCTGGATCTTTACAACATAAAAAGGGTTCAGGCACAACTTTACAAGCGCCTTAGGGCCCCCTCATTTGATGATATCAGTTCGCAAGTCGCCCGTCGTCATACTTCAGTTTGATCTTTTTCCGCAAAAGGTAGTATTTTTTCCGGCGCCAGCTGAAAGCTTCCGGGCTTGCCGATCTTGTTTTTGCCTTCAGCTGGGTAGATATTATTATTGTGTTTGCCCGGCTGTTGATACTCTTCATAATCATCCCTCTGCTTGAGCTGCTGGTGATCATCCAGATCGGTTCAAGGATTGGTTATTTGTATACAATTCTGCTGCTGGTGTTCGTCAGCTTTTCCGGAGCGGCGCTCGCCAAGCGCGAGGGCTACCAGGCGGTGTCCCAGATACAGTCCGAAGTCGCCGCGGGCCGCATGCCCGCCGATTCCCTCATCGATGGCGGCCTCATCCTTACGGCGGCAGCGCTTCTGATTACCCCGGGATATCTAACCGACGCCGCCGGCTTGGCGCTCCTGACTCCTCCCTTCCGCCGGCTGGTGCGGATTTATGTTCGCCGGCGCCTGAAAAAAGCCGTTGCCGCCCGGACCGTGCATTTTTGGACAAACGGACCGCCGCCTGACGCGAGCGGAGGCGCACCCCGCGAGCCGGAGCAGTCGCGCAAAGAGATAGATCGCTAGGTCAGTGAACCGCTTCCTGCTATACGTAATAGTCTTTACCGGCGGCATGACAACGATGGCCGTGGAGATGTCGGCGTCGCGGCTGCTTGGCCCCTACTTCGGGAATTCACTCTTTATCTGGGCGAATCTCATCGGCCTGATCCTGATTTATCTGACCGCCGGCTACTACCTGGGAGGCCGGGTCGCGGACCGGTGGCCGCAGCCGCGCCTGCTCTTTACCCTTACGCTCTTTGCTTCGGTTGCAATTGCGATCGTGCCGTTTATTGCCAAACCGATCATGAGTGTGGCCATCCGCGGCATCGATCAGGTAAACGCCGGCGCCTTTCTCGGCTCCTTTGGCGTCACGGTGCTCCTTTTTGCCGCCCCCGTCACTGTCCTGGGCATGGTGGCGCCATTCGCCATCCGGCTCAATATCACCAGCATCGAGACATCGGGAAACGTCTCCGGCGGTCTTTACGCCCTCTCGACAGTGGGGAGTATAATCGGCACATTTTTACCCGTATTTCTGTTCATCCCCTGGATCGGCACCAGGGATACAATGCTGCTGTTTGCGGGGGCGCTGGCTGTGATCTCGGCAGCCGGCCTCAGACGTGGTTACCATGTGGCGGCGCCGATCCTGATATTTGCCGCCTTGCTGATACCCCCGGGGGAGATTAAACCAACGGCGGGAGCAATTTATGAGGGAGAATCGCCCTATCAATACGTTCAGGTGATCCAGAAAGACGGCACCCGCTACCTGCAGCTGAATGAAGGCTGGGCGGTTCACTCAGAGTATAACCCGAGCCAGCCGCTGACCGGAGGCTACTGGGATTATTTTCTGGTCGCGCCCTGGTTTGGATCGAACCGGCCGCCGGGGGAAGTGTTAAATATCGGCAGCGCTGCCGGTACCATCTGCAAGGAGTTACTCGATGTATATCCCCGAGCTCATGTGGACGCTGTGGAGCTCGATCCCGACGTCGTTGCGGTGGGGCGCAAGTATTTTGACATGAACGAAAAAAACCTGACAGTTTATGTAGGCGACGGCAGGCCGTATATCAAGACCTGCCGGAAGAGTTATGACATGATTGCTATTGACGCTTTCCGCCAGCCTTACATTCCCTTTTACCTGACAACGAGAGAATTCTTCCAGGAAGTCAAAGATCATCTCAATCCTGGTGGCACAGTGATGATCAATGTGGGCACCGTTCCGGGCGATTCGAAGCTGGCCGACGCCATCGCAGCCACCATGCGTGATGTCTATCCATCTGTCTACTCATTCTCTGCCGGCGAGTTCAACCAGTTAATCGTGGCGACCAAGGACCCCTCCAGGGCCGGCGAGCTGGCCGCCAGAAAGAGCGCCATGCCGGCCCCGGTGGCCTCGCTGACGGATGCGGCGCTGGCTCATCTGTCGGCGGTGCAGCCCGGCGGCACCATTCTCACCGACGACAAGGCGCCGGTGGAGTGGCTCACGGATCAGATGATCATTCATTACGCGACAGATCAGAGGTAAGACCCGGCAATTTCCCCGCGACCAACCGTCCTGCAGCTTGCTTATTATTTCGATAAGAAAGCCCTATTTCACTTCGGCTCAGATTTGCTATACTTGTCAAAATCATGGTGATGAAGCTCACCATTAACCGCGCCGCGGCGCTAATGGCTTCTGCAGAAATCTGTGGAAGTTTTTTTATGCCCATATCCAGCCTGAATAGGTAAATAAAGATAGGGAGTTAAAATGGAAACCGTCTTTGTAATAGGCACCGGAGGTTTTTTCGGAGCCATCAGCCGCTACGCCGTCGCCCTCTGGATTGGTGAGCGCTGGGGGCGCAGCTTTCCGCTGGGAACGCTGGTGATCAATGTCAGCGGCAGCTTCCTCATCGGCCTGCTGATGTATGTTCTCGGCGACAAGGTGCTGGTCAACCCGCTGTGGCGCTCCTTGCTGGTGATTGGATTCCTGGGCGCCTACACCACCTTCTCCACCTTCGAGTACGAAACAGGTAATCTGT
The DNA here is from genome assembly GCA_023489275.1 of Actinomycetota bacterium. GTDB lineage: Bacteria > Actinomycetota > Thermoleophilia > BMS3ABIN01 > BMS3ABIN01 > JACWAD01. The sequence continues at coordinate 67,333 of JAMDDD010000024.1, forward strand.
TGACCGACGGCGAACTCCTTTACGCAATGGTAAATGTCGTGGCCAGTGTCCTGTTCGGTTTCATGGCGCTCAAGACCGGCGAGCTGATCGCGAAAACAATATAGGAGCAAGTAGGAGCAAGGTGTTCACGGGTCCCGCGAAAAAACTGACAATTTATCTGGATGAAGGGGACAAATTTCATCATAAGCCAATCTACGAGGCTGTGGTCGATATCCTCTACCAGAACCACATCATGGGTCTGAGTGTCTTTAGAGGGATCGGCGGCTACGGTTCCAATGGAGTCCTGCACACAACCAAGATCCTCGAGTTGTCAACCGACCTGCCGGTAAAAGTGGAGGCAATTGATTCCGCGGACAAGATCTACGAAGCGCTGCCGGAGATCGCCGCGGTCGTCGAAAAGGGTCTCATTGAAGTTTCTGACACAAAAGTGATCAAATGCTGCCGTTCGAAAAAGGATATTGGACAGAAAAAGACGCCCGATAAATAAAATCCGCCAACCCTCGCGATTAAACTTGGTAAATCCTCTTGTAGCAATAATTGCCGCGCCCGTGTTTTAATCCATGAATGGCCAAGAATAATGAAACGGGGCAGCCTGATGAGGAGGCCCTTCCCGATGCGGTATCAGCCATGGTGGGCGAGAAATCTCCCGTCCCCGGCATCAGCCGCAATGTCTTCATCCTGGGCATCACCAGCTTTTTTACCGATCTTTCGACCGAAGTTGTCTATCCACTGGTGCCACTGTTTCTGACCGCCGTTCTGGGGGCGCCTTTTTTTGTGGTCGGCCTGATCGAAGGCATCGCCGAAAGCACGGCCAGCCTGCTGAAGATCTTTTCCGGCTGGACATCTGACCGCATGCGGCGGCGGCTGCCGCTGACGGTGATCGGGTACAGCGTTTCCGGACTTGCCAAGCCGCTCCTGGCGACAGCTACCGTATGGCCGGTTGTGCTTGTGCTCCGCTTTGGCGACCGGCTGGGAAAGGGGATCCGCAACCCGCCGCGCGACGCTCTCATTGCCGATTCTTCCGAACCTTTGAGGCGCGGCCGCGTCTTCGGCTTTCACCGGGCGATGGATACCGCCGGCGCTTCTTTGGGCGCGATCGCCGCTCTGGCGGCGCTGGCGTTCCTGGGCGAACGGTATCGGCTCATCTTCCTTCTTTCCGCGGTACCGGCGGTGCTGGGTGTGGTCAGTCTCTTTTTCATCCGCGAGCGCGTCCACCCGCACCGGCGAACGCTGCCGCCCCGGCTCTCGTTATCACAACTCGACCATCGCTTCAAAATATTCCTGCTGGCCAGCGCCATCTTTGCCCTGGGAAACTCCAGCGACGCGTTCCTGATTTTGCGAGCAAAAAACCTGGGGCTGTCGGCTCTGGGAGCGGTGATGGCCTACGTGATTTACAATCTTGTTTACGGTTCCCTGTCGATGCCGGCGGGCTCGCTTTCCGACCGGATCGGCCGCCGGCGAGTGATCGCTGGCGGATTTGTCATCTTTTCACTGGTTTACGCCGGTTTTGCCTTGGCGACCGGAGCCCTTTTTGTCTGGCCGCTGTTTGCTGTTTACGGCATCTACATGGCAATGACTGAGGGAGTCGGCAAGGCATTTGCCGCCGACATGGCGCCGGCCGGCGCCCGCGGCACCGCTTTGGGAGCTTACCAGACCGTAACCGGAGCCCTGACTTTTTTCTCCAGCCTGACTGCCGGGATCCTTTGGGATACGATCGGGCCGTTTGCTCCCTTCCTTTTCGGGGCCGCCGCCGCAATCCTGGCGGCAGGCGTGCTCGTAGACGCTACACGGATGCGCCCATCAGCCTCCTGAGCAGTGGAACGGTCATCACGGGACGTCGCCCTTGCGCAGGGCCGGCAGTTGTTCAACGAACATCCGTGCGGGGTATATAATGTTCGCGTCAGAAATGCCGATTAGGTCTGGCAAAGATGGAGCTACCAGATGGCCTTGGAGCAAAGCAAAGATGAAAATAAAACTCCGGCAGAGGCCGGCGAGGGCGGCGCGGCCGCTGGCAAGCCTGCCACCACGCCGATTAAGGTTTACAGCCATGCCGGCTATAAACGCGATGAACGGCCGCGCGCTTTCGAGCTGGAAGGCAGGCGTCTGACAGTTCTTCGGGTCAAGAAGACCTGGCAGGAAGAATCTGCCGCGAGCGGGCGCCGCAAGACCGTTTTTCGTGTGCATGCGCATGACGGCCGCAGTTACGACATCGCTCTGGACGGCGCCACCGGCCAGTGGACACTGGAGCCCTTTAATCGCAAGCGAACCTGAGGAACAGACGCCATCACAGCCGCAGCCGGAGCTGCGGCGAGATCCGATCACCGGCGAATGGGTAATTCTCGCCGCCGGCCGGCTTAAGCGCCCCCACGCCCCGGTAAATCCCGCACCGGCTCAACCCCGCGAGGAGTGTCCATTCTGTCCCGGGCGTGAGGACTGTACGCCGCCGGAAATCTGCTCCGTGCGCGGCCACGGCCAGCGCAACGGACCGGGCTGGAGCGTCCGGACGCTACCGAACAAATTCCCGATCCTGGTGAGCGAGGCTCCCCGCGCCGGCATGGAGCGGGCGCTTTCCCCGGACCGGCGCCCGGCGCTGGGAACCAGCGAAGTAATCGTAGATACCCCCGAGCACGATCTGGCACCGTGGGAATTGGGGCCCGGTCAGGTCAAGGAGATGCTGGCGATGTACCAGGAGCGGATACAGGCGCTGGCGAAGGAGGGGCGGACAAGTTACGTCCATCTTATCCGCAATCACGGCACCGGCGCCGCCTCATCGCTAGAGCATCCGCATTCCCAGCTTTTCGGGCTTCCCTTCATCCCGCCGACGATCGACGCCGAACTGGACGGTTTTGTCTCCGCCCACCCCGGGGAGGCCGGCTGCGTGCTTTGTGACATTGTCCGGGATGAGGAGGAAACCGGCACGCAACTGGTGATGACTTCGGAGAACTTTGTTGTATTTTGCCCGTTTGCCTCGAGACTGCCGTATGAAACCTGGGTCGTACCTCGCCGGCACCAGTTACGGTTTGAGAAATGCCGGGAACTGGACGATCTGGCTGAAGTTTTCACGGATGTGCTCATGCGGTTCAAGGAACGGCTGAACGATCCTCCTTTCAATTACTGGGTGCACACCTATCCTGTGAGCGGCGAGTCGCGCCCGTTTCACTGGCACATCGAAATCTTGCCGCGCCTGACGGTGCCGGGCGGCCTCGAGCTTGGCGCCGGCGTCTGGGTTAATACGGTGCCGCCCGAGGAAGCAGCCGCGCTGCTCAGGTAGCTGGAGTTAAAGGACCGGGATGACTGACAACGTCTTTGAACGTTTCCAGCAGACGGGCGAAGACCTGGCCTGGAACCGCCTGACGACCACTCACGGCGGAAACATGAGCTTGCGTCATCAGGGCCGGATGGCGATCACTACCCACTTTTCCATGCCGGGGCGGCTGCTGCCTGGTAACGTGGTCGAGATCCCGCTCAGGGAAGAACCTGACCGCTTCGCCAGCGATGCATCGTGGGACGCGCCGCTGCATCAGCTAATCTATAAATTCACGCCGGCGGCGGCCATAATTCACGCCCATCCAGCTTATGCTGTTGCTATTTCGATGAGATGTGACATTATTACGCCCATCGATACCGAGGGCTCGGTTCTGCTCAGGGAAGTTGCGGTCGTGGCTCCGGAGGATGCCTCCAGCCGCCTCCCCCAGGTGCTGCAAACAACAGTTGCCGCGATCGTGAGGGGGCATGGCAGCTATGCCGTCGGACGCACCCTGAACGAGGCGCTGGCTTTCACGGCGGCGATGGAATTCTCCTGCAAAGTATTGATGCTAAGCGCACGCCATGAGGCAAAGATTGACCGGGGCCGGCCGGCAGCTGAAAACGGGTTTAAGCCTGGCGACATCAGCAGATGAAACACGAAATGACGATATCCTCACAACTTGAGAAAACTGATCGGTTTATTGATAAGATGGCGCGGGGTAGAGACCGAGGTGGTGATAAGTAGTGGCAACCGGTAAGGAGACCAGGCTTACCCGCCTGGCGCATGGCTCCGGCTGAGCCTGCAAGCTAAGTCCGTCGGACTTGGAAGTGATTTTAAAGACGCTGGCGTTGCCGGCCGATCCGCGCGTTCTCGCTGGCATTCGCTCCGGCGAGGATTGCGCCGTTTTTCAGATCTCGGAGGACACCGCGATCATCCAGACGGTCGATTACTTTACGCCGATTGTCGATGACCCCTATCAGTATGGCGCCATCGCCGTCGCCAACGCTTTAAGCGATGTCTACGCCATGGGAGCCGCGCCGCTCTTTGCCTTGAACGTGGTCGGCTTTCACACAGCGGATCTGCCTCTTGACACGCTTGCCGAAATTTTACGAGGCGGCGCCGACAAGGCCCGGGAGGCGGGAATCGAGATCATTGGCGGCCACACCGTCGATGACAGGGAACCAAAATACGGGGTCTCCGTAACCGGCCTTAGCGATCCGGGCAAGCTGATTTACAACTCAACGGCGCAGGCCGGCGATGCGCTATTTCTGACAAAGCCACTGGGGCTCGGTGTCATCACGACCGGCATCAAGCGCGGCACCGCCAGCGATGCCGCCATCAGCCGGGCAGTCGAAGTGATGGTGCGGCTGAACCGCGACGCCTCCGAAGCGATGGTGGATGTTGGCGTCAACGCCTGCACTGACATCACCGGTTACGGCCTGCTGGGACACATGGGCGAGATGACCCGGGCCAGCGGCGTCGGCGCCCGCGTCCACTCCCGGGCCGTGCCGGTCATTCAGGCAGCCAGGGATATGATCGAGGCAGACCTGGACGCCGTCCCGAGAGGCTCGAAAAACAACCTCGAATACGTCAAGCGCTTCGTGAACTTCGATCCGGGAATCACGCAAGCGGAGAGGCTGCTGCTGGCAGACGCCCAGACTTCTGGCGGCCTGCTGATATCGTGTCCACCGGAAAAAGCAGACCGGCTGGAAAAGGCGCTGCGGAACGCGGGCACGATCACTGCTGCCCGAATCGGCGTCATGGAAGCGGAAGACGATACCGGACGCATTGACGTGGTGCCTTAGGGTTGCTAAAACCCCGGAGATTTGCCTTCGCCTCGGCCTTTACCACAAATCATCTGCCAAGCCAGGCTCTTATGACGCTTTGCGCTGCTGTCCTTTGCTGCCAAGAATCGCCTGGATATGCTTTCCCAGCTCGCTCGGGTCAAAAGGCTTTACCAGATACGGGGCCCCCAGCTTGCTGAGGTAAGTCTGGGTCTTTGGATTTACTGAATCGCCCGATATAAAAATGAACCTGCGGGCCAGCTCCGGATTCATCTGCCGGATCGCTTCCAGCAAAGTGGGGCCATCCATCCGCGGCATGCGCACATCACTGACGACGCAATCATAGCGGTCCCGCTTCAGCATCTTGAGGGCGACGTTGCCATCCCTCGCGGTATCAACGCTGTGGCCCATCTTGCGCATGGCTTCGGCCAGCACCTTCCGTACCGTCGCCTCATCGTCCACCAGCAATATCTTTCCCGAAGCCAGGCCGTCCGCCGGCGCTTGAGCACCAGAAAGCTTCTGCTCACTGACCTGTACAATCGGCAGCTCCACAGCCATCTTCGCCCCCGCGCCGCTGCCCGGCTCCAGCCAGATGCGACCGTTGTGCTCCTCGATGATTCCGTAACAGATGCTCAGGCCGAGGCCGGTTCCCTTGCCAACGTCCTTGGTGGTAAAGAAAGGGTCAAATACCCTGTCTCTTAGCTCTTCGGGGACCCCGGGACCGTTGTCGGCGAATTCAATCCGGATCGCGCCCCGGGAAATGCCGGTGGAAATCACGATTCTGCCGGAGCCCTGGTCCTCCAGCATTGCCTGCTCTGCGTTTGTGATCAGATTGAGAAACACCTGCTGCAGCTGGTGCGGATCGGCCATGGTCAGCGGGAGGTGCGCCTTCAGTCTGGTTTCGACGGTGATGTTGTTGACTTTCAAGTCGTAAGCTTTAAGCTCAATTGATTCCAGGACCAGATTGTTAATATCGACAGCTTTCTGCTCTGGAGCGTGCTTGCGCGCAAATGAAAGCAGGTGCCTGACGATCTTGGTCGCCCGCTCGGCCTCACTGTAGATCGCCTCGGCATCCTTCTTTGCCTTCTCGCCAATGTCCTGGGAAAGCAACAACTGGGAGTAACCGATAACGCCCGTCAGCGGATTGTTGATCTCGTGGGCGACCCCTGACACCAACTGCCCCACGGCCACCATCTTCTCCGACTGGATCAACTGCTGGCGCAACCGCTTGGATTCAGTAATATCACGGAGAAAATGGACGGCGCCAATCTTGTTTCCTTCGGCATCAAACATAGGATCAACAGTCAACTCAAGCATCCGGCCGTCAGGAGTCATCTGCTCTGCCTTTGACGGGGAATCTCCCGGCACCGCCTTGTACAGCGGACAGCTGGGCGGCTCGCAGCAGAGATTGTGAATCACCTTGTGGCACCTCTCACCGAGAAAGTCATTGATCCGCCCACCGAGCATCCGCGCCGCCGCTTCATTCATCCGTTTGATGCGGCGGTCCTGACCGATGATAACGATTCCGTCGGTGACGCTGTCAAAGGTGGTCTCCCATTCTGTCTTGGCCCGGGAAATGTCCTCAAACAGCCGCTGGTTCGCAATCGACAGGGCCACGTGCGCCGCGATCGGGCTCAGCTCGTCCAGGTCGTCCTTGCTGAAAGCATTTCTGTCCTTGCTCGCGAGATTCAGAGTCCCGATCACTTCACCCTTGGCAAACAACGGGATGATCAACTGCGAGCAGTAGCCCGCCGCCACCAGCTGCTTTTGCCTTTTGCACACTGGGGCTCGGCTGATATCACCGGACAGGTATGGCTTGCCTGTCAGCATGACGGTTCCCGGAAGCGAATCTTTGGCGGGAAAGGTTGACTCATCTGTCCACGCCTCCGGGCTGTCGCCGCTTTGAGCAAGCAGTCTGACCATCCCTTCCTGCGCGTCGGTGGTGACGCTGATCCGGTCAAAGGCAATCAGCTTCTTTGCCTGCGTCAGAAAATCATCCCAAACGGTGCTCAAGTCGAGGCTGGACGACAGAGCCGTGATAATGCGGTTCTTGGCCAGCGCTTTCCTGGCATGCTCGACCGACTCCAGGTACAGTATCGAGTTTTCAACCGCCACGCCGACCTGGTTTCCAATCAGTCTCAACAGGCGGCTATCCTCCTCGGAAAAGTAACCAGCGGCAGTTGATGCCAGGATCATGCTGCCAACTACTTTGTCATTTGCCACCAGCGGAACTCCCAAAACCGCCCGATTCCCGGCCCTGACAATCGCTTTAACCATATTTTTTTCATCCAGCATGTCACTGATTATCACGGCTTCACCGCTGTGATATACCCGCCAGGCAATGCCCATGCCTTTCTCCGCCGTTTCCAGCGCCATTCGTTCCTCGTCGGAGATATTTCTGCTTGCCGTCATCTCCAGCCGTCCGGTAGAGTGGTTCATGATATGAACCCCGCCGGCATCGGCTCCCCATGATTCGAATAGTTTGTCTAAAACCATCGTGAGCGTCCGGTCCAGGTTAAGCGAGCTGGATACGGTTTCGCCGATCTCGTTTAGCAGTTCCTGCTCGGCTCGTTTACGCTCCAGATCTTCATTGGCGTGTTGCAGTTCCGTCACATCATGCATGACGATCGTGCGGCCGCGCTCCTGCCCTTCGTTATCGAGGACGGGCACTATCTCGATGCTGTAGAATCTGTCCCTGATCTTTACTTCCAGTTTGCAGACGGCGTTGTGCTGGAAAACGTCGCAGCGCTCACAGGCATCGCGCTTCTGCCGGAATGTGCCCTGTATCTGATTGTTGCAATAGGTGCCACACTGCAGCCAGCAGCGCCGGTCTGTGCTATGAAATGCCGGACAGCCGGCCTTGCTGCATTGTTTTTCCTCCCAGCAACTTGCCATTTCCACGGGTTGGATCTCGCGGTTAACCGCCTCCTGCAGCTCGGCGACACCAGTATCCCGGCTTCGTTCCAGCTCCAGCGCCGTCTTTCCCAGCGCCGCCTCCGCGGCCGGATTCGCTGAAATAATGATTCCGCCGCGGTCAACCACCACGATGCCGTCACCAATGCTTTGGTGAATCGATCTGATGCGAACCCGTTCCTGCTCTTGCTGCTCGATTTGCCGCTCGAGCGACGCGGCCATGTTGTTGAAGGAGTTGGCCAGCACTGCCATCTCGTCGTGCCCCCTGCCGGCGGGAATCCGGTGATCAAGATTGCCGCGAGAAATTTTTTGCGCTCCTTTCACCATGTTCTTAACGGGTATCAACAGCCGCCTGGTTAGCAAGCCGGCGGCCAGCAGGCCGAGCAAGACGCCGCCGATGGCGCTGAAAAATCCCCAGGTCTCAAGGGTCTCCCGATTGTCGGATTGTGATTGGAAGGTGGCATCCCTGTCCGTTTTAAAAGAGTTCAGCAGCTCCGTGTGGATTCCGATCATGGTGTTAAAAATACCGTCGAGCCTGTTTTCCAATGGATCCAGAGCAGCGCCGGGATGCGCTGACAGCGGCACGAGCTGATTGGAAAATATATCCTTGAATTGATTGTCCAGCGACCGGCATCTGTCCAGTTGCTTTCGCTCGGAGGCCGTCACGGCGTAGCGGTAGGACTCGCTCCGTTTTTCTTCGGCTTGAGCCGCCGCAGCGTTAAAATCACTAACGATCTGCCGGTTATCAAACCTGCCCTCGTAATGATCGATAAGCACCTCGTGGACGTCGAGCATCTCCTGCCGCGACTGCGTGTCCATCGCCGAAATGCTCGTAACCGCCTTCTCACTGACAGCGATCGCTCCCTGGGATGAAAGATCAGCGCTGCTCTCGAAATGAAAATAAAAGAAGACAGGCGTCATGAGAGCCGCCATGGCGATAAGCAGCGGCAAGGAAAGCTTAAGTCCCAGCCGGCTGCGGAATACGCCGAGAAATTCTTTCAGCAGCTTCACCTTTGAATGTCCCCCACACACTCGCCCCTGTATTTGACCTACTCCCTGATATCGACCTTCATGGCAGTACCTTTATAGGGTTGAAGGACGAAAAAGCCGGCAAAGGAGCCGGCTGGAAGTCGCCTTAAGTTTTTTTCTGCCAGGTTATTCCCTGATCTGGCCGCTCCCCCGGATAATGTAGCGGGTGCCGGTCATTTCCTCGATTCCCATCGGACCCCGCGGGTAGACCCTGTCGGTGTTGATGCCGCTGGCCGGGCCGATTCCAAAGGGGAGCCCGTCCGTGAGGCGGGTAGAGGCGTTCCAGTAGGTAGCGGCGCTGTCGACCTGCGCCAGAAACTGCTCCGCGGCGGCGCTGTCCTGGGAAATAATTGCGTCTGCCAGGCCCGAGTGATATCTGTGTATATGGTCGATTGCCTCATCCAGGCCGGACACGACCTTGAGCGAGAGGATGAGATTGAGGTATTCCGTGTCCCAGTCGGCCTCCGTCGCCGGCTGCCAGGCCGGAACGATTGCCCGCGCCGCCTCGTCGGCTCTCACCTCAACACCGGCAGCGCCCAGGCTTGACGCGAGCAGGGGCAATATTTTTTCCGCCGCCGCCTCATCGACAAGTACCGTCTCCACTGAATTACAGGTACTGGGCCGGTTGACTTTGGCGTTTAGCACAATTTTTTCCGCCATGGCGGGATCCGCCGTCGCATCGATGTAAATATGACAGAGGCCCCGGTAATGCTTCATTACGGGGATTTTCGACTGCTCCGTGACCGCTGTAATCAGCCGGTGGCTGCCGCGGGCAATCACCAGGTCGATCAGCCCTGCCAAACCGAGCAGCTCCCCGACGGCGGCTCGATCTGTCGTATCAATAAACTGGATAGCGCCGGCGGGGAGGCCTTCCCGCTCGCCTGCCTCATGCATCAGCCTGGCCAGCACCCTGTTGGAGTGGATCGCCTCCGAGCCGCCCCGCAAGATGATGCAGTTGCCGGCTTTGATGCACAGGCCGGCGGTTTCCGTCGTTACGTTTGGTCTCGACTCATAGATGATGGCCATCACGCCGATGGGGCTTCGCACCCGGGACATGTGCATGCCGTTGGTCGCCGTCCACGATTTGGCCACCTGTCCGACAGGATCGTCCATGGCGGCAATGTTGCGCAAGTTGCTGGCCATCAGCGCTACCCGGGGCCGGTCCAACATCAGCCGGTCCAGCATGGCGATCGTCAGGCCTTTGGCTTTTCCCGCGCCCACGTCCTTGGCGTTGGCCTCCTCGATCTCCCCCAGATTCTCCTCCAGGGCATCGGCCATTGCCATCAGGGCCGCCTGCTTGGTCTCTGACGCCAGAACGGAAAGCTGATGCAGCGCCCGGCGCGCCGCCTTTGCCTTTTCTGTTACTGATTCAACCATCTAGTCTTTTGTCGCGCACCTTGAGCTTTGCCTGTTTAACAAGTGATGAACCCGCATATTATATAAAAAGTTGGACTTCCCGTTGGATTTTACCCGGTAGATAAAATATCCTTGACGTCGGAAACCTTGCGGGCAGCGTCCAGCCTGTGCGGGACCGGCAAGAGGCAATATCGATTTTCGCTTGGAAAGGAGTTTTGTCATGGCTAATGGAATGGACGTGCAGATACCGCTTGACGTTCCGAAGGAAAAACGGGACGAATACGCGGAGAACTTCGAGGCGATGACTCACGGCACCGGCCGGCTGATGCTCTTTGCTGGAGATCAGAAAGTCGAGCATCTTAACAAGGACTTCGTGGGCAAGTACGAGCTTGGTGAAATTCCTGCCGACGACGCCGACCCGGAGCATCTCTTCCGCATCGCCCGGCAGGGAACCATTGGCGTATTTGCCACCCAGATTGGCATGGTCGCAAAATATGGCAATGATTATCGTGATGTCAACTACCTGGTCAAGCTCAACTCCAAGACCAACCTCGTCAAAAAAGACACGATGGACCCTTTCAGCAACCTGTGGCTGGATGTTGAGGCCGTTGCCCGCCTCAAACAAGACTCAGGCCTGCGGATCCCGGCTGTGGGTTACACGATTTACCTGGGCAGCGCCTATGAGCCGCAAATGCTAGAGCAGGCGGCCAGGCTGGTAAACGACGCTCACCGGCACGGGATGCTGAGCGTTCTCTGGATCTACCCCCGCGGCAAGAGCGTTGCCGACGAAAAAGACCCCCACCTCATCGCCGGCGCCACGGGCGTGGCGCTGACCCTGGGCTCTGATTTTGTCAAAGTCAATTATCCCAAAGCCGAGGGGCAGGAGTCGAGCGAGATATTCAAGGAGGCGGTCGTGGCCGCCGGACGCACCCGCGTCGTGGCTGCGGGCGGCTCCTCGACCGACGCCCGCAGTTTCCTGCAACGGCTGCATGACCAGATCCATATCAGCGGCGCCATTGGAAATGCCACCGGCAGAAACCTGCATCAAAAACCGCTTGATGAAGCGGTAAGGATGTGTGACGCCATCTCCGCCATCACCCTTGCCGATTATCCAGTTGATGAGGCGATCAAGGTATATGAAGGCAGCGAATGCCTCGATTTCAAAACTTTGGTTTAAACGGCCGGCGGATATCGGATCCCGGGTTTCGGGCTTGGTGATCTTATAACTTGCTCGGGTAGCGTCCGAACATTTGTTCGTCATTCCGGGGCAGCGAGCCCTGGGGCTGCTGCTATAAACGCAGGTCCCTCGCTGCGCCCGGGACGACAATTCTCCTTAACCTGATTTAATTGTGTGATCAGTTCTGGACTTTGGAAATTGACATATAATCGGGTAGCAAGATCAAGATGCTGGTTTTTATCCAGAATCCAGCGTCCAGGGTCCGTTGTCTGGTTTCTGGCAGTATGATCATTGATTTTCACACTCACATCCTGCCTCCGGAGATCATCGGGCGCCGTGACGAGATTGCCGGCCGGGAAAAGTGGTTCGACGCCCTGTATAGTGATCCGGCGGCCCGGATGGCCACAGCCGAAGAGCTGATAGCGGAAATGGACCGCAGCGGCATTGACAAATCGGTGGTTTGCGGGTTTGCCTTTGACAGCCTGGACCTCTGCCGTGAATGCAATTCTTACGTGGCCGACGCCGTCCGGCGCTGGCCCGGGAGACTCTATGGTTTCGCGGTTATTCCCCCCCTTATCCCGGGTTCCGGCGCCGAGCTGGAGCGCTGCGCCGCCCTCGGCTTTCGCGGCATCGGCGAGTTGTTGCCGGACGGACAGGGGTTTGACCTTGACGAACCTGAACATTTAAAACCACTGGCGGAGGCAGCTGAGTCGCTCAAGCTGCCGTTGCTCATCCACATGAGCGAGCCGGTAGGCCACCATTACCCGGGAAAGGGTCTGACCACGCCGGAGAAGGGGATCAGCTTTTCCCGCGCTTTTCCCGAGCTGACTTTGATCTTCGCCCACTGGGGCGGCGGCCTTCCCTTCTATGAGCTGATGCCAGAGGTCCGCCGCGACCTGGTGCGCGTATATTACGATTGCGCCGCGGGGCCGTATCTTTATGAAAGCGCCGTCTTCCCCATTGCTGTGAAGATGGTGGGGCATGAGAAGATCTTGCTGGGAAGCGATTTTCCTCTGATACCGCCGGAGCGGTACCTCCGCGAGCTCGACGAGGCCGGCCTCGGAGAAAAGGAACTGGCGGCGATAACCGGAGGAAACGCCATGAGAATACTCGGGGAGGATTGATGAACGCGCGCGAAATTCTCGGGCAGCTGGCCGGTGGCGAGATCAGCATCGACGAAGCCGAGTCCCGCCTGTCCCTGGCCGGCCTGATGGCTATCGGCGAGTTTGCCCTTCTGGATACGGGCAGGCAGTCCCGCAAGGGCGTCCCGGAAGTTGTTTTCGCTCCTGGCAAAACTACCGGGCAGCTGATTCCGATCTGTGAGGGGCTGTTGCGGTCAACAGGAAAGGCAATAGTCGCCAACTTAGGCGCGGACCAATGGGAGGCGCTTGAGAACAGGTTTCCATCACAGCTGGCGCTGGCTTCGCGGGAAGCGAAAACAATGGTGCTTCGCGCTGCCGGCGGCGAACCGCAGCGCTCCGGGGGCAAGATCGGAATTCTCTCCGCCGGAACCGCGGACATTCCGGCCTCGGAGCAAGCGCGAATCATCGCCGAAGAAATGGGCTGCGAAGTGATCTGCTCCTTCGACGTCGGCGTCGCCGGAGTTCACCGGCTGGTGAAGCCTCTCGGCGGGATGATCGAGAACAGCGTCGCCGCGATCGTGGTTGCCGCCGGTATGGAGGGGGCACTGCCCTCCGTTGTCGCCGGCCTGGTGCCGGTGCCTGTGATCGGCCTGCCGACATCCGCGGGATACGGGCTGGGTGGAGGTGGCGTCGCCGCGCTGCTGGCTATGCTGCAGAGCTGCTGCCCCGGGATGGTTGTTGTCAATATCGACAACGGCGTCGGGGCTGGGGCCACGGCCGCGCTGATCGCCAACCGGTGCGCGGCCGGAGCTTGAGAGGGTTCTCCACAACCCGGCATCCAAAGCCCCGTTCCGGGTTTAGGTCCTGGCCGGGCGCACCGATACTACAAATAAGCCGGCAAACTTACTTGCTTTCCTATGATATCGCTAACTTTTGCCAACGTCATCCGAGAGAATCATGAAGAGACGATTCAGTGCTGGCTCAAATCCATCCAGGGACGGGTAGCGGAAGACTACCAGCAGGTGCTGCAGACGCCGATGGGCAGGGCCGTGGCGACGACACTGCTAGGACTTGCCATGGAGCTGTTGAGTGCGGAAGAATATCAGCGCGCCGAGATTCTGCACAGAGTCCGCGACGCAGCCAATGATGACGCTTTTCGCCGCACCGCCGTCGGTTTTTGCCTCCCGGACCTGATCACGGATGCCACGCTTTTTCGGCAGGCGCTCGAGGAGACGCTCTTCAATCATGTAAATCCGGCATCGGGCGAAGAGTTTGCTGGTTTCCGCGCCGCGTTTACGGCGCTTAACAAGCTCGGCGACGCCTTGATCTCGGGCAAGGTGTCCGGGTACTTCACCTACCGCGATTTTCGGGACAAAAAAGCAGAAGACGGCCGGCCGGTTTGACCACCGGGCCGCCGGCCTCTGTCCCTAGAAAAGGGTAAGACCCCCCTCAGACCAGACGCCCATTTGCCGGAATTTCTCCAGCCTCTGCCGCTTGCGGGCCTGCGGATGCATCGCTTCCAGCTCGCGCAGGTTCTCTTCCAGCGCCTGCTTGATTATCGACGCTGCCGCCGCGTGGTCACGGTGGGCGCCTCCGCGCGGCTCGGGAAGGACCGCGTCCACAGCTCCGAGCTCGCTGAGATTCGCCGACGTCAGCCTGAGCGTCTGGGCGGCCAGATGCGCCTCTTCCGCGTCCTTCCACAGGATGGCCGCGCATGACTCCGGGGAAATCACGGAATAAATCGCGTTCTCCAGCATTATCACCCGGTCGGCGAGAGCGAGGGCAAGTGCCCCGCCGCTGCCTCCCTCTCCAATTATGACAGCGACGGTCGGAACATCAAGGCGCGCCATGCAAAGCAGGCTTTGCGAGATCGCGGCTGCCTGCCCGCGTTCCTCTGCGGCGACGCCGGGGTAAGCGCCCGCGGTGTCAATCAGGGTGAGAACAGGGATGCCGAATTTGTTCGCCAGATTCATCAGCCGCTGCGCCTTGCGGTAACCCTCCGGCCGTGGCATGCCGAAGTTCCGGCGCGCGCGCGCGGCCAGATCGCGCCCCTTCTGGTGGCCGATGACCATGATCGTCCTTCCCATATAAGCCGCCAGGCCGCCGATGATCGCCGGGTCATCGGCAAAACATCTGTCCCCGCGCAGCTCGATAAACCCGGGGAACATGTGATGGATGTAATCGAGCGTGTAAGGGCGCTCCGGGTGGCGGGCCAACTCAACCTTGTCCCAAACATTCTTGTCAAGCCGCCGATCATGATTCAGCTCAATCAGCCGATGACTGATTTTGGCTATCTCATTTCTTAGGTGAACGCCGGGAAGGGTTGGCAAGCGCTTTAATTCTGTCAATCGCTTCCGCAAGCGCCCCTCTTCGTCCTGGACTGCTTTTTTCTTCTTCCCAAAGGGGCCCAATGGCACAGGCGACACCCCCTTCCAGCATCCCCAGAACCTGCACCAGTCTGTCCTTAAGCTCCGGCCGCGATACGATCATGTCGATCTGGCCATGATCCAGATTCTTCTCGGCGCGCCCGAAATCCGCCGGCAGCTTTTCCTTGATTGTTTGCTCGATCACGCGAGGTCCGGAGAAACAAAGCAGTGACCCGGGCTCGGCGATGACCACATCGGCGAGCGTGGCAAAGCTTGCCATCACACCGCCCGTGGTCGGATCGGTAAGGACGGAGACAAATGGCACCGCCGCCTCGCCCAGCATTTCCACCGCGCAGGTTGTCTTTGCCATCTGCAGCAGGGAGATAATTCCCTCCTGCATGCGGGCGCCGCCGGATGCGCAAACAACCACGAGGGGGTACCTGGTCTCGATAGCGGCGTCAACTGCTCGCCAGAATTTTTCGCCTACGACGCTGCCCATACTTCCTCCCATGAAGCCAAAATCCATCACCGCCAGCACCGTATCCATTTTGTGAATGCGGCAGGTGCCGGCGATCATCGCTTCCGGCAGGCCTGTGTCATATTCCGCTTCCTCAATCCGGTCCGGATAGGGTCTGAGATCGAAGAATCGCAACGGATCGGCCGAGCGAAGGCTGGCGGCGATCTCGTTCCAGGTTCCCCTGTCCGCCAGCTGGGCCACGCGCTCGGCAGCGCCTATCCGGAAGTGATAATTGCAATGAGGACAGACCTTGTAGTTGGCTTCCAGCTCCTCCGTGCTCAGGAGCTGTTTACAGGCAGGGCAGCTTTCTGCCCCCCTGAAGCCTGTGTCGCCGTTGCGGCGGCTTATGTCTACCGAGACTTTCTGCGCCAAGGCTGCCTCGCATCATGGTGCCTGGAAAACCAGGGTGACATTATGGCCGCCAAAGCCAAAGGAGTTGGAAACGGCGACCCGCACCTTCTGCTCGCGCGCCTGGTTGGGCACGTAATCAAGGTCGCACTCCGGATCCGGGTTTTCCAGATTAATCGTGGGAGGAATAATACCATTCTCGATTGCCAGGATACAGGCTGCCGCCTCCAGCGCACCGGAGGCTCCGAGGCAGTGGCCCATCATTGATTTGGTGGAGCTGACCGCGACCTCGCGGGCGTGTTCGCCCAGGGCGATCTTGATGCTCCTGGTCTCAATGGTGTCTCCCGGCGGGGTCGACGTCCCGTGCGCGTTAATGTAGCCGATATCTTCCGGCCTGAGCCCTGCCTCCCTTAGCGCCGCCAGAAGAGCCCGGGCCTGATTTTCACCGCTCGGCTCGGGGTTTGTGATGTGAAAGGCGTCGCCGCTCATGCCGTAACCGGAAATTTCCGCCCAGATACGGGCCCCCCGGGAGCGCGCCCGCTCCCGCTCTTCCAGAATCAGTATTGCCGACCCCTCGCCCATGACGAAGCCGTCGCGCTCAAGATCAAACGGACGGCTGGCCCGCTCCGGCTCGCCGTTGCGCATCGATAGCGCCCCCATCTGGGAAAATGCGGCAATGCCTACCGGGCTGATTGAAGCCTCGCTGCCACCGGCAAGCATGACATCGGCCGCCCCCCGCTTGATAATCTCAAAGGCATCACCGATCGCATTAGCCGCCGCGGAGCAGGCAGTACAAACGGTGCTGACCGGCCCCCTTGCTCCGAGGTGGATCGAAACCTGGGCGGAAGCCATGTTCGCTATCTCCATCGGGATGAAAAAAGGGCTGATCCGGCCCGGTCCCTTTTCCAGCAGGACGCCGGTTTCTTTCTCAAAGGTCTTGACGCCGCCGATGCCGCTGGCGACCAGGACGCCGATATTCTCGGCGTCGGCCGCCACGTCAAGCCCGGCATGTTCCACCGCCATTGCCGCCGCCGCCACCGAGAGCTGGGCGAACCGGTCCATCCGCCGGGAGCTTTTCCGGTCGATGAAATCAGTCGGTTCAAAGCCTTTGACTTCACCGGCGATGCGTACATTATAGCCGCTGGTATCAAACTGGGTGATCGGGCCGATTCCGGAGCAGCCGGCAGCGAGCGCGCTCCAGTACTCCTCCACTCCTGTCCCCAAAGGAGAGATTATCCCCATGCCGGTGACAACGACGCGGCGGCTCATATTCCTAACCCTCCGTCAATCGGAATGACTGCGCCGGTAATGTAGCCGGCCGCCGGGGAGGCCAGGAATGCGATCACTTCGGCAACTTCATTTGGCGCCGCCAGTCGTCCCAGCGGCGTATTTTTTCGGATCTGTTCCTTCATCTCTTCCGGGAAAGCCGCGGTCATGTCAGTTTCCACATATCCCGGCGCCACAGCATTTACCCTGACGCCGCGCGGTCCCAGCTCGCGCGCCATCGATTTGGTGAGGCCAATGAGCCCTGCCTTGGCGGACGCGTAGTTTACCTGGCCGGCGTTGCCGCGGCGGCCGATGACACTGGAGACGTTGATAATAACGCCGGACCTCGCTTTCATCATCTGGCGGGAAACGGCCTTGCTGCACAGAAACGCTCCCCGGAGGCTGGCCGCGATGACGGCGTCGAAATCCTCGGCACTCATCCGCGCCAGCAGCCCGTCCCGGGTGACGCCGGCGTTATTTATCAGGATGGAAACGGGACCAAGCTCTTCTTCAACCCGCCTGATCATGGCGCCGACCTGGTCCGGATCGGCAACATCCGCCTGCACCGGAATCGCCCGGGCTCCATCCTGAACGAGGGCGCGGGCCATCTCTGCCGCCGCTTCGCCGCTGGCAAGATAATTAATCGCCACGGCGGCGCCGGCGCCGGCGAGAGACGCCGCCGTCGCCCGGCCGATCCCGCGCGAAGCCCCGGTCACCAGGGCCACCTGTCCATCAAGGCTGGCACCGTTATTCATTTTTTAAATTTCCTTCCGACAGTATCTCCATTGCTTTATCCAGGCTCTTCGGGCCGGAAGCATTGACCGCGGTCACACCCTTGTCTATCCTGCGAATGAGCCCGCACAGCACTTTTCCGTTTCCCACTTCGAGAAACCTGTCAAAGCCGCCGGCAACCAGCGCTTCTACTGCCTGGCGCCAGCGAACCGGCGACACGATCTGCCCCGCGAGCAATCCGGCCATTCCGTCCGCCGGCTCGTTCCGGCAGCTTATGGATGAGAAAAAGCCCGGCGTGGCTGCACTGAACTTGACCCCCGCCAGACGCTGCTCCATTTCTTCCGCCGCGGACTGCATCAGCGGCGTGTGAAACGCGCCGCTAACCGGCAGCTTCACTACTTTGCGGGCGCCGGCCTCCCTGGCCTTATCCATTGCTTGCTGCACCGCCCCGGCCTCGCCGCTGATTACCAGCTGTCCGGGACAGTTATAGTTTACGGGCCAGACCGCGCCCGATTCGGCGCAAATCCTTTCCACTTCTTCATCCGCAAGGCCCAGTACGGCGGCCATGGATCCGGGCCGTCTGGCGGCCGCGGCGGCCATGGCGCTGCCCCGGCGCGATACCAGCTCCAGGCCTTCTTCAAAACTTATGACCCCGGCCGCGGCCAGAGCGCTGTATTCACCCAGGCTGTGGCCCAGGACAGCGTCTCCGGAAACTCCCCGTTCCGCCAGCACCGCCGCCACGGCGGCGCTGTTAACATATAGCGCCACCTGGGCGAATTCAGTCTGGCTGAGCCGCTCTTCGGGTCCGCGGAAGGAAAGATCCGCGACATCCCAGCCGACGACGCCAGCGGCGCGCCGGTAGAGGCTGGCGGCAGCCGCAAACGCAGCCGAGAGCTCCGCGCCCATGCCGACGGTCTGGGAGCCCTGGCCGGGAAAGACCAGCGCCAGCTTACCCATTGGCGGCTTTCACCGGCTTAACACCATTCGCGACGGCAGGTCCCTGGCCACAGCTTCGGCTTCGGCAATGATCTCGGCAATAATTTCGGCCGCCGGCTGCGCTTTTTCGACAAGGGCCACACACTGTCCCGCCATGATTGATCCGTCTCTGACGTTGCCCTCGCACATTGCCTCACGCAGCTTGCCGAGGCCGAGATTCTCCACGTCCATGGCGGTGCACTCGCCCGCCATGTATTTCTTTTCCCATGCGCTGTAAGAGGTTGCCAGCTTGTTCTTGATCGTTCGGACCGGGTAACCGATGCTCCGAGCCGTTACCACGGTGGCCCGGTCCCCGGCTTTGAGAAACTTTTCCTTGACGGCAGCGTGAACGGTGCATTCTTCGGCGACAACAAAACGCGTCCCGAGCTGCACGCCTTCGGCTCCCAAAGCAAATACGGCAGCGACCGCGCCGCCGCTGGCGATTCCACCCGCCGCAATGACAGGAATATCCACTGTCCGGGAAATCAAAGGGGTCAGCACCATCGTCGTCGTCTCTCCGATATGCCCGCCGGATTCCGTCCCTTCCGCGATGACGGCGTCGGCCCCATACTGTTCGGCTCGCCGGGCAATCGCCGCCGCCGCCACAACGGGCAACACTTTGATTCCCCGCGACTTGAGCTCCGGGATAATGGCTGTGCTTTGCACCGCCCCCAGGGTCACAACCGGCGGCGCCTCGGCCATCACGACCTCCAGCTGCCGCTCGAACTCCGGGTTAATCATGATCAGATTGACCCCGAAGGGACGGCCCGTCAGATCACGCGTTTTGCGGATCTCTCCCTGGAGCAGTGCGGCCGGCATGGCGCCGGCGCCAATGATGCCGAGACCGCCGCCATTGGAAACTGCCGAAGCCAGGCTGGCGTCACTGACCCAGGTCATGCCTCCCTGAAGGATGGGGTGATCGATATCCAGGATGTCACAAACTCTGTTTGGCATAGCTCAGCTCAAAGTTCAAAGTTCAAAAAAACAACGCGTTTATTTGTGGCTTGGCAAGTAATCCGCATCTGCCATCTGCCTTCTACCACCGGGCCAGGCATGAGCCCCACGACAGACCGCCGCCGAACCCGACCATCAGCACCAGGTCTCCGCGCTTCAGCCGCCCCACCGTTGCCGCCTCGTCCAGGCAAAGCGGGATCGAGGCGCAGGAGGTGTTGCCGTAGCGCTCCAGGTTGGAAAAGACCTTTTCGGGGGGAAAGCCCAGCCGGCGCGCCGCCGAGTCAATGATCCTGATATTGGCCTGGTGGGGGACAAACAGATCGACATCCTCCACCCGGCGGCCGTGTTCCTGCAGCACTTGCCG
This sequence comes from Actinomycetota bacterium, assembly GCA_023489275.1. Taxonomy (GTDB): domain Bacteria; phylum Actinomycetota; class Thermoleophilia; order BMS3ABIN01; family BMS3ABIN01; genus JACWAD01. Next base: position 87,443 of record JAMDDD010000024.1, read on the forward strand.
CGCCGAAGATACGATAATCCGGGAAGCAAACTTGTATACTTCGCGGCCGTTCATCTGTATAAAATGCATATGTTCGGCCACGGTGGCCTCTGTGGCGGGCAGGCGCGAGCCCCCGGCAGGGATGCTTAGCTGGTCCACACCGGCAGGATCATTTCCCAGCGAAAAGCCGATGATTCCCTCCTCTCCCTCACCAGCGGGCTCCAGCAGAACCGCGCCGGCGCCGTCGCCAAACAGCACGGCGGTGCGGCGATCAGTCCAGTCTACCATTTTGGACGCTACGTCGGCACCTATAATCAGCACCCTTTCCGCCTGCTCCGATGCAATATAAGCGGCGCCAACCGATAGCGCATAAATAAAGCCGGTACAGGCGGCGGACAGATCGAAGACCGGCGCCCCGCCCGCGCCGATCGCTGCCGAAATATAGGATGCGGTGGATGGAAAGAGCGCGTCCGGCGACAGGCTGGCGACGATGATCAGATCCACCTTGCCAGCCCCGACGCCGGCGGCCTCGAGCGCCCGGCGGGCGGCAACAGCGCCCAGGTCGGACGCGGCTTCTTTGCCGGCAATGTGCCGCTCACGGATGCCCGTGCGGGCAGAGATCCATTCGTCGGAGGTATCCAGCATCAGGGAGAGCTCATCATTCGTGACGATTCTTTGCGGCACGAAGGTGCCCACGGCGGTGATTTTGGCTCGGCGAAGACTCATGGTCGTGAATTTATCTGGTTGCGCTCAGGCTTCCCTGCTTGTTACGGCGAAGGTCAGCTCGGCGCGGCAGGCAAGCTCGTCACCAACAAACGCACTGGCTTCGGCCCGGCCCACAGGCCCGCGAATTCTGGTCATCTCCACTTCGAGCCGCAGGGTATCTCCGGGGATGACCTGGCGCTTGAAGCGGGCCCCGTCGATGCCGGCGAACAGGACCAGCTTGCCCTGATTCTCCGGCAGGGAAAGGGCGGCGACCGCTCCCGCCTGCGCCAGCGCTTCCACGATCAGAACGCCCGGCATGATCGGCTGGCCGGGAAAGTGTCCCTGGAAATGCAGCTCATCGGCGCGCACGTTCTTGACCGCGATTACGCTCTTGCCCGGCTCGAGATGCGTTACCTCGTCCAGCAGCAGAAACGGCTCGCGGTGCGGTATTATCTGCTTGATCTGTTCTTGAGTCAGGTGTGTCATGGCAAAAAGGTTCGTGGCGAAAATGGGGAAAAGCCGGACGCCGACGCTTAAGGGAGATTATAACAAAGGCGGCAGGCCGTGCGCGGTGATTGATCTGATGCACGGCCGGGCAGCGACGCGCGGGCAAGGAAAAGCAAGGCAGGGCAACTAGCGGCGGGTGTTGCAGGCGGCGCGCCCGCGGGGCCGGGCTATTCGGCTTCTATTTCTTCTTCCTGGGCGCCGGTCTGGCTCGCGACGACGCGGGCCACGGCGCTGACCCGGTCTCCCTCGCGAAGATTCATCACGCGAACTCCCTGCGTGGCGCGGCCCATGACGGAAACGTCTTTTACCGGGATGCGGATGACTGTGCCAAAGCTGGAGATGAGCACCAGTTCGTGGTTATCGCGCACGGCCCGGGCGGCGATCAGGGAGCCCTTGCCCTCGGCAGGCTTAATCGTCTTGACGCCGATGCCGCCCCGGTTGTGCCGCGGGTACTCGCTGATATGCGTCCGCTTGCCGTAGCCGCCGTCAGTGACTACGAACAGGTCGGCGTCATCCTGGGCCACAATCATGGAAAGGAGGCGGTCGTCCTTCCGCAGCTTCATGCCCTTGACGCCGCTGGTGGCGCGGCCCATCGGCCGTACCTGGCTCTCATTGAAGCGGATCGCTTGTCCTCCCTCGCTCACCAGCAGGATATCATCGTCGCCTTTGGACAGCCGCACCCCGATCAACTGGTCGCCCTCCCGGATGTTGATGGCGATGATGCCATCGGCCTTGAGCACGGTGTTGTATTCCTTAAACGCGGTTTTTTTGATCATGCCGCTGCGGGTCGCCATCAGCAGGTACTCGGCGTCGGTGTAGTCGCGAGTAGCGATAACAGCCCTGATTCTCTCGTCGCTTCTGAGGGGCAGCAGGTTGACCACGGCGCGGCCCTTGGAGGCGCGGCTGCCGAGGGGAATCTCATGCACCTTGAGGCGGTAAACCTTGCCAACACTGGTAAAGAAAAGCAGGTAGTGATGGGTGGTGGTGATAAACAGGTGCTCCAGGAAGTCTTCCTCCTTGACATCCATGCCCATGACGCCGACGCCACCGCGGTGCTGCTTGCGATAGGTGTTTAAAGGCAACCGCTTGATGTAGCCGGCATGGGTAATCGAGATTACCATTTCTTCCTCGGCGATCAGATCTTCGATCTCGAAACCGCTCTCGTCGGGAGCAATCTGAGTCCGGCGCTCATCGCCATACATCTGCTTCAGCTCAAGCAGCTCTTCCTTGATCAGTTTGTAAACCTCTGCCTCGTCAGCCAGGATTCCCTTCAGCCAGGCAACTCGCTCCACAAGGTCTTTATGCTCGGACTTGATCTTGTCCCGCTCCAGTCCCGTCAACCTCTGGAGGCGCAAATCGAGGATGGCCTGAGCCTGGACCTCGGTGAGCTTGAACTTCTTCATCAGGCCGGAGCGCGCCGTCTCGGCGTCGCGGGCGGCACGGATCAGCTTAACAACCGCATCGAGATTTGACAGGGCGGTTAGCAACCCCTCCAGAACGTGCGCCCGTTTTTGCGCCTTTTCCAGTTCAAAACGCGTTCGCCTGACAACGACTTCGCGCTGATGCGCGATATACGCTCTCAACATCTCGCGCAGCGACATGTAGCGCGGCACGCCGCCCAACAGCGCCAGGTTGATGATGCCAAAAGTGCTTTGCATCGCCGTGTGCTTGTAAAGCTTGTTCAGAACAACCTTGGGGATCGCTTCACGCTTCAGCTCAACAACAACCCGCATGCCGCTCCTGTCAGATTCATCGCGCAGATCAGAGATTTCGGAGATCTTCCTCTCCCGCACCAGTTCAGCGATCTTCTCGATCAGCGAGGCCTTGTTGACCTGGTACGGAAGCTCGGTGACAATGATGGCGTTGCGATTCCCCTTGATCGGCTCCGTGTGGGCCTTGGCCCGCACCTTGACCAGGCCGCGGCCACTGGTGTAGGCATCACGGATTCCCCGGCTGCCGAGAATGATGCCGCCGGTGGGAAAGTCAGGTCCGGGAACGTGCTGCATCAGCTCGCCCACGGAAACGCCGGGGTTGTCAATCATCGTCACGGCGGCGTCGATCACCTCGCCAAGATTGTGCGGCGGAATATTTGTGGCCATGCCCACGGCGATGCCGCTGGAGCCGTTCACCAGCAAATTGGGAAAGCGGGACGGGAGGACCGCCGGCTCCGAGGTGCTCTCATCGAAATTGGGCACGAAGTCGACGGTGTCTTCGTCGATATCGCGCAGCATCTCCATCGCCAGCTTCGACAGGCGGGCCTCGGTGTAACGGTAGGCGGCGGGGCTGTCGCCATCGACGCTGCCGAAATTGCCCTGTCCGTCGATGAGGGGGTAGCGCATGGAAAAATCCTGTACCAGGCGCACCATGGTGTCGTAGACGGCCGCGTCGCCGTGCGGATGGTACTTGCCGATGACGTCGCCGACGATGCGGGCGCTCTTCTTGTATGGCTTGTTGTAGGCCAGCCCCAGCTGCTGCATGGCGTAAAGCACGCGCCGGTGCACCGGCTTGAGACCGTCGCGAACATCTGGCAGCGCCCGGCCAACGATTACACTCATGGCGTAATCGAGGTACGAAGACCTCATCTCTTCTTCGAGCTCTCTGGGCTCTATTCTTCCGTCAAGGTTGGAGACAGCCATAAAACAACAGTTTCCAGTTTCTGGTTTATGGTTTCTGGTTACCGGCCTCTATGTTCATAACTAAAAACTGGCAACCAGAAACGTGAAACTTTTTTATATATCCAGGAATCTTACCTGGCGGGCATTAGCCTCGATAAACTCCCGCCGCGGCTCCACCTTGTCGCCCATCAGCGTGGTAAAGATTTCATCGGCGGCGGCGGCGTCCTCCAGCGACACCCTGAGCAGCGTGCGGGTATCCGGGTTCATCGTCGTCTCCCACAGCTGGTCGGGATTCATCTCGCCCAGACCCTTGAACCGCTGCAGATTCACCCCTTCCTTGGCCAGAGAGAGAATCGCGGGGCGCACGGCGTCAAAGCTGTCCGCTTCCTCATTCTTCTTTCCCATGCTGACGGTGAAGGGCGGCTCTCCCAGCAGGTCTTTCATGCTCACGTAAAGCTCGCGCATGCTGGCCAGCTCCTTGCCGGCAAGCAGTTCGGTCTTGACGCTGACAGTGTGAGTGATGCCGGTGCGCTTTTCCGTGACTTTGATGACAATACGGCCCGCCTCCCGGTCCTCTTCAATCACTTCAAGCCGGGAAAACTTTGCCACCGCGTCCTTTGACTTGAGAAACTCACGATAAGTGGCATAGCTGTTTATTTTTTTCTTTTCCAGCAGGCTTTGCGTGCCGATGTAGTCGACGACATCATCGCCATAGAGCGCGCGCAGTTTGCTTGCCCACCCTTCATATTCCTTGTAAAGCCTTTGAAAGCGCTGGTATCTGGCATGGCTCAGCTCGACACGGCCATTGCCGCCGCCATCGCCGCAAACGCTGATCCTTTCCAGCCGGTCTCTCAGCAGCAGCTCTTCCAGCTGGATTTCCTTGTCGACGTAAATCTCCTGGCTGCCCTGCTTGATGCGGAACAGAGGCGGCTGGGCAATGTAGACATATCCCTGCTCGATCATCTCCTTCATATAACGGAAGAAGAATGTGAGGATCAGCGTGCGAATGTGGGCGCCGTCCACATCGGCATCGGTCATGATGATGATCTTGTGGTAGCGGGCCGAGGCGATGTCAAACTCGGTGGCGATGCCCGTGCCAAGCGCGGTAATCATCGCCTGGATCTCCTTGTTGGAAAGGATGTTGTTCAACCTCGCTTTTTCCACGTTGATGATTTTGCCTCTTAAGGGCAGGATTGCCTGAAACGCGCGGTCGCGTGCCTGCTTGGCCGAGCCGCCGGCGCTGTCGCCCTCCACCAGGTAGATCTCCGCCGCGGCCGGATCCTTCACCGAGCAGTCGGCCAGTTTTCCGGGTAGAGCGCTGTTTTCCAGGGCGCTCTTGCGCCGGGTGAGGTCGCGCGCCTTGCGCGCGGCCGCCCGGGCCCGGGCCGCCGCGGTCGCCTTGGTGACGATCTGCTTGGCTTCAGCCGGGTGCTCCTCGAGGAACTCCGCCATTTTGGCGCCCACGGCGCTCTCAACAAAGCCGCGCATATCGGAGTTGCCCAGCTTGGTCTTTGTCTGGCCTTCGAACTGCGGCTCGCGCAACTTGACGGAGATAACCGCCGAGAGGCCCTCCCTGACATCGTCGCCGGAAAGCGCCTCTTCCTTTTCCTTCAACAGCCCCTTGCTGCGGGCATAGTCATTAACGATTCTGGTCAGGGCCGCCCGGAAGCCGGACAGGTGGGTGCCGCCCTCCTGCGTATTGATGCTGTTGGCGAATGAGAAGATGCTTTCCACATAAGAGGAATTCCACTGAAGCGCCACCTCGACTTCGCCCTGCTTGCCTTCCTTTTCAAGGTAAACGATTGACTTGTGAATCGGATCCTTGTTGGAATTGATATGCTTGACAAAGTCTTTAATTCCGTTGTCGTAACAATACACCGCTTCCTGGCCATCGCCTCGCTCGTCGATCAACGAGATCTTCAAGCCTTTGGTAAGGAAAGCCATCTCACGGAGGCGCTGCGAAAGGGTGGAAAACTTGTATTCGATATCCTCAAAAATCTCCAGGTCGGCCAGGAAGGTAACCGTAGTGCTGGTGGCCTCCGTGGCCTCGCCCCTGGCGAGCGGGTTTTTGGGAACCCCCCGTTCGTACCCCTGGGTCCAGACGAAGCCATCGCGACTGATCTCCACCGCCAGCCATTCCGACAGCGCGTTTACCACCGACAGGCCAACCCCGTGAAGGCCTCCGGAGACCTTATAGCCCTCGCCGCCAAATTTGCCGCCGGCGTGTAGCTGTGTCAAAACGATTTCCGCCGCCGGCTTCTTGTATTTCGGGTGGGGGGCCACCGGGATGCCGCGGCCGTTATCGGTAACAGAAACAGAATTATCCGGATGGATGACAACGACGATTTCGGTGCAGAAGCCGCCCGCCAGCGCTTCGTCGACGGAATTGTCGACGACCTCATAAACGAGGTTGTGCAGGCCACGCGACCCGGTCGATCCAATGTACATGCTCGGACGTTTGCGGACCGCTTCCAGCCCCTCGAGCACAGTTATGTCTTTGGCGTCGTAACTAGATTTGGGCAATAGTCTACTTCCTGTCAAAAAAATTCAGCAAGCTCATTCAAACTGCGGGGACCCCGAAAGGCCGGGAAGCAATGGAAACAACCGCGATTCAGACAGACTCTGACTTCCGGCCTCCCCGGGGCTGAAATCTGCGGAAAAATCACTGTTTTATTATACCATATTCTTGTATTTGCTCCCAGTGGCGGCCAGTAAACTTTCCCGCTATTTGCGTGATTTCCAGGAGGTGGCCGCCTGATGAACAAAGCGTATTTCCGTGATTTTCTCCGGTGGCTCCAGCCGGTTTAACCGCCGGGCGATGGCCTTGGCGGACAGTTTCAGCTCGCACACCCACCCCCCGGAAGAACAACCAACGGTCATGACGCCGCGCCGCATGGAGATTATGGATGTATTAGCGGCTATATCAGCGCCAACAACCTGCTGCCAGAGGCTTTGCAGGCCCAGCCCCGGGCTTCTCTTCCATAGTCGCCGCCGCTCGCCGCTGACAATTGCCCCAATTTGTTTAAATTCAGACATCTGCCACTCCCGCGCCGATTGATCCGCCCTCCAGCTCCAGGACAAGGGCGTCGCGGAGCTCCTCGCGGGAAAACAAAGACGAGTCGGCGGCGGTTATAATCGCCTGGCCCTCGCCACCGATAGCGGCCATCAACAGCCGGCGCCGCTCCGGATCCAGCTCGCTCATGACATCATCAAGCAGCAGCAACGGCGGCGTCAGCCCCCGATCGCGGGCCAGATTCCGGGAAGCAAGCAGCAGCGCCAGCACCACTGCGCGCTGCTCTCCCTGCGAGCCGAACTCTCGCAGGGATTTACCCCCTAGCAAAAACTTCAGGTCGTCGCGGTGGCTGCCAAAGCTCGACGAAAGGCGCTCCATGTCTGCCGCCCAGGCGTCCGTGATCAACCTGACCGCTTCTGCTTCCGGATCGGGGGACTCCGCCGGCTGCTCCAGCTGCGATTGGTAGAGCATCGCAAGACCCTCCTTGCCGCCGGCAATCTCCTTCCAGGCCAGATCCAGATGATCCGATAGAAGTGAGCAGTACGCCCGCCGGAAACGGTAAATTTCCAGGGCAGCAGCCGCCATCTGCCTGTCCCAGGGAGAAATGGCAGAGATACGGACGAACCCGGCCCGGGCCCGCCCCAGAAAACTGTTGCGCTGCGCCAGGATTTTCCTGTAACTGGCCGTGATTTCCCTGTATGGCGGACGGCTTCTGGAAATACTTTCATCCAAAAAGCGGCGCCGGAGAGCCGGGGGGCCCTTAATCAGCTGCAGATCATCGGGCGAGAAACACAGCACAGCGCCTTGGTTCAGCCATTCGGGGCCACCGCCAGGATCGATTCTTGCCGCCGCTCCTCTCGGCAGGCTGACGGAGCGGCGGAAGGGGGCGCCGCCGTAGCTGCCTTCTGCCTTCAGCCTCAAAAAGTCTGCGTCCGCAGCCACCATCTCCCCGAGCTGCTTCGTCCGGAATGATCTGCCGCAAACCGCGTACTGCGCCGCCTCCAGCAGGTTCGTTTTCCCGGCTCCATTGCCGCCGATAATTATGGTGATATTTTCACCAAATTGAAGCGAGGCGGCAGCATGATTTCTGAAATTGGTCAGCTTTAGATATTTAAGCAGCACCCTGATTCAAACCGATCAACTCGTCAAACGCACCGGCATCACCAGGTAAAGAAAATCATCCCCGGAGCCTTTGAGCAGCCCCGGCTGCAGAGGGCTGATAATCCGGATAAAGACATGCTCTTCATCAACGCTCTCAATTCCTTCACGCAAGTACTCTGCATTAAAACCAATCTCCGTTTCCTCACCGTCAAAAGCGATCGACATCGTCTCTCGCGCCTCTCCTACCTGGGGAGTTTGCGCCGAAACAATTAGCTCGCCGGGGGAAAATTTAAGCCGGAGCGGTGCATTTTTCTGAGCCATGAGCCCGACTCTGCCAACAACCTCGAGCAGCTCCTCCTTGTCAATTTCCACTTCATGTTTGAACTCGTCCGGCAGCAGTTGCTGGTAATTGGGAAACTGTCCTTCGATCAGCCTCGAAGTCAAAAGGGTATCCCCCGCGGCAAACAGAATCTGCCCGTCGGTAGCGCCGACGCTAATTTTCTCCGCACCCGATATGGTTCCCAGGCGGGCCAGTTCTTCCATGGAGGACCGGGGCACGATGACTTCTTTTTTCTGCGTCAGCGTGCTGTCCACCTTTGTTTCCCTGACGCTGAGGCGGTAGCTGTCGGTGGCCACCATCTTGACACTATCGCTGCCAAACTTGACAAGTATTCCTGTCAGTACCGGTCTGGTCTCATCACGGGAGGCCGCCCGGGCAACGGTATTGATGGTCGCCAGCAAAGGCGCGGCGTTTACCTGAAATACGTCATCTTCCGGCATATCTATCAATCTGGGAAAGTCAGACGCCGGCAGGCAGTTGAGCTTGAAGCTGGCTTGCGCGGAAGTGATCAGAGCCTGCTGCTCTCCTTCGTCGACTTCCACCCTGATGTCTCCCACCGGCATGCTTCTGATCACATCTGTGAGCAGGCGTCCCGGAAGGACCGCCGACCCCGTCCCTTCCACAGTTGCTGGCAGCTTCAACCTTAGGGACAGCTCCATATCCGTGCTTGCCAGCTCCACCGGTTCGCCTCCGGCCACAGTGAACTTGATTCCCGAAAGAACCGGCAGCGTGCTCTTGGTGGCCACTGTCTTCAGAACCATTTGCAGCTTCTCCAGCAGAATGTCTTTCGGACATATCAGTTGCATTAATCTGCCTCCGACGTTTTAAGAGTTATTTTTTAAATAATCGTATTCATAACAGTATGGCTGCCAAAACTGGGGAAAACGCAAATTCCCCTCGAAACAAGCCGGATTTTCTCCATGCTTCCTGTGGGAAGGCCGGAGGAAAAAAAGCCCGTCCCGAGGATAACATTGATCAAACCCATCGTGATAAAAAATGTGGGGAAAAATAAGGCAAATTTAAACAGGATGTCCCCGTCTTATTCACAACCTTTAATCTACCGCATGTTCTTCAGCTTGGAGGTAAGCTGCTGCACCCGAGTATATACCTCCCGCTCTTCTTTAATCAGCTTGGCGATCTTATTGATGGCATAGAGCACGGTTGAGTGATCGCGTCCGCCAAACTTCCTGCCGATATGCGGCAGAGAAGAATCGGTCAGCTCCCGGCACAGGTACATGGCGATCTGGCGGGGATAGACAATGCTCTGGCTTCGCTTGTCGCCCTTGAGATCGCTCATGGAGATGCCGAAGGTGCGGCAGATTTCATTCTGGATCATGTCGATGGTGATTCTTGTTTCCATGTTCGCCGGCAGCAGATTTTTCAGTGCTTCCTTGGCTAGCGGCAAGGAAATCTCCGTCCGCGTCAGGGAGGCAAGCGCGACGACGCGGATCAAAGCTCCTTCGAGCTCACGAATGTTTGAGGGAATGCCGCCCGCGATAAAACCAAGCACTTCATCAACAGACGTGTCCGGGATGACAATGCCGTCTGCTTTCACCTTCTTTTTCAGGATGGCGATGCGGGTCTCGATATCGGGAGGTTGAATATCAGTAATCAACCCCGATTCAAAACGGCTGCGCAGCCTCTCCTCAAGGGTGGCGATCTCCTTGGGAGGCCGGTCGCTGGCAATGGCAATCTGGTTGCCGGCCTCGTACAAAGTATTAAAAGTATGAAAAAATTCTTCCTGGGTTCCTTCCTTGTCTTCCAGAAACTGGATGTCATCGATGAGAAGGATGTCATTGTTACGGTACTTGCGCTTGAAGCTCTCCATCTTCTTGTCCATCACCGAGTTGATAAAGTCATTGGTAAACATTTCCGTCGTCATGTATTTGACTGACATCTCAGGATTGTTAGTTGCGGCATAGTGGCCGATTGCCTGCAGCAGATGCGTCTTGCCCAAGCCAACGCCGCCGTAGATGAACAGGGGGTTGTAGGCACGCGCGGGCGCTTCGGCAACTGCGAGCGCGGCCGCATGAGAGAAACGGTTGCTGGACCCGATCACAAAACTGTCAAAAGTATATTTTGGATTAAGCTCTTTGAGAATCGCCGGCTCGGAAACGAGGGGGAGGGGAGTGGGGGCCGCAGGCTCTGTGGAATTGTCGGCGCGCGGCGGGACCACCACCAGTCGCACCGGCACTTCCTCGCCCAGGACTTCCTGCAGAGAATCTTCAATTAGAGGCATGAACCGGCTTTCAATCCGGCTTTTGGTAAAGTCATTCGGCACTGAGAGGAGAAACGTTTTTTCCTCCATCCCGGCCGCATCGGCTCTTTCAAACCAGATCTCGTAGGCTGAGGTGCTGAGCGTCTCGCGGATTGATTCCTTGGCGCGGCGCCAGATGGTTTGAGGCTGTTCCATCAAGGGCTCCTGTATTATGTGTTATCAGAAAAAACTCCCTAGCGGGGCGCGGGCCGTGGGCATCAGCCACCGATGTCCTTAATATCCGCAACTAGGAAGAAGCTTTTCA
>JAMDDD010000040.1 GCA_023489275.1 Actinomycetota bacterium
TATTTACATTCAATGCCAACAAGATGAAAGCGGTTGGAAAGGAGGAAAAACCACAACCCCTTTCGAGTAGATTACTCGTGAGGCAATGATAGGCACTTTGGAGTAGATTTTTTAATGAGGCAACAGGTATCTTTGGGAAATTAATTTGAATTTGTATCTTTGATCACTAAATCAGGCGCCGGGCACGCAGGTTCTGCGATCAGAGGGGTTCGACAGTCTAAAAAACTTGCTTATTGATGTCTTTCTTTTTCTGTCGCGTTCGCTATAATTTGCGAAAGTTACAGAAGCGCTAATTGTTACTGTTCTTTAAACTTGTGTCTATACTCCGAATAATATTCAGCTAGGTCGGTGAAAACCAGTTATTTTGGGAGGGGCTTCCTAAACCAATGGTATTTATGGGACCCTTATAATAATTATTTTTATCGGTGGAGCTCAAATGAGGTTATGAGCTATTCGACCGCACAATTTTACACCACGATATGGTCTTGGTATGGAACTATAAACATATTCGATACATACAATTACGTAGCCTTTCATGGCTACGGGGATGGAGAGTCCAACTGCAACTGGTCTGTTGACGAGAGCGTGCAAGGAAACGGCATCGGTTACCAATGTACGCTCGATTGGGTACACGAATATTGATCAATCCAGTTCGTGATCTTAAGTTGTTCAAGGGAGTTGCGGTTTAACGAGAATTACAGTTAATCCGTAGCTCCCTTATTTTTCGATGCCAAAGGAGCCGGCTTGATGAAAAAGATAACAGTCACAGGAATCGTCGCCACTGGTTTAATCCTAATGCTAGCGGTGGTCGCAGGTGGGTGCGTGACCCAAACAAAAACACAAGTAAGCAAAACCGATCAGGTCAAAAGCGCCGAAAACCGGTGGGTGCATGATTACGAGTCTGGCAATGTAGATGATCTATATAGCATGCTTGACCCGGACAGTCAGAAATCAGTCAGTAAGGCTAACTTTGCATTGTCTGTACAAAGAAACAGAGGATATAAAATGAACGGCACAACGGAAGAAAGACTTCCTAACACTGGAACTATCACAGATTACCAAATAGGTAAAATATCTTTTTTAAAATCATGGACTAATGTCTTAAACGGAAAAACGTATTCAGATGTCGCGACAGTAGAGGAAACTCTCAACCTCCAAGCTCCAGGGATGACTGAAACCCAGCGTGACACGGCACATTGGGTAAATCTCAATGGTAAGTGGACCCGATTTTATCCTGAGGCTACACATATAGAAGGCAGCGACTTCCCTGACGGTCACCCTCATTGAGACGTTTACGCGGATAGGACGCTTGCTTGGTTTCCACATCCTTTGCTTTTTGACCGCCTCTAGAAATACCCCATATGTAACTTGATAATTGGGCAAAAATATGATAGTATACCGCTCGTAATAAATATATCACGGTAGGCGAAGATGGGTCAGCCTGGATTTTTCGATCTTGACGAACGCTATCAGTTCTTAGGCAAGTGCAGCGATTCGCTGGAAGTACTGGCCAAGGAAATCCCTGGGAGAGCTTCCGCTGTCCGATAAAAAAGGCGCTGGGAAAGCCCCGCAAATCGAGGGCCGGCGGAAAAGCTTTCGACCACGTGATAATGTTCAAAATCGTAGTGCTTGAGTGCCTCTACAATCTCTCCGATCAGTAGATGGGGTTTCAGATCAGGGACCGTCTCTCCTTCATGCGCTTCCTGGGCCGGGACTGGCCATCCTGGATTCCTTATTGGGCAACAAATACGCATGGAAATCCGGGGAGTTATCTCGTTGTGCAGAACGATGGCAACGTTGTGATTTATGGGTACAGTGGAGAAAGAGATGGTGTTCTCGACCGCCTAGCTGTCCGGTACCGGGAGAATATGACGGACGGGATGTCATCGAAGCTCTCCAAATCACAGAGCGAAGGCTGGGAGGAGGCTCATCTTTCCGAGTTTGCGGTGAGGGCCGCCCAGAGCCTCGGCCGCGCCTGTCCGGAAGAGCCCTGCAGCCTCAGGACCTGCTTTCAGCGTGACCGCGACCGCATCGTCCACAGCAAAAGCTTCCGCCGGTTGAAGCACAAGACCCAGGTTTTCATCGCGCCCGAGGGCGCTCATTTCCGCACCCGGCTGACGCATACGCTGGAAGTGTCCGGCATCTCCCGCACCGCGGCGCGCGCCCTGGGCCTGAACGAAGACCTGGCTGAAGCGGTCAGCCTGGGACACGATCTGGGGCACACGCCGTTCGGCCACATGGGGGAGGAGGCGCTCTCGGACGCCTTATACCGGCGCACCGGCCATCTGTTCGAGCATCATCGTCAGAGCCTGCGCGTGGTCAAGGAGCTGGAGGGCGGCGGCCGGGGGCTTAATCTCTGCCGCGAGGTCGAGGACGGTATCCTCAACCACACGGGCGACGTCATGCCGTTCACGCTGGAAGGCCGCATCGTGCGTCTGGTCGACCGCATCGCTTACATCAATCATGACATCGACGATGCGCTCAGGGCCGGCATCATCGGCGCCGGCGACCTGCCACGGGACGAGATCGCGCTGCTGGGCGGCAGCTGCAGCCGCCGCATCGACGCGCTGGTGCACGATCTGGTCGACACCAGCCGCGGCCGGGACGGGATCTACCAGAGTCCGCGGATGAAAAGCGCCATGAACAGCCTGCGCAGTTTCCTGTTCGAACGCGTCTATCTGGGCTCTGTCGCCAGCAGGGAGATGCGCCGATTGGCCAGGTTAATCTTTAACTCATGGCAAATGTTTGATTAAAGGAGATCAGAAATGAGCTTCTGTCCATTTTGCGGGAAAGAGCTGCCGTCAAGCAGCGGGCGCTTCTGCGGAAACTGCGGCAAGAATATTTCCTCCAGGAATGAAGCGGCAGAAAACCAGATACCCCGGCGTGACTTATCGTGATCGCGGCAGTGAGCGAACTTATTACATTCGTTATCGCATCCGGCGCGCGAAGACGGCAGCTTGAAGCAAGTGGAGGAAGTAGCAGGCCGCAAGAGGCGTGATAGCATGACGGCGGCCAAGGCTGCGCAGATACGCTCCCGCAGAATAGGCGGCGAACCCTCAAACCAGGAACGCCGGGCCGCCAGGAAAATACAGCAGTGGACAGTCTCGGTGTTATGGGAAGAATACCAGAAGGGGTAGCTGAATTGTAAACCCCGGACCTTCACAAAGGCCACGCTTAGGTTGCCCACGTCCTTCATCCTTCAACTCACTCAGGCAGGCGGCGGAGTTGGCCGGCAGGCTGCTTGAAGAGGCGGAGCAAAGCAACATGGTACAGTTAGGGGAAAAGCGGTAAGATATTTACACCATGGACTGGAAAGAATATATCTCAGTTGATCCGGCAATAAGCCACGGCAAGGCGTGTATCAAGGGCACCCGGATTCCCGTATCCGTTGTGCTCGATAACCTGGCAGCCAGTATTACCCCCGAAGAAATCCTGCAGGCTTATCCATCCTTGACCCGCGAAGCGATTACAGCTGCTCTTGCTTACGCCGCCGACCTTGCCGGGGAGCGGGTGCTTCCGCTATCCGCTTAGGCGAAACGGATGCAATTTAAGATCGATGAGAACCTTCCCCAAGAGGCGGCATTAGTTCTTGGCGATGCTGGCCATGATGCCATTACGGTTCTGGGACAGAACCTTGGTGGGGCCGGGGATGCGAACATCGCCAGAGTCTGCCAGAGCGAGAACAGAATTTTGGTCACGGCCGACGTTGGATTTGCAGACATCCGGGCCTATCCCCCAAATGAGTATCCAGGGCTCATCGTGCTTCGCTTGCATCGCCTGGATAAAGTCTCCGTAGTAGAAGTTGTAAAACGTTTATTGCCATCATTTCAGACTGAACAAATCGAAAAACGCCTGTGGCTTGTGGAGGAAACGCGGGTGCGTATTCGCGGGGAGGCCTAGATAGGAAAAAGTCCCCGGCCAGGAAAGATATCTTCATGTAATACTTCCGGCGGATGAGGAAAGCTGTGCAAAACGCTTTCTTTGACCGGAGGTTCAAACCATGAAAGTGGAGTATTTTGAAGATACGAATACGCTGTACATTGAATTTCGCAAGCCGCAGCCGGCTACAAGAGGGCTCACGGCAGCTTAGCAAAGGACAAAATGGCTGACGATCTCAAATACCGGCCCGTGCGTCACGCCCCGTACAACCCCCGCCTCGACCTTAAGCCCGGCGACCCCGAGTACGACAAGTTGGCCAAGGTTATCGGCGAGTTCGATCTCGTCGAGCCGTTGGTCTGGAACAAGCGAACCGGCAATCTGGTCGGCGGTCATCAGCGCCTGAAAATCCTCAAGGCGCGGTGACAAAAACGTTAAGGTTCCCGACACCAAGCCATCCAAACAATTCGCTAAGAGTCATCCTCGATGCCCCAACTCCCCATTTCAGTCGAACGAAATGATCTCGAAAACCTCGTCCTCGCCGCACGGATCAAAATCGCCTTCGATTGCCATATGTAGATTCGTTCGTTGCTGCGACAGCAATGAAGAAAAAACTAAGACCGTCACCACAGATCCCGACTTTAAAAAAGTGGAAAAGGAAATAAGCATCCGCTGGCTGCGATAGCCAAGCGCAACAGAAGAAATCTGAGGGACCTATAGAGGATCGTGTTCACTCATCACCCCAGCGAAACCACTCTGGCTTCTCCGACATCGCTATACCGCGATGGCATGCACGTGAAGACAATTATCTGCGTCTCCTGGGCAGCCTTGGCCAAGACGGCGCCCATGGTTTTGAGTCTTTCCGAATCTGAGTAACCCAGAGCGTCGTCAAGGATAAGCGGGGCACCACCATCCTCGGCCATGATCATGCAACAGGCCAGCCGGAAGATCAGCGCCAACTGCTCCCTGGTTCCTCCGCTCAGCGATTCAAAAGGAACGGTGATATCTTGGTCCGTCCTTTTGACAATCTTAAGATCTTCATCGATTTCGACCTGGAAGGTACTGTTAAAGACCAGCTTTCCGAGATGCTCGATGGCCTGTTTAAGCGGGGCCACGTATGCACGCCGCGACTCGTCGCGTTTGTCTCGCATTGTCTTAAAAAGAAGGCTCACAGCCCCAGCGCGGCGGAAAAGGCCCGCGTTTTCTCTTGTGATAGATTCGAGTTGCCGCCGGCCTTCTTCCAGTTGTTCGTGAAGGCCCTCTTCGCCCTTCGTTTTGAGCCTGGTTCCGACTTCGATTAATTCGCGCCGGACATCTTCAAGTCGGGCTCTAGTGGTTTGGAGTGAGCCCCTGGCAGTTTCGGCCAGCGCCTCGGTCTGATCCGGGTTCTCAGCTTCGAGTGTATTTCGTGCTGCCTGTGCGGCTTCTTCTTCTTCCACAACTTTTTTACTCGCCGCTTCCAGTTCTTTTTGAAGAGCTTGATCGTTCTTGACCGACCTTGCATCATTCAGGCTTTCCCTATCATTTCTTAGTCTTTCGTCAAGCAACCTTATTTCAGTCTGCGCATCTCGAAGAGCCCCATTTTTCTCTTCACGAACTTCGCGGAGGACTTCCATAGTCTGTCTTGTCCTTTCAAGTTCCCGCGCAGCTTTTTCAAGTGCTTCGGCGCTTGCATTTCTTTCAACCTTCGCCGAATCCAGGTCAGCCGCCATGGCGGCAGTCTTCATGCGGCTTTCCAGATAACCTGACACTCTGGCGTCAAGCCCATTGATTTTTTGTTCGAGCTCTTCGTAGGAGAGATCGCGCAGATCTGCTTTCTCGATTTGCTTTTTGCCTGCAACTGTTTTCTCCGCTTCGGCACGCTCATCATAGGCTTTGCGCGCCGAAGCGGGGTCGGCTACCGCTGCCTTCCTGCATAAGTCATCCAGGATTTTTCCGGCTTTGGCCGCAGCGTCGGACAGATCTTCAAGGCTTGAGCCGGCTGATATCTTGATGTCGATGAACTCAGGCAGTGTGAGCCGTTTCTCGTCCGAGACGGTCAGCTCTTTTTCTTCATCTTTCTCAAGAGTCAGTTTGCCGCCGTCGAGTTCCAGCTCGCACCGGGCCAAGCCGCAAAGCATTATATGCGGGGAACCGGTCTCAAGCCGGGCGTTTGCCTCGATCAGGACTCGCTCTGCCGTCTGGATATCATCCAGCACACGCGAATCAACATGGCTGGTGGCAAGAACCCGCTCTGCTTCCGCAGCCCTGGCTCGCGCTTGATCAATCCGGTCCTTCCGTTCGTTCAGGAGATCCAGGTTTATCCGATTGTTGTAATACTCATAGTCATTGGTCCGGAGCCTTGCCAGAGATTCGGCTTCCCTCTTCAGGGAGTCTGCTTTTTCGAAGCCGTCTCTTGCCTCGG
This sequence comes from Actinomycetota bacterium, assembly GCA_023489275.1. Lineage (GTDB taxonomy): Bacteria > Actinomycetota > Thermoleophilia > BMS3ABIN01 > BMS3ABIN01 > JACWAD01. The sequence goes on from JAMDDD010000040.1 coordinate 6,281, forward strand.
AATATTTTTTCTCAGCGCTCTTCGCTGCTTCTTCTAAAATATTTTCCGAACTTCTGAGTTCTTCCCGCCTGCCATTTGAATCTGCCACCCTTTCTATCAGTCTTTGCCTCTCGTCATTTGCTTGCCTGGCCTCTGTCCCAATCCTTCTGGCTGATTCTAGCCTGAGCAGAGCGCCATTGAGCGAATTCTTTAAATCGGAAATCTTGGACAGCGCGGTTTCATAGCCTTCTTTTAACTTTGCCTGCTCCTTCTCGCGCGCTTCCAGTTCTGACAGTTCGGTTTGCAGGCTTGACGACCGTTCGATGTCCATTTCGAGCGCGCTGATCTGTTCCTCCAGTTCCTTAATCCTGTTTTGAGTCTCGCTCTCCAGCCCCGCCCCTTCTTTCAATTCCTTTTTCTCCAAGCCGCCTTCAGTAAAGTAACGCAGGTATTCCTTGTGAACCTTCTCGAAGAGGTCGTCTGATTGCGAATCATCGGCCCGGCCACCGGCGGCGCGGTCGAGAGCTGCCGATAGCGATGTCTGCTTGGAAAGGTCGGGCTGACTGATTTCTTCGCCCTGTTCCAGAGTCAGGGCCTTCCACAGATCCATGTCGATTGTCTCGCGCAGAATCGCCTCTGCCCTTTCGTGAGCCTCCCGTCCCGTAAGGCTTTCCGGGACTGGCTCAGTCACCGTGAGGCGAGTCTCGGGCTTTTTGTGAAAACGCTTGAAATACGTGAAGCGAAAGGGCCCAGTCTCCGCAACCAGCTCGATCTCCGGCCCGGCGTCACGGTGGACTGGATCAATAGCCATGACTTTCCTGTTCCGGCTATTGTCTGGGAACTCAAACAACAGGCCGATGGACTCGCCCAGGCTGGTTTTACCCGCCTCATTGGGACCCTGCACGACGGTGATTCCATTTGACTCAAAGCTTACCTCGCAGGTATCGATGCCACGGTAGTTATTCAGTTTCAGGCTGATAAACCTCATTCGCCGCTCCCGGAAAGGCGGAGCAGAAGCATCAAGGCGTCCCTGGAGTTTTCTGCTTCAGGCCCTTTGACATCCATGCTTGCCCTTAATTGTTCCACGGTCTTGCCGGCAAAGCCGGAAAATCCGAGATCGGAAAAGTCTTCATCGTCAGGCACAACCATCAGGTCATCGTCATTGACATCCACCGCGGCAAAGACGTCGAACGCCAAGGCAATGTTCTTTTCAACCGCGCCGTTCAGGGTAAGGGAGATCGAACCCGCCAGGTCCAGTTTCAGTACAGTGGAGTCCTTGTTTTCCAGGCCGCCAAGCCAGTCGCCAAAGTTCTGCACGTCCTCAACCGAATTCAGTTCGATTTGCCTGCGGATGAACGACCATTTACCGACTTGAACCTCTCTCACAGTGACATCATCATTTTCCATGTCAACTACGAGCACGCGGCTCGAGCTGACTTCACCAGTATCGGTAACCTCTGGCGTGCCCGCGTACCAGGCCCGTCCGGATTCGCCAACCCTGGTTACCGAATGACGATCACCGAGCGCAACGTACTGAAGCTTTCTTTCACGGATGGCAGCTTCTAGTTCCACTTCAGAAATGATTAATGGGTTGTCCTTATCGGGCGTGAATTTGTCCAGACCGCCATGGGCAACAAGAACACGTTCCGTCTCGGCAGCCGGAAGGCCGGCAATTACTTCGCTGACAGGATTTACTGCCGGGCGCTTTGACATCCACGGCGCGCCCACCAGTTCCAGGCCCTCGACAGGCTCAAAAGGCTGGGAATCCCTGATTACGTGGACGTTCTCCGGCTTTCTCTCAAGGAAGAAATCCGTATCATAGACGGCTCCGGCATCAAGCGGGTCGTGATTACCGGGGAGTATATAAACCGGCACACGCACTTCTTTAAGAGCTTCAAGGGCGCGCGCGACTGTCTTGCGGTCAACCTGGTTTGACTCGAACACATCGCCGCAGACTAGAACGAACTGGCAGCTCTCATCATCCGCTAACTGCCCCATCGTCCGAATGGCATCAAAACGGGCCTGGCTGTAGCGTTCCTGCGTGCCCTCAGAAAAATAGTAACGGCGCATTCCCAGCTGCCAGTCGCCTGTCTGTAAAAATCTAATTCTCATTTCAAGTTAACGCTCCTTCAGTTTATGAAAAATAGCGAAGCTAATGGTACCAAAGCCACCGGACGGAAAAAATTCCATCGCGGGCGCGGCGACATTCCACTCATTATTCTGAAACCCGGAACACCTTCATAACTTCGTCACCCAGGTGATTGATCACCTTCACGGCGATGCGGCCTGATTCTGGTTTAAGGAATGGACGAGATATATCGCTGTGGAGGGTTTCCCAGGCGTCCTGGTTGATCTCGGCTTTGAGTGTCGTTTTTAAGGCTTTGTAAGGGTCGTTGGCGCCGAGGAAGTAGGCCTGGCGGACGAAGAAGCTTTCCTCGTTGTAGTCGGTGTCGATGAACCAGCAGGCGATGCCTTCGGCGCCGTCGCTGCGAACCTCGCCGGTGTTGGGATGGAAGACATCGACACCCTTGACCTTTACCTGGATTTTGTCATTGTCCGCTTCGATAATGTCGATGTCCGGCTCGCCGAAGATGACAAACAGGTTGCCCTTGCCGGTGTTCTTTAGATCGTCGGCCATGTGCAGGTCGGCGTTCATTCTCGCTTTAAGAATGGGGATGCGGCCGAGCTGGTTGAACTCGGATGAGTGGGCGTCGTAATTAAAAGCGCAGGCGATGAGTGTGTCGAAACCGGCCTCGGCGGCCTCGCGGGCGGCGGCAACGAGGTCTGGCCTGGATACGGTGCCGAATTCGGGGCCGATGAAGATGGCGGCGCGCTTGAGGGCGCCGGTTTCCTCTTCACCTTCATAGTAGCGGCCTTCGGCGCAGACCAGGTCGCCCGGCCAGGGCGCTAGCGAGGAAAATGCTATTTTGTCTTCCTTGTGGGCCTGCTGCACGCCGGCGGTCTTCAGGTTTTCCAGGATCATCTGGACAAAGTCGTGCTCGTCGGCGTAATCAACGTTGGCTTCGGCGGCAAGATCTAAGATCTCGTCGTTTTCATCGACGGCCAGAACGCGGTGGGGCGAGAGGCTCTCGACGGTGAACGGGCCGGCCACACGGACCTTCTTGTTGTCCTGATAGGGCTTGTCGTAGAGGTATTCAAACTCGGCCTTGGCGGCGATGGACTTGTCGATCTCCTGCTGCCGGGCGATGCGGGCCTGCCACCAGTCGGTGTGCAGCTGTTTGGCTTTCGCCGGCCATTTATCGCCGGCTTCGCGGGGAATCTCCCATTCCTGCCAGGTTTCTTTGAGCGCGGCGTTCAGCGCCTCGCGGAGCGGCTCCAGCTTTTCCTGCCACTTTTCCCAGATGACGTCAATCTCGGCGTTGTTGGCGATGGATTTGAGCGTGATGTGCGGCACGCGCTCATAGACAAAGCCGTGGCGGATGCTGCCGTGCACCGGCTGCGTGCTCGGAGCAGACTGAGTTACCTCAGCTTCCTTAAGCTGGCCTTCGCGGGAGTCGGCCAGCAGGTAGAAGGGATAGCGGGCGCCCATGATGCGGGCGCGGGCAAGTGCGAGAGCGACACGGGATGTGTCCATCGTTATCCAACGACGACCCCACTTTTCAGCAACAAAGGCACTTGTTCCAGATCCGCAAGTCGGGTCCAGAACAAGGTCGCCTGGATCAGTAGTCATAAGGACGCAGCGTTCAATAATTCGTGAAACCGTTTGCACAACATAAACTTTATCCCGCTCTGCCGTTCCCATAGTGTCAGTCCACATATTTGTCAGCGGAGTTGCGGCAAAGTCGTCGATGAATAGGCGATAATTAATGAATTTTTTTGTAAGGAAAAGACGACCACTTTTTCCAAGTCGCAACAGTCCATCGTTTGTTGTTTTCCAGTGTTGGTTTCGTTTGTGCTGTAAGGACCTACCTTCCCATTCGAAGTCTCTCTTTTCACTGGCAGCACCGTCAGAAGTTAGGGGTCCACCGAGAAACAATCTTGCACCTTCGGGCAAGTGCAATTCCCCATCATCGTCAATGAATTTTGAAGTTGTGACTACTTCTAAACTTGGTAAAAGACATGATTTGTATCTCCTCCCCGAGCCTTCACCGAAAATTTTTGCTTCCAGTAAAGGCCTGTATTTCAGCGATTCTTTTTTTTGTGAGTACCATAATAAATAATCAGAGATTGACGGGATCGCCCCAGAGTCAAAACCTCCGGTTTTCTTAAACTGTATCAATGCTATGAAATTCTCATCCCCAAATACTTCATCCATCACTGTTCTTACACGATGGATGTTTTCGTCCCCAATCTGTATGAACACGGATCCGGTATCGGAGAGCAAGTCTCTAGCTACGGTCATACGATCTCGCAAATAAGTTAAATACGAATGAATCCCATCGCGCCACGTATCGCGGAACGCCTTGACTTGCTCGGGCTCGCGTGTGATATGGCCAGCGTTACCATCCTTAACATCGCGGCTGGTGGTTGACCACTGGAAATTGCTGTTGAACTTGATGCCGTAGGGCGGGTCAATATAGATGCACTGCACCTTGCCGCGCAGGCCCTCGCGCTCGGCCAGCGACGCCATCACCTGCAGCGAATCCCCGAGGATCATCCGGTTGGTCCAGTTGGCGTCGTGCTGGTAAAACTCCGCGCAGCGCGCCTCGGGCGGCAAACCGTTAAAATCTGCAAACAGGTCAAGTTCCTGCTGCGCCCGGGCGGCTTTTTCATCTACTGCGGTGTGGCGCAGCAGATCGTCTATCAAAACTTTGGGGTGCACCTTCTCCTGAATATAAAGCGGCGGCGCCGGCACGACCAGGTCCGACCAGTCCTGCTCGTCCTTCCCCCGCCAGACAAGCTGCGGGTCGAGGTCGCGGTTGCGACGCTGGTAAGCGACCTGAACCGGCGTCTGCTCGTCGGCGCGCATCACCGATTGATATTCCGCAGTGGGAATATTCTTGCGCACCGCTTCATCGTGCCGGATGGTGACGACTTTTTTCCCGGTCTTCTTGCCTGGCGCTCTACTGGCCATGCTTCTCCTTCACTAAATGTTAATCCGATTCGCTCGGGCACCTTGTCATTTTGAGCGAAGCGAAGAATCCCCAAGATCCTTCGGGGCTTCACCCTCAGGATGACAAGAAAGCTTCGTTCTTTGCTATGGCTGATTCCACCAGCTTGTCAAACTCCGCCTCGATCTCGAAGACGTCGGTAAACTCGGCGAAGTCCCAGCGGCCGTAGGTCTTCAGATTGTTGACGCCGGGAACCCAGTAAGTATCCATAGTAGACTTTTTATCCTTCGCGTCCTCACCGCGGTATCCCTTGATTTCAACGATCAAGTGTAATAGGTCATTCTCGCCGTGGCCATCATCAACGAGAAGAATAAAGTCGGGCCAGTAAGAGCGGGTTGTTGATCCATACCGGTAAGGCACGGCGAAATCCAGATTGAAATTCTTGACATAGGCCTTGACGGCCGGATGAGCTTCGGCCACGCGGCAAAACTCTGCCTCCCAGTCGCTGTCGAGGATGGCCCAGTTGATATGACAGCGATGCGGATCGGTTTCCCAGCGGCTGCTTCTCGATGTGGTGAAATTCACGTGCAGGGTCGAGCCGGTGGGGTTATAGGGATCGAGGACGGCTTTGACCGGCCGCGCCCCGGCAAGGCTACGGGTGATGCCGTCAGTAATGCGGCTCACGGCCATGTCCGCCAGCTCCTGGTACATCAGCTGCGCCGGGTAAGTGCCGCCGGTGCAAACCAGGCATGAATCGAGCCACTTGCTGGTGATGGCCTTCAGCTGACCGAACAGGTAGAGCTTCGGTTCCTCGCCCGGGTCGCGCCATTTGGTTAGGAGCAGGCGCTTGGTCAAGTTGTACAGGAGGGTGGAGCGGCGGAGATCCTCCAGATGCTCGAGGCTCAACTCGACGCCTTCGCCGATGATGCCGGCGTTCCTGGTGATGGATGGGCCGACGAGATCGGGTGAGAGTCTCAGCACTGAATCCGCGTTGAACTCAGCGCTCAGACGTTCCGCCGGCAGCTCTACGCGGTAGCCTTCAACGCGCGGAAAGCGTATCTCCAGATGGTCGCGCTCGGGGCTCATCGCCTTCACCTGAACGGTCTCCCGCGGCGGCTGCGGCGGCGCGATCACCGGCTTGGCCGTGAAGTCGAAGGGAACGCCGAGCACGTCGGCGTATTCGACATCGAATTTTCCATCTTCGTTCAGTTCGTATGATTGCCGGCGCAGGGCCCGGCCGATGACCTGCTCGCAGAGCAGCTGCGTGCTGAAGGCGCGGACGCCAAGGACGTGGGTTACCGTGCGGGCATCCCAGCCCTCGGTTAACATTGATACGGAGACGACACATCTTATTGAGCCGCCGAGCCGGTTCTCTTTCCCAACCGTGTTCATGACTTCCCGCAGCAGATCCTGATCGGTGATGTTATCAGCCTGCTGCCGGTCACCGGTGCGCTCGATGATCTCGCGGCGGTAGCGCTCGATCTCGTCAGCGGCCACGCTGCGGAAACTCCTGTCCAGCGCATCGCCGGATTCCAGCTGCTCGCTATCTATCAGCAGGGTGGGCGGCCGGGGAATGGGGTCGCCGCTTTCGTTGAAGTTGCGGAACAGCTTCAGGCGGCCGTTTTCAAAGGTTGTGGAGCCGTCTTCATTCGGGCGTTTAAAACCAGACACATAATCGTAAACCAGCTTGGACGTGGAGGTGTTGTTGCAAACGATAATGAAACATGGTGGCACGTGGATGCCGCTTTCCTGCCAGAGTTGGTAAGTTTTTTCGTAGTGGCCGTAGAGGGCTTCGAGGGCAGTTTGGAGCTCGACCGGGATGCTTAAGGGGTCGAGCGTTTTTGCCTGGCCGCGGCCCTTTTTCGGCATCTTCTTGCCAATATGCTCCCAGAGGTTGCGGAATTTGGGCATGTCCTCGCCGGGGATATTGTCGGCAACGGGAACGCGGGGAAGCTTGACGATGCCACACTCAATGGCGTCCATTAATGAAAAGTCACTCATCGTCCAGGGGAAGAGGGTGCCTTCGGCGTAACCCGAGCCGCGAAGAAAGAATGGTGTTGCTGACAGATCGAAGATGCGTGTGATTCCAAGCTTGCGGTTGACGGTTTCGAGGCCGGAGATCCAGAGCCGGGCGGCTTCGTTGTTCCTTTCCGCCTCTTTCTTCTCGTCGCCCTTGAGGTCTTCCTCCGGTTCCGGCCGTTCCCGGTAGCAATGATGCGCCTCATCGTTAAGCACCATGATGTTCCTTAAACCCATCAGGTCAGGCATGGCGCGCTGGAGCATCTGGCCCTCGGTCTCCAGGGTGTTCAGCGGCCCACCCCGGCCGCGAAGAAGCGAGCGGCCGCCTTTTGAAAGCTCCACGCGCTCGCGCAGCTTGAAGGTGTGATAGTTGGTGATGACTATTTTGGCCCGCTCCAGATCGGAGAGCATGTCGGTGGGGACGAGCTCCCGGCTGGCGTAATAGCTGTCGGGGTCATTGGGCATAAGCACCCGCAGCCGGTCGCGGATGGTGATGCCGGGGGTGACGATGAGAAAGCCGCGAGTGAAATTCTTGCTGCTGGGGCGGCGGACCGCATTGATCGTTTGCCAGGCGATGAGCATGGCCATGACCGTGGTCTTGCCGGCGCCGGTGGCGAGTTTGAGGGCAAGGCGCGAGAGGTCCGGATTGGCGGCGCTGTTGGCATTGGCGAGATAATCCAGAAAAGTCTTGCCGCTCTTGCCTGTTTTGGGCGCTACTTCGGTTAGCCAGATAGCAGTCTCTACCGCCTCCACCTGGCAGAAGAAGGGGCGGTAGCCGCTGAACTGATGATGGCGCCAGTGCTGAAGCAGGCGGGCAGTTTCGGGGGTTACATGCCAGGTGTTTGGGTCAGGCAAGGCACGCCACTTGTCCACGTGGCGGCGGAGCGCGTTGATGATGGAGGTGGGGTCGTACTGCTGGGTTTCGGTCGAGAGGCCCTTGCCTTCATCGTAGACGATTTGCTGCTGCTTATGCGCCTGTTCCTGCTGCTGCCCGCTTGCGCTATTTCTCTTTCTTGGTTTCGGGATCGGCGTGACGAATTCAGCGGACCGGCGCGTGTTGATGATCTTCTGTGTCGGTTGACCCTGTTCATCGAGCTCCCAGTGTTTTGAGGGGTACTCGTAGGGAGAATTAATGATCGGCTGTTTGAAGAAGCGGTCTTCCATGTTGCCCAGCGAGCTCCTTTGTAGGCATATTTTTCACCTTGATGATGGATGTCAATTATATTCGCTGGGTTGGATGTAATAAAGTGTAAAAGTTAACCTCTCACCTGACACCCCAGCCAGCTAAAGGCGACGGCACCAGAGCCTTGGTAGAAAAACTCCGGATGAGGTTTACCGGGCGACGGTTGCTGCGCAGGAAGCAGCGTGAGCAGGAAGTAGCTTATCACTATCACTTATAAAGGTCAGTGATTCGCAGACCTCGGCACTGCAGCTGTTACTTTCACCTTTGCGTTTTGCAGCCCCTGGTGCTGGTAATCGGAGCCGGAGCCTAGCAGGACGCCGGTAAACAGTAAGTCTTTCTTGCCGTCGCGGCGGACACGGTATTTTGTGCTATTTGTGGTATTGTCCATGGCCTTCTTTTCCCTCGAAATTTGCGTGGTATGTGGGGAATAGTGCGGGGAAAAGAGGAAAGCCTGTTCCTGACAAAGCGATAATGCAATGATAAATAGCGGTTTTAGCAGAGGAAAACGGTAGGCTATGCCGGAAATAAAGCTGGTGGCGAGGCCCGGAATTGAACCGGGGACGCCAGGATTTTCAGTCCTGCGCTCTACCAACTGAGCTACCTCGCCGTACCAAACAAGGCTTGCAGCACGTTTTTCGGGCAAGCCCGCGCAGGCGCATTTTAGCTGTTTGCGAAAATAAGTGCAATTTGCGGATCCTGGCCGGCTTTTTCGCGCTTTTTTATATCGGCGAAGCGGAACCGGCATGCTTGCGCCGCCCGATTTGTACTGCTAGTATCAATATTGTTAGGGGTACATCAGGAACTTGCCGGCAAAAATAACTGATCATCCTGCTAAACTCAGAAGCGCCGTCATCCCTTTGCTGCGCTCGGGTCAGGCTCTGAGGCGAAGCCGAAGGATCCGGGGTTTAAAACCGGGATTCTTCGCCGCCTTCGGCGGCTGAGAATGATTTTCGTTATCCTTAGCTAACAGAACGATCAGTAAAACTATTCCGCATCCGCACATGTCTCAAGACTTTCATCCAATCAACCAGGGTCCGGATCCACCGGATGATCCGGCGGGCCTGGCCGAGTTGCGCAGAATGAAGCGGCAACTGGTGGAATCTCTGGCAGAACTGTCGTCTGCCCGGGACGAGATCGCTGCGCTTACGGCACAACTGAGAGAATACCCCGAGCAGCTTGAGGCAATGGTGAAAGAGCGCACCCGGGAGCTCGAAGCGGTCAACCGCATTGCCGCCACAGTTAACCGCTCGCTTAACCTTGATGTCATTCTCCGGGATTCGCTGGAAAAAGTCCTGGACCTGCTGGAGCTGCAAGTGGGCAGCGTGTTCCTCGTCGATGAGAACAGGAACGAGCTGAATCTGATGGTGCACCGCGGTTTTCCAGCGGATATGGTAGAGAAAATGATGGTCAGCCCGATCAACGGCGAATTCCCGGGAGCAGTTGCGTTAAGAAACGAACCGGTTTTAATCGAGGATGCCGGCGCCGGCGAGAACCGGGGCGATAATATCCTCTGCGGTCAATCAGAGCTGAGTTCTTGTGTGGGCATTCCGCTGGAATCGAAAGGGAAGGTGCGGGGCGTCATGTGCATCATGAGCGATGACAAGGGGCGTTTCGGCCAGCAGGAGTTAAAGCTGCTCGTGACTATCGGCAGGGAAATCGGCGTCGCCATCGAGAACGCCTGGCTGTATGAAAAATCTTATGCTCATTCAAAAAAGATGGAAGAGCTGTCGATAACCGACAGCCTCACTCAGCTGTTTAATCGCCGTCACTTCTACCAAAAACTCAAAGAGGAAATGGCGCGCGCCAGAAGGCAGGGTCATCCGCTGACGCTGCTGGTCGTTGACCTTGACAATCTCAAGGATTACAACGACAAGCATGGCCACGTCAAGGGAGACGAGGCCCTCCGTGGCGTCGCCCAGGCGATCACCGCAAGCATCAGGCATGACGTTGACACCGGTTACCGTTACGGCGGCGATGAGTTTGCCCTGATTCTGCCTTACAGCGACAGCAATGAGGCGGCGGTCGTTGCCGAGCGGATCCGAAAGACTTTCGAAGACTTTTCTTTCCCTGAAACCAGCCTCAGCCTGGGCCTGGCCCAGTTCGATTTCCAGGAGAGCCTTGACGACCTGGTGACGAGGGCCGACACCGCCATGTACGTGGCAAAAAACTTCGGTGGCAACAAAGTCCATATAGTCTGACGAGTTTTTTCCGGCTTGTAAATCTGACCGGAACGTAACTCCTTTTTTGCCGCCAGGCAATTCTCCGGGTTTAGAACCCCGCAAACCGGGCTAGTTAGAGCTTATTTATTGTTCATATGAAAGGAACGCGGTGTTTGCGAAACGTTATTTCCCTGTTTTATCGTTGACGGCGTTTCTGCTACTTGGGTTTTTGCTAGCGGGATGTCAAAGCCAAGTCAATGTCACAACAACGGCGCCGGCAACCGTTATCCAAAGCGCCGGCATCTGCGCGGAAGATCTGAACACCAGCGGTCACGAGTATATCCAGAACGGCCAGTTTCGCAGTGGCATGACCGGATGGCAGACTGTAGACGAGCCTGGATCCCAGGGAAGCGATTTCGTGTCTATTGGGAACGACAGAACCTGCGGCACTGTCGTTCGGTTAAAGCGGCAGAGCTCTGACAGCGTCAGCGGTCTGGTCGGTTTGCAGCAGGCTGTAAATGTCAACAGTTCCGGGCTTAAGAACCTGGAAGTGCAACTGGTGGCAAAGATCGACGATCAAAACCTGCAGTCCGACGGCAATATCGGCGGCGAGACGCCGGTATTCATCACACTTGATTACGTGACCAAAACGGGCCAGCATAAAAGCTGGACTCACGGGTTGATGCTCACAAACCATGTCAACTATCCAGGCCGGGACCAATCCATCGCCGCGGTTTACTGGACCACTTACAAGAGCGGCAACCTGCTAAAGATGCTTCCGGACTTAAGCACGATCCAGAACGTCACCATCGGCGGTAACGGACAGGATTTCTACAGCAGCATCGCTTTCGTATCGCTGCTGGGATCGTAGTCACATGACAGATACTGATCATACAATTCACTCAGGATAGACGAACATTTAACCCAGATTTAATCCAGATTTAAACCGCCGCCTGCCGGATTTAAGCCGGTTGCCGGTTTAACCAGGAGCAGAGCAGGTTAAGGCAGATGTCATCCGAGGATGTCATTCCCAGTGAGGATGTCATCCAGCACAAGGACGGCGAGGGATCTGTTTTACTGGCAGAATCCGGTCTTACGCGTACGGATACAGCTGCCGCTTGAAATCGTTGAGCTGGCTCATAAGCTTGTAATGTTTGCGCTCGTCCTCCAGCAGGTAGGAAAGCAGCTCGCGGATAACAAAATGACGGCTGTTTTCCAACTCGTCCATCGCCAGCGCAATCGAATCGCGTTCGATGTTGAGGTGGTTGTCAAGCAGCGAAGACATGCCACCCAGCTCTTCTGGCGTCAGCGTAATCGTGCCATCCAGCGCCCTGAGGATGACATCCAGCACTTCCTTGTGCTTGACGGAATCAGCACGGATGATGCCGGCCACCGTTTGCACCAGGATGTTTTCGGTGGCGTCCTTGAGAGCTTCGCAAGACTCGATGGTGACATCCTCAACCTGCTGCCACTTGCGGATCCCCTGCTCAAAATGTGACCGTTCCTCGACAATACCTTCAATCGCCATTTCCCCTCCTTTGGCTTGAAGCTGGAAATCCAGCTAGAAATAACGTTCGAGCAGATTGCGAAGCATGGCCGCGTGACGGGCCTCATCATGCGCCGCGGTGTCAAACCAGGAAGCCATTTCTTTCTGGCCGCCGCTTTCCGCCGTCTTCATCCCTTCATGCTTGCCTTCGTACGCCTGCTCTTCGCCGGCGAGCATCTTCTCGACCTCTGACTTAAGATCGCCGATATTGCCGGCCAGATACTTAAACCGCGAGCCGTGGGCGGCTTCATCCATGGCGATGCTGCGCAATGTCTGAGCTACCTCGGTCTTGCCTTCGTTGTCGGCTTTCAAAGCCATCGCCAGGTACTGGATTACCTCCCAGGTCTCGCCCTTGATCTCGGTATTGACACATTCTTCAACCGCCGCTGCCTCTTCTGCCATTATTGCTCCTTTCATTTGTCATGAACTGGTCTTGCCATACGCTTTATACGTCAAAACATCAGGTTGATCATCCCCGGAGAAAATGGACTCGAAACCTCCACTTCAAAAGCTGCCGGCGGCGGGAAGATTTTTCCTATTCAGCTCTCTTCTTGCCAGCGAGGCGAAATCAGTGGCGGCCAGTTTCGTGCTCATTAACAGCTGCGCCGCCATCAGTTCATCACGAATTGAACAAAAACTTTCCCGGGCACAATCCGCCCCTTCGATAAAACACCGGTTGATCGCCACCGGTCCTTCGACCGCTTCGATAACATCCAGCAGAGAGATTTCATCCGGGAGCCGGGCCAGTGATACTCCGCCCCAGGCTCCGCGGTGAGTTGTGACAATCCCCGCCCGGGCCAGCGCCTGTATGATCTTGAAGAGGTATTCCTGGGGGATTGCCTGAGCGCCGGCGATCTCGGCGGTGCTCGCCATCCTGGATCCCGCCAGAAAGAGCACCGCCCGGGCGGCGTAATCTGCCTGTCTGGTCAGCTGCATAATTTGAGATGCCTGTAACCAGATCAAGGGTAAACTTCGCGCAGAGCGCTAGTACCTGGCATGCTCTCTCTGACAACTCGCTGGCGGAACACGAAAGTTGATGTTACAGGCTCGCGCGGCGGCGGCCCGCAGGGCCGCCGCCGCGCTGCCTTTAGGGAATGGCCTCAACCTTTAATAATCACGTTTCATCCGGTGACCGGATCGCCGCTGCTGAGCGCCTCTTTTACCTGCTGCTGGTCCGCCTGCTCGTCCGCCTGCAGCTCGTCTGCGGCGGCCTGCCCCGGGGGCTCAGGAGCCGGCGCCACCGCCTCGTCCACAGCTCCTGCGGCCGGACTGACGCCGGCGGGCAGATCGCGCTGCAACTTGAGATTATCCAGCTTGTCAAGCTGGCGCTCCAGTTGCCGCTGGCGTGTCGTGGTCAGCGTTTCGTAATCTTTCTGGGCGCCTTCCAGCTTCTTGCCGAGCGTCTCCAGGCGTTTAACGAACTCGCCCCATTGCTTGCGGAAAGCGTTCATAATTTGCAGAATCTCGTTCGATGTCTGCTCGAGGGCAAAATTGTCCACCGCCTGCCGGATGACCGCGAGCACGGCAAACAGCGTGACCGGAGAACAGAAGACGACATGCTGCCTCAGGCTCTCATCCAGGATAGTCCTGTCCTGCTCGTGAATGAATGAGTAGATCTGCTCGTTGGGAATGAACAGCAGCACGTAGTCTACGGTATGGTCAGCCTGATTTATATAATGACGATTTGTCACTTCTTTAACGCGGGCTTTGACATCGCGAAGAAAAGCCCGCCGGTGCTGTTCCTTGTCAGCCGGTGATTCGCATTCGAGATAACGCATGTAGTTGTCCAGCGGAAACTTGGCGTCCATATTCAGTTTCAGCTCTTTAGGAAGCAGGAAGGTGAAATCGGGCCGGTCGCCCTCCGCCGATGATTTCTGCTTCATATAGTTGACGTTTTCAATGAATCCGGCCATTCTGAGAACATCCTCCGCCATCCGCTCTCCCCATTGCCCTCTGGCCCGCGTGCTCGCCAGCGCCTCCCGGAGCGCGCTGGTTGACCGGGCCAGCGCCTGCGTCTGTTCCCAGGTTGTGCGGAGATTGTTTGCCAGCTCGCCAAATTTCTGCTCGCGGTCCTTCTCCAGCGCCTTGACCATGGCGGAAACGCTTTCCAGTTGCCCGGACATATTACTGAGCTGCTGGTCGATCAGGCCCTTTTTCTCGCTCAGCTCACTGCTTCCCAGCCGGGTCACCGCACCCAGCTCCGCCTTGGCCAGCTCCATCAGCTGACTCGATGATTTTGTCAGGGCATCCAGAGACATGTCGCCGAAACTCGCCTTGATGTTCGCGATAATTGCGTCAAGGTCAGACCGGTGCCTGGCCTCGCTCTCTCCGAGTAGCTCACCGGCGATCTCGCGGGTGGTTTTCTCGCGGCCGGCCAGGAAGAAATAAACAACGACGGCGCCGAGGATGAATCCCGCAGCTAACGAAATTATGATCCAGCCCATCTCAAGCCTCCGATGTGACGCGTTTGCAGTGGAAATTAGCCTATCACACCGGCCGGACGGAACAATTAATAAAGATCATCCAATCGGGATTTTGGGAACCGGGAGAGGATGGTTTTCGATCTTCTGATCTCCGGTTAAGAAAATTTCAGGAGAATTTGCATCGACTGCGTGATTTCGGACAGACAGAAACGCCGCCGGACCCCGCTCCTGCCGGCTAAAACAGGATTTTCAAGCTAAATCAGTTGCGGGAAACCGTCTTCTCTGAAGGAAGTCGGGCGGAACTGACCGAATGGCAACGAAGTTGCCACAGGCGCTGCATATAGGTTTCCGCCGGAGCGCCCGTGATCCAGGCGTGCTTTCCGGTCATGGAGGTCAGGCAGCGCCCCGTAGCCTCGACGTTAGCGACGGTCCCGCAGCTTTTGCATACGTGGAGGTCCATGATTCCCTTCCTGGGAGGCTGGATGCCCGTATACTGCCACCATCTGCAGAACTTCAAACCTTAGGGAGGATCAGTCTATCAGCATGCCCCGGCGCCTGGCAAGACCTCACGTTCGCAAAGTGTCACATTTTAAATAACAACCTTTTAGCCTATAGACAACGAAATGCCTGTATGCTTGGCGCGTTCAGGGAATTCAGGGTTTGGGAAAGGAGGTGACCAGATGTTTTTCGATGGTGAACAGGTCAGCTCTTTCGAGCCCGAAGACGAGGCTCTCGCCAGGAATGATGGCGGAGACCGCGCCGATTACGCCGCTCATGCCGATGATGAAGATCTGCCCGAAGATGCGACAGGCAGCACGGACGCTGACGGCAGCGAGGATGACGAGGCCTGGGAAGACTGACCGCCTGAAAATTGCCAGCGGCAGCTGGCAAACATGCAGCCCGTCCTGTCAGGAGCAGCATCCTCGATGGCGCGGGTTCCGGGACCGCTCCTCCCGGCGGTCCTTTTTTCGGCAAGCTGCCAGCGGCGAGGCCGGGATCAGCTTCCCAGAATCTTCGCCACCGCGTCCTGAGCCGCGGTTAGCACCGGACCGGGCAGAATGCCCATAACGACAACGACGGCCGTGGCCAGTCCCAGGCCCAGGGTGAGGTCCCAGGAGCGCTTGCCGGTTGGCTCCATCGCCGCCGCCGTCTCAGCCTCCGGCTCGCGCATGTACATGTAGACAATCACGCGCAGGTAGTAAAAAGCGGAGACGACGCTGAAGAGCACTCCTACCACGGCCAGCCACGCCAGACCGGCGTCCACTACGGCCGCGAAGAGGTAGAACTTTGCCAGGAAACCCGCCGTGGGAGGGATCCCCGCCAGCGAAAACATAAATACGGTCATGACACCCGCGGCGCCGGGGTAACGGCGTCCAAGGCCCGCCATTTCATCCAGGCTATCGCCGAATTTGCCAGAATTTGCCAGAAACACCAGCACGCCAAAGGCTCCCATATTCATGGCCGCGTAGGCGGCAAGATAAAACAGGATTGAAGAATCGCCAAATGAGTTGATGTTCTCGCCCATGGCAACCACCGCCAGCAATAAATAGCCGACGTGAGCGATGCTGGAGAAAGCGAGCATCCGCTTGAGATCCCGTTGTAAAAGCGCCATGGTGGCGCCGGTCAGCATGGTCGCAATCGCCACGGCGATCAAAAGCGGCGCCCACCGGGCGTGTTCGGAGCCGAGGATAATCGTGAAGAATTTAATGATGACCGCAAACGCGCCGATCTTGGGCCCGACAGAGAGGAAGGCGGCGACCGGGGTAGGCGCTCCCTGATAAACGTCCGGAGCCCAGCTGTGGAACGGCGCCGCCGCCACCTTGAAGGCGAAGCCGCCGATAAGGAGGACGATGGCGATCACTATCACATGCCCGTCGACCGGCCCGATCCGGATGGCGGTTCCGATCTCTTCATAATTGGTGCTGCCGCTGACCCCGTACAGCAGGGCCATCCCGAAAAGGACAATGCCGGAAGCAAAAGAGCCGGTGAGAAAGTACTTCAGCGACGCCTCGATGGAGCGGCTGTTCCGGCGGAAAAAGCCCGCCAGCACGTAGCTGGCGAGAGACATCAGCTCCAGACCAACAAAAAACGTAACCAGGTCAATCGATTCGGCCATCACCATCAGTCCCACCGTGGCCAGCAGGATCAGCGCGTAATAATCGCCGAGAAGCCTGCCCTTGAGTTCCAGATGCTGCTCCGAGAGAAGCATCGCCAGCACCGCCACCGCCAGCAGCAGCAGCTTGAAAAATACAGTGAATTTGTCGAGGGCGATGCCATGGGAAAAGGTGGTAAACTGCTCCCCGCGCGACAGCCAGGTGGAGACGGCCGCCGTAGCGCAGGCGAGAATTCCCAGCCAGCTGAAACCGCGCCGCTCCTTCCGGGGCACCCATGGATCGATGAGCATCATCAGGAGCGCCGTGGCGATTAGCATCAGCTCCGGAACTATGGCGACAACATCATGCTGCATCTACAATCTTCCTCCCAGGGCAGCCAGAAAACGGGTGAGAAAGTTGCCGTGCTGGGCCATATACGGCGCCATCTGGTGGACCAGACGGGTGACCGAGGGGTTGATGATATTAAGGAACGTGGCCGGATACACCCCAACCCAGACCGCCAGCGCCCCCAGCGGCACCAGAGCGCTGATCTCCCGCAGGTTTAGATCCGAGAGTTTAAACCACTTTTCATCGCGGGTTTCGGTGAACATGGTGCGCAGGTACATCCAGAGAAGATACGCCGCCGCCAGGATGATGCCGCCAGCCGCGATCACCGCCATCGCCTTGTTATAGCTAAACAGGCCCAGCAGGCTGAGGAACTCCCCCACGAAACCGGAGAGACCGGGAAGGCCCAGAGACGCCAGCGTGAAGAAAAGCAGGAACGAAGCCAGCACCGGGAACGGCGACGCCAGCCCGCCCATGGCGCTGATCTCACGCGTATGCAGGCGCTCGTAGGCAAAGCCAACCAGGAGGAACAGAGATCCTGTTAGCAGTCCGTGGCTGAACATCACCAGCACGCCACCCTCGACGCCGATAATATTGAGGGCAAAGATGCCGCCGGTGACAAAGCCCATGTGGCTGACGCTGGAGTAGGCCACCAGCTTCTTCAAATCCTTTTGCACCAGCGACAGCAAGGCGCCGTAGATGATGGCAATGATTGACAGGATGAGGATGTAGGGGACGGCGGCCGCCGCCGCGTCCGGGAACAGGGGAATGCAGAAGCGGATGATGCCGTAGCCGCCCATCTTCAGTAGTACCCCCGCCAGAATGACGCTGCCGGCGGTGGGCGCCTCCACGTGGGCGTCCGGCAGCCAGGTATGCACCGGCCACATTGGCACCTTGATGGCGAAAGCGATGAAGAAGGCCAGAAAGGCCGCCAGCTGTACCGGGAACGAGAACACGGCGTTTTGCAGCTGGTCCAGATCAAAAACGGGCGCCGCGAAGTGGTTGGGCCGCGCCAGATAGGCGATGGCGACGATGGCTACCAGCATCAGGACGCTGCCGGCCATCGTGAAGAGGAAAAACTTCAGCGCCGCATAGATGCGCCGGGGGCCACCCCAGACGCCGATGATGAAATACATCGGGATCAGCATCAGCTCCCAGAAAACATAGAAGAGGAGCAGGTCGCGGGCGCAGAAAGTGCCGATCATGCCGGTTTCCAGGAAGAGGAACGCAGCAAAGAAACTCAGCTCGCGGTCCTTGATGTAATTCCAGGAAGCAGGGATGATCACCAGTGACAGCAGCGTCGTGAGCAGGATCAGCAAGACACTGATCCCGTCGACTCCCATGTGATAGCTGGAACCGAGCCGCGGGATCCAGTTGACTTTCTCGATGAACTGGAACGACGCGGTGTTCTGGTTGAATTTAAATACCATCACCAGTGACAGCACGAATACCGCCGCCGTTGTCGCCAGCGCCGTATACTTGTACAGCAACGGCCGGCCCCGCATGAGCACCAGCATGACCAGCGCCCCCAGCGTGGGGAGGAAGGTCATTACCGTCAATATCGGAAAGCCTATCTGGGATTGGAAAGAAAACATCGTTCCGAGTTCAGAGTTCCGAGTTCCGAGTTATTTTCACTGGGCTGTATTTTCTTCCTTTGAATTTCGTGTTCTTTAAGTAAGTCAAAAATCCACCGGTTAGATTGCTCGTATCGTTTGCAAACATGTTCATCTTGTCAAACTCTTTCTTCACCGCAACACTCCTCGCTCGGAACTCAGAACTAAACTGTTACAATGTCAAAAAAACGTACACGATCATTAGCACCAGCAATCCCAGCATCATCGTAAACAGATAACCCTGAATCTTTCCCGCCTGGATCGGCCGGAGGGCGCGGCCGGCGCCTACCGCCAGCCAGCCGGCGCCATTGACTGCCCCGTCAATGACTCCGGCGTCAACGATCCGCCAGAGCCAACCGGAGAAGCGGCGCAGCGGATTGATAATTACCGCGAAGTAGATCTCATCAATGTAATATTTGTTGAGCAGCAACGTGTAAAAGCGGCCGGAGCGCTTGCACGCCTTTGCCGGCAGCCAGGGGCAGCGCAGGTAAAAATGCCAGGCCAGCAAGATGCCGGCAATGCCCACGGCAGCCGAAAAGGCCATCAGGACCCCCGATAACAAGCCGAATTCATGCGCCGGCGCATGAATGGCGGCGGCAAAGACACCGTGGAGAAAGTGATCGATGTAACCGCTCCCCGGCGGAACGCCGAGCAGCAGGCCGGCCCCCACGGTGGGCACCGCCAGGACGATCAGCGGCACCGTCATCACCCACGGTGACTCGTGCGCATGGGAGAAAAGCCTGGCGTCTCGCGGTTCGTTAAAGAACGTGAGAAAGATCATCCGGAAAGAATAAAAAGCCGTCAGGAACACGGTAATCACAGCGACGATCCAGAAGTAATAGTAGCCCCCATCGAACGCGCCCGCGAGCACGGCGTCCTTGCTGAAAAAGCCGGAGAGGCCCGGGAATCCGGAAAGCGCCAGGGCGCCGATGAGGAAGGTCCAGTAGGTAATCTTGATCTTCTTCCTTAAGCCGCCCATCTTGAGCATGTCCTGCTCGCCGCCCATGGCGTGGATCACCGATCCGGAACAGAGGAAGAGCAGGCCCTTGAAGAAGCCGTGCGCCAGCAAGTGAAACATGGCCGCGGTCCAGGCGCCCACTCCCAGCGCCATGAACATGTAACCCAGCTGACTGACGGTCGAATATGCCAGCACCTTCTTGATGTCCGTCTGGACCATGGCGATGCTGGCGGCGAAGATAGCGGTAAAGGTTCCGATGATGGCCACCACCAGCATGGCGGTATGCGAGTGGGCAAAAAGGGGATTGGAACGGGCAACCATGTAGACGCCGGCGTTGACCATGGTGGCGGCATGGATCAGGGAGCTGACCGGGGTCGGGCCCTCCATGGCATCCGGCAGCCAGACGTGCAGGGGGAACTGGGCGCTCTTGCCTACGGCGCCGGTAAACAGCAGCAGGCAGATAGCGGTGGCCATGCCGCCGCTTAAGCCACCGGCCGCGGCAAAGACGCCGCTGTAGCTCAGCGTTCCCAGGGTAACGAAAATGAGCATGATCCCCAGGCTGAAGCCGAAGTCGCCCACGCGGTTGACAAGGAAAGCCTTCATGCCGGCGTTGGAGGCGCTCACCTTGGGGAACCAGAAAGCGATCAGCAGGTAAGAGCAAAGGCCCACGGCTTCCCAGAAAACGTAGAGCAGGAGGTAGTTGTTGGCCAGCACCAGCATGAACATCGAGAACATGAACAGGTTGATATAGGCGAAGAAGCGGTAGTAACCCTTGTCCCCGTGCATGTATCCGATCGAGTAGACATGGACCATGAAGCCGACGGTGGCGACTACCAGGAGCATGATGGCGGTCAGCTCGTCAACCAGAAAGCCGATATCGACACTGAAATGCCCGACGGCGATCCACGAGTAAATCTGCCAGGAGAGGGTATGGCCCCGCTCTACCTGAATAAAAACATACATTGAAAGCAGCCAGCTGATGGCCACGGCGCCCACGGAAGCGAAATGGCTTTTCTCCTTCAGGTAGCGCCGTCCCAGCAGTCCCGTAAACACAAACGAGGCCAGCGGCAGCAGCGGTATCAGCAGCACAACTGCTTTCAAATCATTCTCATCCTTTTAAATCGTCAAGTTCGTCAACATCAAGCCTTTCCCGCAGCCGGTACATGGCGATGCCGATTGCCAGCCCCACAGCCACCTCCGCCGCCGCTACCGCCAGCACGATGAACACGAACACTTCGCCGCGGCCGGGACCGATGGCCGAGTAGTTGGAAAAAGCCACCAGGGCGATGTTGACCGCGTTCAGCATCAGCTCCAGGCACATCACCACGAGAATTATGTTGCGGCGCGCCACCACGCCCCAGGCGCCGACGGCAAACAGGGCCGCGGCCAGCGCGAGATAATACTGGAGCGGCGTCACCGGCGCTTCTCTCTCTTGGCCAGCAGGACAGCGCCGGCGATGGCAACCAGCAGCACCAGCGACACCAACTCAAAGGGAAGCGCGTACTGATTAAACAGGAGGCGGGAGAGCTGCGCCGTTGTCGGATTTTGCGGCTTGGGCGCGTAATTATACTTGCCTCTGCCCAGCACCACTCCCAGCACCGCCGCGAGAATCACCGCCGCCGGCAGCGCCGCCCACGCCTGGCGGTGGAAAAACAGCCGGAGTTCTCCGCTTCGCTGCTTGGTGAGCATGATCGCAAACAGGATCAGGATCGAAATCGCGCCGACGTAGATGAGCAGTTGCGCCGCCGCCAGCAGCTCGGCGTTCAGCGTAATAAATACAATCGCCACGCCGGTGAAGCTGGCGATCATGGCGATGGCGCTGTAAATCAGGTTGCGGAAGCTGACCATCAGCACCGCGGGAATAATCACGACGGCAGCGACGATATAAAACAAAGGTGTGGAGAAGCCGTTCATTGCTTTTTCTGCTCCCGTTTCAGAGCGGTTTCGCCTCCATGCACATCCTTCTGGTACTGCTTGGCGGCGTGATCTTCGTTCTCCCTGGGGGCGTGGTCTTGCTGGCATGACCCGGCAGGGTTTAAATCCGGGCCCCGGGCCATGTCAAGCAGATTGCAGTGCAGCTCCTCATGGCTGGCGGTGGCCAGCTCAAACGCGGGCGTGATCGCCAGCGATTCCACCGGGCAGACCTCGACGCAATCGGCGCAAAATATACACCGGGAAGTGTCCAGATGCCAGTTGACAAGTTGCCGATCTTTCATAAACAGCGCTCCCGTCGGGCAGAGAGTGGCGCAGCGGCCGCAAGATACGCAATCAGTCTCGTTGAGCGACCGGTCGAACGGCGGCGTGACGATAGCGCCGGCGCCACGGCCGGTAAAATCATACACCCCGGAGCCGGTTACGTACTTGCAGACCCGGATGCAGCGGGCGCAGTCAATGCACCGGTTGGGGTCGCGCTGGATAAAATCATGGGTGGTGTCGCGACCGTACAGATGCTGGGCTCCGGCAAACCGGTTCCCTTCCTCCTTCATCAGTCCGGCGCCAATGCTGTAGCGCCGGAGTTTGCAGCTCTCCACGCCCTCGCAGATGCACTGCAGGCAGCGGCGGCTCTCGTCTCCGGCTGCCGCTTCCGAAAATCCCCGGTCAATCTCGAGGAAGTTGCCTTCGCGCTCCAGGACCGGCAGCTGCGGCGTCATCTGCCGCGCTTCTTTTTTGTCGCGGTAAGCGGGAATGGAAATCATCGGCGGTTTTTCCAGCTCGGGCAGAGCGGTCTCGTAAGCGGACATGTCCTCACCCCGGAGAAAGGCGTCCATGGCCCAGGCAGCTTTCTTGGCGCCGCCAATGGCAGCCACCACGGTGAGAGCCCCGCTGACGGCGTCGCCAGCGGCGAACACCTGCGGGCGCCCTGTCTGATATGTCCTGGGATTGGTCTCGATCGTCTGCCAGCGGGAGCAAGTGACACCGCCCTCTTCCGGAAAAAGGGTGCATTCTTCCTCTTTTTTAACGTCGATATACGTCAGCTTCGGCATCTGGCCGATGGCCGGGATAATCGTGTCCAACTCCACCAGGTACTCGGAGCCGGGAACCGGCTGCGGCCGCCTCCGGCCGCTGGCGTCAGGCTCCCCCAGCTCCATCTTCTGGCAGATCATACCGGCGACACGGCCGTCCTTGCCCTCCACCCGGACCGGCGCCACCAGGAAGGAAAACAGGACCCCTTCCTCCATGGCGTCCTTGACTTCCAGCTCATGCGCCGGCATCTCCTTCTGGGTGCGGCGGTAGAAGACCGTCACCTCGCTGGCGCCCAGCCGTTTGGAAACGCGGGCGGCGTCCATGGCAGAAAAGCCGCCGCCAATGACCGCGACCTTGTCGCCGACGTCGGGCGGGTTCCCGAGCGCCACCTCGCGGAGAAAATCAACCACAGTAATGACGCCTTCAAGATCCTCTCCTTCAACGCGCATGGCGCGGCTCGCGTGAGCGCCGATGCCGAGAAAGACGGCAGCAAACCCCATCTCGCCCAGCAGGTCATCGAGAGAGAAATCCGGCCCCAGCGCCATGCCCGTTTTCAGTTCCACTCCCATCGCCCAGAGAGGCTCGAGCTCCGCGTTTAAAACCCTTTTGGGAAGACGGTATTCAGGGATGCCGTAGCGGAGCATGCCGCCGGTATCGGGCAGCGCCTCGAAGATCGTGACGCTATGGCCTTTAAGCGCCAGGTAATAGGCGTTGGCCAGCCCTGCCGGGCCGGCGCCGACCACGGCCACGCGCTTGCCGGTGGCGGCGGCAGGCTGCTCAGGCTTAAATCCCTTTTCAATCGCCACATCCCCGACAAAGCGGTGTGAGAGCCGGATTGAAATCGGCTCCTCCACTTCCTCACGGCGGCAGACACCCTCGCAAGGGTGCGGGCAGACGCGGCCGACAATCGCCGGGAAGGGCAGGTTCTCTTTCAACACCCGCTGTGACTCATCATAGTCCCCGTCCGCGATCAGGCCGATGAAAGCGGGAATATCAACATTAGTGGGGCAGCCATACTTGCACGGCGGCAGGCAGTAGGCGTTATGGTCGGAAAGCAGCAGCTCCAGATATGTCTTCCGCAGCCGGAGCAGCTCCTCGCTATCGGTGGTGACGACCATGCCTTCCCGGACATAAGTGGCGCAGGAAGGCACGGGACGCTCCTCGCCCTCGACCTCGACGACACAGAGGCGGCAGCCCCCGAAGGGCTCCAGGCCTTTGATGACGCAAAGATAAGGGATCTTGATCTTGACCGACTTGGCCGCTTCCAGGATGGTATCTCCCTCATGGGCCATGACCTCGCGGCCGTTTATGCTCAGCTTTACCGGCGCGCCGGTGCCCGAAATCCGGACGGGAGGCAAGCAATTTACTTTTTGATTGAGTCCGTCACTCATGCCATATTGGTTTCTGGTTTCGAGTTTCCAGTTTCTGGTTTCGATGAATGATGGTTTAACAAGAAACTGGCAACCGGCAACGCGAAACTTTTCATTTACCACATCTCCCTGCCGCGCATTTGCCTTCAACTGCGTGCGCCGTAAATTCTTCCTTGAAGAACTTTAGTCCGGTCAGCAGCGGCCGGACGGAGGTGCGGCCGAGGCCGCAGAGCGCGCCCGCCTGGATATCCTCCGCCAGCGTCCGGGCCAGCTCGAGGTCGCCGGCGCCGGCACCGCGGCAGATTCTGTCAACGACGTCCAGCAGGCGCCAGGTCCCCAGGCGGCAGGGAACGCACTTGCCGCACGACTGCCTGGTGAAAAAGGCCAGGCACTGCCGGGCGACGTCCACCACGCATTCATCCGCCCCCAGCACCGTTATCGTTCCGGAGCTTAAGTCGCCACCGGCCTCGCTTAAAGAGTCATAGTCGAGCGGGATGTCAAACAATCCGGGCGAGAGGAAACCGCCGCCGGCGGAGCCCACCAGCGCCGCCTTGGGCTCTCCTTTAAAGCCGCCGCCAACTTCAGCCACCAGCTTTTTCAGGCTGGTGCTCATGGATGCCTCATAAACGCCAGGCTTGCCAACCGCGCCCTGCAGCGTAAACAGCTTGGTCCCCGGCGCATTCGGCGCGCCGATCTGACTGAAGGCACGGGCCCCGTTCTTGATGATCCACGGCACCGCCGCCAGCGTTTCGACATTCTCGACGACGGTGGGCATGCCGCGCAGGCCTTTTTCCGCCGGGTAAGGAGGCCGGACGCTGGGCATCGGCCGCTTTCCTTCCAGGGTGGCGATGACCGCCGTTTCCTCACCGCCCATAAAGGTCTTGGGCACCTCCACGACTTCAAGGCTGAAAGCAAAGCCGCCGGGCAGCTCCGCTCCCAGGAGATCCCGGTCCTCAGCCTGGTCTATGGCGCCACGGAGGCGCTCGACGGCGAGGCGGTTGTCTTTGCTGATATAGATGTATCCCTGACTGGCGCCGATGGCGTAGCCGGCCACGATCATCCCCTCGATGACGCTGTGCGGATTTTCCTCCAGCAGGATCCGGTCTTTAAAGGAACCCGGATCGCCTTCCTCGGCATTGCAGATGATGTACTTTTGCGGCGCAAGCGTCTCAGCCGCCACCTGCCACTTGCGGCCGGTGGGAAAACCGGAGCCGCTGCGGCCGCGCAGGCCACTTTGCGTGATCTCCTCCACCACTCCCGGCGGTGGCGTTTCGGTGAGGATCCGGGTAGCGGCGCTGTAACCGCCGGCGCCGGCATAAGCATCGATGCTTTCCGGATCGACGCCGCCGTGATTTGCCAGCAGGATCTGCGGGCAATCCTCCATTGTCGCGCGCTCCGCAGGGGCCGGCGGCGCCTCACCCGGCCGGGGCGCGCCCGGCCCCAGCTGATCATAATAAGTGGCAATGGAAAATACCTGGCTCACCCAGGCGCCGTTTTTTAGCGCCAGCCCCTCCAGCAGTTGCTCGGTAAGCTCACCGGCGTCGATCAGAGAACTGGCGATGCAGCCCCGGGCGGGCGCTTCCGCCGCGCCCTGCGGCCAGGGAGCGATGCCTACCGGCTTCTCTCCCCTGTTCAGGAAAGACAGCATCGGACCGGCGCCGGCGTCAAAACGCCAGACCTTATCCGCCCGCTTTTCATCATAAATAATCTTGATGGCAACCGCCGGACATACCTGCTCGCAAAAAGTGCAGGCGATGCAGCGGGGCGTCGCCGCGTCGTCCTTCAGCCGCAGGCGGATGAGGCCGCGGCTGCGCTCAGGCAGTTTCCGCCGCTCTTCGGGATACTGCACCGTCACTTTCTTGCGAAGCAGGTGCGCCGCCGTTATTTCCAGGCCTTTTAAGAGACCGATCATCTATTGGTTCCAAGTTTAAAAAGCCCAAAATGACTTTGCCGGGAGTCAACTTTGAACTTTGACCTTTGAACTTTGAACTTCATGCTGCCGCCCTTCTCATTCGCTTACGAATCAGCGATTTTCTGAGCACCGGCTGGAAAAGAAAGATGAGTGCGATGGTTGACACCCAGCTAAAAGCCGCCACCGGCGGCAGGAAGCTGTTTGGCAGCAGGATGATAAGCAGTCCCGTGACGCCCAGGTTAACCAGACTGAGAGGGATCAGCACCTTCCAGGCAAAATTCATCAGCTGGTCAATCTGCAGCCGGGGGAAAGTCGAGAAGAACCAGATCACGACAAAGACCAGCACCAGCACTTTCAGAATCAGCCAGCCGGGGCTGCCGGCGAACGGTCCCCGCCAGCCGCCGAGGAAAAGAGTGGCGCCGGTAAGCGACCAGATGGCGGCGTTGCCCCATTCGATCAGGCCGTAAAAGAAACCCCAGCGCATGCCGCCGTACTCTGTCATATAGCCTCCAACCAGCTCTGACTCGGCTTCCGGCAAATCAAAGGGGGTGCGGTTCAGCTCGGCCATGCCGGCGATGATAAATACCACGAACGCCAGCGGCTGCACGGCGATAAACCAGACCCGGCCCTGGGCTCCGACGACGTTATTCAGGCTGAGCGACCCCACCAGCATGGCGATGATGATGATGTTAAGGATCATCGGGACTTCATAGGAGACCATCTGGGCGACCGAACGGAGGCCGCCCAGCAGCGAGTACTTGTTATGCGAGGCCCAGCCGGCCAGCAGGATACCCAAAACCGTGAATGAGCCAAAGGCGACTACGTAAACCAGGCCCACGTTCAGGTTGGCGATCGTAAAACCCTTGCTAAACGGGATAACGCTGACGGCGAGGACCGGCGTGATGAACGCGATGATTGGCGCCAGCATAAACAGGAACCGGTCACTGCGATTGGGGGTAATGTCCTCCTTGAGCATCAGCTTGAGAAAATCAGCCATCGGCTGCAAGAGGCCGGCCGGGCCGACCCGGTTGGGGCCGAGCCGGTCGCTCATGAATCCGGAGATGCGGCGGATAGCAAAGGGAAAAACGATGGCACTCAAGGCCGGCACCGCCACGGCGATCACCACGGCAGCGATCAGATGCTCAAAGAATGACAGGTTCCAACTCACCGGTCAACCGACCCCATGATCAGGTCGAGGCTGCCGGTGATGCCGACGACATCCGCCATTTTGTTGCCGGGGAGGATTTTTGGCAGTGTCGAAATAGCCACGAAGCAGGAATCGCGCAGCTTCAGCCGGTAAGGCCTTAAGGAACCGTCGGAGACCAGATAGTTGGACCATTCGCCGCGCCCTGTCTCCACCGCGGCGAAGCTCTCGCCGGCCGGCGGCCGGAGCATCGGTGGAATCCGCATGTTCACCGGTCCTCCCGGCAGAGCATCCAGGGCCTGCCCGATGATCCGCACGGACTGGCGCAGCTCCTCAATCCGGCATTTGTAGCGGTCGAAGCTGTCACCGTTCAGGCCGGTAGGAATGTCAAAATCAAGCTCGGGATAAACTGAATACGGGTTATGGCGCCTTAAGTCAACCGGCACGCCCGAGGCGCGCAGATTCGGGCCTGAAAGGCCGAAGTCGAGCGCCTGCTCCGGCGAGATCACGCCCATCCCCAGCGACCGCGCCAGAAAGATCTCGTTGCCGGTGATCAGCTGCTCGTACTCGTCAATCATCGCCGGAAACCGTTTTAAAAATTTGCGGCACTGCTCTTCGAAGCCGTCCGGAAGGTCGTAGCGGACGCCGCCGACGCGGGCAAAGTTGTACATCATCCGCTGCCCGGTCAGCAGCTCCAGCAGGTCCAGAACGTCTTCGCGGTCGCGGAACGTCCACAGCACCGGCGTTACCGCGCCCAGGTTCAGCAGGTAGTCGCCGATGGCCATGTGATGGCTGATGATGCGGTTGAGCTCGCCAGCGATGACCCGCAGATACTCCGCCCGGGGAGGCGGCTCGATCTCCATCAGATCCTCGATGGCGCGGACGTAAGCCCATTCCATGAAGAAACCGGCCAGGTAGTCCAGCCGCGACAGCATCGAGAAAAACTGCATATAAGTGCGGTTCTCTGCCAGCTTCTCGAAGCCGCGGTGCAGGTATCCGAGCTGTGGATCGACGCTGACGATTAACTCGCCATCCAGGTGCAGCACCAGCCGCAGAACCCCGTGTGTGGAAGGGTGTTGCGGTCCCATGTTGAGAACCATTTCTTCCAGGCGCAAATCCCTGTCTTTTTCTAAGGCTGTTTCTGCCATAATAAATCCTCAAATCAATTCAGTTTTTGTTTCAAGTTGCCAGTTTCCCGTTTTTAGTTACGGGCTGCGTTTCTCGCAACTTGGAAATCAGCAACTCGAAACTAGAAACTTGTTTTGCCTTCGCCGGGCAGCCGCTTGGCGGCGCCAACGCCCTCAAAACTCCATTCTTCGCGGCGGACACGGTGCGGGCGGGCGTCCTTCCGCAACGGGAAGACGCCGTCTTCGCCGCGGGTAAGGATGCGGCGCAGATCAGGATGCCCTTCGTAAACGATGCCGAGCAGATCGAAAGTTTCCCGCTCGTGCCACTCCGCTGTACTCCAGATGCGCGACAGCGTTGGCACAACCGGACTTTCCGGGTCCAGGCCGGCGCGCAGCTCGGCGGCAATCCCG